>NZ_JBALUY010000047.1:0-25744 GCF_036963605.1 Phenylobacterium sp. | reverse complement strand
CCTCGCCCGAGGTCTCGGCCGCCCGCAGCCGCTCGACGAAGCCGACACGCAGGATGGGGAGCTCCTCGACGCTGACATTGAGCTTCCGGGCCATGCCGCGCAGTTCGAACAGCCGCTCCTCGGTCTTTTCCAGGCGGTCGGGGTCGAAGTCGAAGGCCTCGGCGGCGCCGTCGATGGCCGCCTCGGCCTCCTGCGCCTCCACCAGGGCGCGGTCGATGGCGCTGGTGGCGGCCGCCAGCCGCGTCACCGTGGGGCCGGTTTCAGCCGCGCCGGCGTGGACGGCCCGTTCCCGGGCGCGGTCCAGGGCGCGGACGGCCTGGGCCATGCGGGGGGAGAGGCCATCGAAGGCCTCCCGAGCCGAGGCGATGTCGGTCAGCGCCTTTTCGGCGGCGCCCAGCATGGCGCGGCATTCGGCGAGATCTGCCTCCTCCCCTTCCCGGGGTTCGAGGCGGTCGAGTTCGGCGAGGCGGGGGTTCAGCTCCTCCATCTCCGCGGCGGCCTGGTCGGCGGTGGCGGCGAGGTCGTCCCGGTGGGCCTGGGCGGTCCGCCAGGCTTTCCATAGCCCCCCTACCTCGGCCAGGGGGCCGCCAAGCTGGCCAAAGGCGTCCAACAGGCCGCGATGGGTGCGTGTGTCGAGCAGGCCGACGGTCTCGTGCTGGCCATGGACCTCCATCAGCAGCGCGCCCAGCTCCCGAAGGACGCCGACGCTGGTGGCCTGGTCATTGACGAAGGCGCGGCTGCGGCCATCGGCATTGACCGTGCGGCGCAGGACGAGATCTTCGCTGGGATCGTAGCCAAGGCCCTTCTCGTCCAAGAGCGCCCAGGCCGGGTGGTCTGGCGCCGGGGCGAACAGGGCCGTGGCCTGGGCCAGGCTCGCGCCCTGGCGCACCAGGGCCGCCTCGGCCCGCGCGCCGGTGGCCAAGCCCAGGGCGTCGAGGATGATCGACTTGCCCGCCCCCGTCTCCCCGGTCAGGGCGGTGAGCCCCGGCCCGATGGGTAGGTCGAGCGCCTCGATCAACACCACGTCGCGGATCCACAGTCCGATCAGCATGGGGTGCAAGATTGCCTGGAATCACCGCGGGCGAAAGCCCGTTCGTTCGCCTTAGGTTCTATTGGCTTTCCGGCGGGCGCAGGGTGGCGTCCTTGTCGCGCTCCAGATCCTCGGACTCGTCGCCGCCGATGAAGGGGAGCCGCGACCACAGGCCCCGACCTTCGGAGGCTGCGGGCGCATTGGCTGGGCGAAGCCCTCGTCGGGTCAGCAGGTCATAGGCGTCGCGATACCAGACCGTGCCGGGATAGTTGAAGCCGAGCACCGCGCCGTTGCGCTTGGCTTCTTCGTTGAGGCCAAGGGTCAGATAGGCCTCGACCAGGCGATAGAGGGCCTCAGGCGTATGGCTGGTGGTCTCGTAACGCTCGATCACCGTGTTGAACCGGCCGATGCCTGCCAGGGTGTCGCCGTTGCGCAGATAGTAGCGGCCGACCGTCATTTCCTTACCGGCCAGCTGGTCGTTGACCATGTCGATCTTCAGACGGGCGTCCTTGGCGTATTCGCTGTCTGGATAGCGCTGCACCACCTCGCGCAGGGCGTTCAGCGCCTGGCCGGTGGCCGCCTGGTCGCGGCCCACATCGACGATCTGTTCGAAGTAGCAGATGGCCTTGAGGTAATAGGCGTAGACCGCGGCCGGATTGCCCGGCGCCTGCGACAGGAAGCGGTCGGCGCTGGAGATGGCCTCGGCGTAGTCGTTGGCCTGATACTGCGCATAGGCGGTCATCAGGATCGAGCGGCGGGCCCAGACCGAATAGGGGTGCTGACGCTCCACCTCGGCGAAATAGTCCACCGCCTGGTTCCACAGGCCGCGGTCCAGCCGATTGGCGCCGGTGTTGTAGAGCAGCTCGACCGGCCGCTCCTCATAGGCCAGCCGGGGCCGTTCTTCGCGTCCGGCGCAGGCCGTAAGGGCCAGGGCGGCGAGAACCGTCGCAACGGCAGGACCCCGAAGGGAATTGTGAAGCAGAGACACCTTCACCTCAAAAGGACCAAGCGCGCCCCCGCGCCGCGAGCCACCGCTTCTACACCACGCGGGCGACGGCGCAAACGGAAGGTCAGACCGCCAGGGCCAGCTCCGGGGCGAAGGTGCGGATGCGCCAGGCGTCCGGCCGTTCGGTCAGGGCGCGGACGAGTTGGTTGTTGATCCCATGGCCCGCGAGGCGACCTTCGAAACGGCCGAGGATCGGCGCGCCCAGCACATAGAGGTCGCCGATGGCGTCCAGGGCCTTGTGGCGCACGAATTCGTCGGGGCGGCGCAGGCCTTCGGGATTGAGAATCCGGTCGCCCTCGATGACCACCGCGTTCTCCAGCGAGCCGCCGCGGGCCAGGCCCATGGCGCGCAGGGCCTCGACCTCATGGGCGAAGCCGAAGGTCCGGCAATTGGCGAGTTCCGTACGGAAGGCGGCCTCGTCCATCGCCAGATCAACCGCCTGGCGACCGATGACCGGCGAATCAAAGACGATCTCGAAGGCCACTTCGAACCGGTCGCAGGGCAGCAGCCGGGCGCTCTTGTCGCCGTCGATCACCTCGATGGGCGCCAGGATCTCGATATAGCGGCGGGGCGCTTCCTGCTGGCGGCGGCCGGCCTGATCGAGAATCTGGACGAAGGGTTCGGAGGAGCCGTCCATGATCGGCATTTCCGGACCGTCCAGCTCGACTACGGCGTTGTCTACGCCCAGGGTCGCGAAGGCCGCCATCAGATGCTCGATGGTCGAGACCGTGACGCCGGCGGCATTGCCGATGACAGTGCCCAGCTGGGTCTTGCAGACGGCCTCGGCCGAAGCCGTGATGCGGTTGTCCTGGTCGGCGATGTCGGTGCGGACAAACACGATGCCCGTGTCGATCGGCGCAGGGCGGACCGCCACGCGGACATGAGCGCCGGTATGCACGCCGACGCCGGCGAAGATCGCCGGACCCAGCACCGTGTGCTGGAGCGCGTGAGCGGAATGGGCGATGGCTGCGGACACGAACTGAAACCTTCCTGACCAGACTTGTACGGGCGGCTCAACAACCGCGAATGGCCCCACGAACCGGATAGTTCCTGTGCTGCGGCGCCGCAAGACAAGTCCTGTTTCCGAATGTTTCGCCTTAAGATCCAGGTGAATCCTGTTCTGAATCCGACGCTTAGGTTGGCCTCGCCGAGCCCGGGGCGCTCAATGAAAGACGGCCGGCTCTGCGAGGAACCGGCCGTCTGACGGTGGTGTGCGATGGGATAGCTGGCTAGTTGGCCAGGCGACGCAGGAAGGACGGAATCTCAAGATCTTCGCCCGCGTCACGATCGGGATCGGCGGCCTCGGCCGGCTGAGCGCCGCCGCGGCTGGCGGGCGCCTGACGGCTGGTGGGCGCGGGTGTCGGCGTCGGCGCCGGGGCGTCGTAGCGGGGGCGACCACCAAACAGGCTCAGAAAGCCGCTCTTCTGCCGGCGATCATCGGCGAAGCTGTTGTCGGCGAACAGGGGCTCATCGCCCTCCTCGGCCGCCATAGGGTCGACGATGCGGGTGATCGGGCGCTGGGCCGGGGCCGGCTCCGGGCGCGCATAGAGGTCCGCCTGTTCGGCCTCGTCCTCATAGGCGCGGGCCTGGGGCTGGGGCTCCGGCGCGCGCGCCTGGGGCGGCGGCGAAAAGGCCTGGGGCGCGGGCTCCGGCGCGCGGGGCGCTGGCTCGGGCGCATAGGCGGCCGGCGCAGGCCGCGGCTCATAGGTCGGCTGAGGCGCCGGCTGGCGAACCGCCTCGGGCTGGCGAACGGGTTCGGCCTGGCGCACGGGCTCGGACTGACGGGCCGCGGGCGCGGGCGGCGCGCGGCGGGTCTCGATCTTGGGCTCGATGGCGGCGATGGAGGCGCCGTCCATGCCCGTGGCCACCACCGACACGCGGATCATGCCGTCGAGGGACGGGTCGAAGGCCGCGCCGAAGATGATGTTGGCCTCGGGGTCCACCTGCTCGGAGATGGCGTTGGCGGCCTCGTCGACCTCCAGCAGCGTCATGTCCAGGCCGCCGGTCACATTGACCAGCACAGCCTTGGCGCCCTTGAGCGAAACCTCGTCCAGCAGCGGGTTCTGGATGGCGTTCTGGGCGGCCATCAGGGCGCGGTCGTCGCCGGAGGCTTCGCCGGTGCCCATCATCGCCTTACCCATCTCGGTCATGACCGTGCGGACGTCGGCGAAGTCGAGGTTGATCAGACCGGGCAGCACCATCAGGTCGGTGATGGAACGGACGCCCGAATGCAGCACCTGGTCGGCCATGCCGAAGGCTTCGGAGAAGGTGGTGCGCTCGTTGGCCACCCGGAACAGGTTCTGGTTCGGGATGACGATCAGGGTGTCCACATAGCGCTGCAGCTCGGCGATGCCGGAGTCGGCCAGACGCATGCGGTGGCGGCCCTCGAAATGGAAGGGCTTGGTCACCACGCCGACGGTCAGGATGCCGCGCTCGCGGGCGCATTTGGCGATGATCGGGGCGGCCCCGGTGCCGGTGCCGCCGCCCATGCCCGCCGTGATGAAGATCATGTGCGCGCCGTCGAGGTGCTCGCCGATCTCGGGAATGGATTCCTCAGCGGCGCTCATGCCGACCTCGGGGTGGGCGCCGGCGCCCAGCCCCTGCGTCACGGTGGCGCCCAGCTGGATGCGGCGGTCGGTCTTGGAGAAGGCCAACTGCTGCGCGTCGGTGTTGGCGACCACAAACTCCACGCCCTCGAGGTGCGCCTCGATCATGTTGTTCACGGCGTTTCCGCCAGCGCCGCCGACTCCGAACACCACAATACGCGGCTTCAGCTCGGTCTCGCGCGGCGCCGTCAGTGCAATAGCCATAGGACCCTGTGTCCTCCGCAAATCTGTTGAAGCGCACGCGACCCGCCCGCGAGGCGCTCCGATTGGGATGCGGTTAACTAAGCGACCATCATCCTTAATCGAACGTAAACCGCTTACATTGAGTCGGAGGTCCGTCGACCTCCACAGCCTGCATTTTTTGGTTGTGGAATAAGGCTTAAGGCCAAATTCTGGCCATGGACGGCGACCACGCCGCCGCGGGACTGCGACGGCGTGGCGCATGCAATAGCCAAGACTCCACCGCCGCGCCTAACCTTGACCGCTGCGAATCTAGTCTTGACCCTAAAGGTTTTCCCGAAGCCAGGCTGCAGCCTTGGTCACGGGATTGGCCCGGGGATCAAGACTTTCACGCCGATTGCGGGCGCCAGAGGCGTTTTTCGCCGACACCGCCTCACGGGGGCCAAAGGCGGCCCGGTGCAGCACCCCGGCCGCGGCGCAGAAGGCGGGACCTGATGCGGCGTCAGCCAGATGCGGCACCCGTCGCGGACGGCCCAGGCGCACGGGGCGGTCGAACACACGCACGGCGACCTCGCGGACGCCGGCCAGTTGGCTGGCGCCGCCGGTCAGCACCAGGCTGGCCCCGGCCTCCACCGGCGCGCCCGACGCCTTGAGGCGGTCGCGGAGCAGCTCCAGGGTTTCTTCCACCCGCGGCGCGATGATGCCCTTGAGCAGGGAGCGGGGCGCGATCACCGGGCCTGCGCCAAGATCATCGCCCCGGGGCGGAGCCTCGATCATCTCGCGGTCCTCATTGGCCGAGGCGATGGCCGATCCGTGCAGGGTCTTGATGCGTTCGGCGCCGGCCATGGAGGTCGAAAGCCCGCGGGCGATGTCGGCGGTCACATGCTGGCCGCCCACCGGCAGGGTCTCCACATGCACCAGACTGCCGGCGGTGAACACCGCCGCGGAGGTCGAACCGCCGCCCATGTCGATGCACACGGCGCCGAGGTCCATCTCGTCCTCCTCCAGGGCCGCCAGGGCCGAGGCGAAGGGCGCGGCGACGACGCCTTCGAACTGCAGGTGCGCCCGCTCGACGCAGGCGCCCAGGGTCTGGAAGGCCGTCTCGCTCACCGAGACCACCAGCAGCTCCACCGCCAGGCTGCGGCCGAACATGGCGCGGGGGTCGCGCACGCCGCTCTGGCCGTCCACCCGCCAGGCGATGGGCAGGATGTGGGCCGCGCGACGGTCGGGCAGCTTGACCTGCGCCAGAGCCGCGTGGATGGCGCGGACCAGATCATGGTCGGAGATCGGCCGGGCGCCGAGGGAGACGCGGCCGGAAATGCGATGGCTCTTGAGCTGGCCGCCGGCCATGGCCACGGTCACGCCCTGGACGTTGACGCCGGCCACATTCTCGGCCCGCTCCACGGCCTGGGCGATGGCGTCGGAGGCCTCGTCCAGATTGACGATGGCGCCGCCGCGGATGCCCCGGGACTGGACATAGCCCACCCCTGCCGCGGTCAGCGTCCGGTCAGCCCGGCGCACGCCTTCCGGCTTCATGATGAAGCAGGAGACCTTGGAGGCGCCCAGATCGACGGCCGCCACCAGGGGCTGACGCCCCAGGGCGGCCTTCAGGCTGTCGCGGCTGCTGTTTTTTTCGACCGTTTTGGTCCCGAACGGCACGGTTCTTCCTTCCACCACCTTAGGCGCCGTCGGCGACCAATCCGCCGGAGCGGACCTGGTCGCGCGGTCGCACCGCCACCATCGTCGGATCGCGCAGGTCGATCCGTGCAAATCCCAACTCGAGTATCCGGGAGCGCTGGTCGAGTTGTTCCAGCTGAATCAGGGCCGCTTCTTCGTCGACCGCCGGAAGTTGAACGAGAGATCCGTCCTTGAGCCGCAGATCCCAGCGCCGGTCATCGACCCGCACCAGGGCCTCCACCCGGCTCATCAGCCGGGGACGGGCCGCGATCCGCGGCAGGATGGCTGCGGCATGCTGATCGGCGCCCTGGCCGACCACGAGGGGAAGATTGGCCGACCGCAGGGGATTGGCCTCGGGAATGACCTGACCCTCGGCGTCGATGACCCGGCTGGCGCCGTCGTGCTGCCAGACAGCCAGTTGCTGGCGTTCGGAAATGGCGATGATCAGGGTGTCGGGCAACAGCCGCACGACCTGCGCCTCCTCGACCCAGCCCACGGCCTCGACCCGGGCGCGCAGGGCGTCGAGGTCCAGGCCCAGCACCGGCTGATCCTTGTAGACGCCCGCCGCGGTCAGAATGTCGGCGGTGGCGGCCGGCGAGGCGCCCTGGACATGGACGGCGTTGAGGCGGAAGCCCAGGCTGGCGAACTGGCGGCCAAGGGCGGCTTGGGTTCCCTGGCTGATCTTCTCCGCTCGGTCGCCCGTGGACAGGGCGACGACCAGCGTCAGGACCAGCACGCCGCCGGCGGCGATCAGAGCGTGTCCGGGGGACAGGCCAAGGCCACGGGCCGCGCCCAGCTTGCCCGGCGCATATGCCGCCTGAGCCTTGGACACGCCGCGGGTCTTTCGGGGACTGGAGGGCGCTTTGGCCCGGGGCTTCGCCTTAGTCTGCGCTCCCCCCCGCAATGCCGCGGGCATAGGCGTCCTCCGTAATCCAATGCACCAGTTGGTCGAAATCCACCCCGAGCTTGGCCGCCTGCTCTGGCACGAGCGAGGTCGGCGTCATGCCGGGCTGGGTATTGACCTCCAAGAGGACCAGAATGTCGTTAATGTCGTCATAACGAAGGTCCGAGCGGGTCACCCCGCGACAACCTAGCGCCGCGTGCGCGCGCTCGCTCAGTTCCATCGCTTTTTCAAAGACATGGGGCGGAATCTGCGCCGGGATCACGTGGTCTGAGCCGCCCTCCCCGTACTTGGCCTCATAGTCGTAGAAGCCCGTCCTGGGCACGATGTCCGTCACCGTCATCGCCTTGCCGGCCATAACGCCGCAGGCGAGCTCTTTTCCGCGGATATAGGGCTCGATCATAACCTCCTCGCCGAAGGTCCAGCCGGGCGCCACCAGTTCCTGCGGCGGCCGATTCGCGCCCTCGAAAACCAGGAAGACCCCGACGGACGAGCCCTGGGCGTTGGGCTTGACCACATAGGGCGGCGCCATGACGTGGTCTGCGGCGGCCTCGAACCGGTTGAACAGCCCGCCGCCCGGCACCGTGACGCCGGCGGCAGCCAGCACGGCCTTGGCCTTGGCCTTGTCCATGGCCAGCGCCGAGGCCAGGACGCCGGAGTGGGTGTAGGGCAGGCCCAGGGTTTCGAGCACGCCCTGGACGCAGCCATCCTCGCCCCACTCGCCGTGCAGGGCGTTGAAGCAGACGTCGGGCTTCAGGTCAGCCAGGCGCTGGGCCACATCGCGGCCGGCGTCCAGGCGGGTCACCCGGGCGCCCAGGCGCTCCAGGGCGTCAGCGCAGGCCGCGCCGGAAACCAGGCTGACCTCCCGCTCGGGCGAGAGGCCGCCCAGCAGGACAGCGACATGTTTACCGGCGACGGAAAAGGCCATGGGCGTCTCTTATTGCGGAAGGTCCAGGCCTCCCCCTTCGGCGGCCAGGGCCGGCGCGTCAAGCGCCCTCGCCTCCTCAGACCACCGGTGACGGGGCGGTCAGAACGGCGTCCGACGCCGCCTCCGGCTCCCGCTCGCCCCGCGACAGCAGCCAGTACATGACCGGCGTGGCGACCCGCGACAGGAAGGTCGAGGTGACCAGCCCGCCCATGATGGCGATGGCCAGGGGCGAGTAGAGGCCTGAGCCTTCCAGGGCCAGCGGCGTGAGCCCGGCGATGGCCGTGACCGAGGTCAGCAGAACCGGCAGGAAGCGCACCTCGCCCGCCCGCTCGATGGCCGCGCGCAGGGGTACCCCGGTGCGCCTAAGCTGCTCTGTGAAGTCCACCAGCAGGATGGAGTTTTTGATCTCAATGCCGATCAGGGCGATCATGCCGATGGTGGCGGTGAAGGACATGGAGTTGCCGGTCAGCCAGAGGGCGGCCACCGCGCCAAACAGGCCGAGCGGGATGATCCCGGCCACCACCAGGGCGGTCTTGAACTTGCCGAACTCCAGGACGAGCACGGCGAGGATGCCGAAGATGGCGATCATCACCGCTGCGCCCAGGCCGGCAAAGCTCTCCGACTGCGCCTCGGCCTGGCCGCCCAGGGACAGGCCGTAGCCCGGCGGCAGGACGATCGCATCGTCCAGCCGCGCCTGTGCGTCCGAGGTCACCTTGGAGGTCAGATAGCCGGTGCTGACATAGGCTGTGATGGTGACCGTCCGCAGGCGGTCCACCCGGTCGATCCGCGCGGGACTAGAGGTGAGCGCGGGTGTCGCCACCGCCGCCATGGGGACGTTCTGACCCGTGGTGGTCGGCAGATAGATACTGTCCAGGGCCGCCAGCTCATTGCGGCCCTCCATGGGCAGGCGGACATTGACGGCGTAGTCGTCCCCGTCGGCGTCGCGATAGCGGGCGACAGACTCCCCCGACAGCGCCAGGCGGGCGATGCGCCGCCCAGCCCCGGCGGGCACGCCCAGCGCCGCGGCCTTGGCCTCGTCCAGGCCGAGGTCGAGGTCGGTCCGGTCGAGGCGCATGGGGTTGGCGACATCGCGGGCGCCCGGCGTCGCCTTCAGCACCGCCTCGGTCTGGGCGGCCAGCGCCTTGAGAACATCAAGGTTCTGGCCCTGCAGGCGCACGGCGATGGGCGCCTCGATGGGCGGCCCGTTCTCGAACACGATCACCCGGATCCGGGCGCCGGGATAGAGGTCGAAGTCCCGCCGCAGGCCGTCCAGCAGCTCTGGGCTTTCGCCAGGCTCCCAGGCGCCCAGGGAGGCGTAGACCTCGGCGTAGTTTGGCTGCGGTTCGGCCTGGTTCACATTGTAGAAGATCTGCGGATTGCCGCGGCCCAGATTGGCCGCCCGCCAGACCACCGCCTCTTCCTGGGCCAGCCGGGCCTCCACATAGCGCAGGACCTCATTGGTCTTGGCCATCGAGGTCCCCTGCTGGGTTTCGATCCGCACGAGGAACTGCGGCGTCTCGGCGGGCGGGAACAGGGATGAGCCGATGGCGCCGAGCATCGGGATGGTGGTGGCGCAGATGGCCAGGATGATCGCCAGCGCCGCCCAGGGCCGCGCCAGGGCGCGGTGCAGAATGGGCGTGTAGAAGCGGTGGATCGCGCCGTTGATCGTCCGCAGGATCGCATTGCCCTCCGGGTCCTCATGCCGCGACAGGATGCGACTGGCCAGGAACGGGATGACGGTCAGCGAAACCAGGAGCGAGGCGCCCACCGTGGTCAGCACCGCCACGGGCAGGGAGCGGATATAGGCGCCCGCCCCTTCCGGCAGGAACATCAGGGGCAGGAAGGCCAGCATCAGGGTCGCCGTACAACCGAGCACGGCCATGGAGATTTGCCGCGTGCCATTGATGGCGGCCGTCGTGCGATCCTCGCCAGCCCGCAGGCGCCGCGCAATATTCTCGGTCACCACGATGGAGTCATCCACCAGCAGGCCGAGGCTAAGCACAAAGCCGGCGATGGCCAGCTGGTTCAGGGTGAAGCCCAGCCCCTGCATCACCGACAGGCCGATCAGCAGCGACAGCGGGATGGACATCATCACCACGACGCCGGCCCGGAAGCCCAGGGGCAGCAGGGTGATGAGCACCAGGGTGAGCGCCAAGCCGAAGTCGCGGAACAGGCGGTTGAGCCGGTGCTTCACATTCTCCGCCTGCTGGAAGCCGCGCTCCAGCTTCACCCCCGACGGCAGGGTCTTCTCGAACTCGTCCAGAGCGGCGTTGACGCCTGCGGTCAGCTTGGCGACATCGGCGCCGTCCTTCTGCTTGACGGTGACGAACAGGGCGCGCGCGCCGTTGAACCGCGCCAGGTGGGTGGCCTCGGCCTGGGACCAGTCCACCTGGGCCACGTCCTGGACGCGGACCACCTGGCCGTCCACCGAGCGCACCGGCGTCTGGCGGATGGCGTCCAGGTCGCGGAAGGCGCCGCCGGCCTTGACGTTGAAACGGCGGTCGCCCGCATGCACCGCGCCGATGGGCGCTTCGGCGCCGGCGGCGGCCAGGGCGTCAGCCACGGCGGTTGCCGGCAACTGCAGAGCGGCCAGCCTGGGCAGATCCAGGGCCACCTGAACCTCGGACGGCGGCGCGCCCCAGTACTCGGCCTGCCGCACGCCCGGCGCCCGCGCCAGCCGCTCGCGCAGGCGCTCAGCCACCTTTTCCAGGCGGCGCATGGGCAGGTGCTCGCTGACCAGGGCCACCTGCACCACGGCCACCTCGGTGGTGCGCGCCCGGCGGACCTCCAGCAGGGCTATGCCGTCAGGCAGGGTCGGGCGCAGGGCGTTCACCTCGCGCACCACCTCGTCATATTTGCGGTCGGTATCGACGCTCCAGTCGAACTCCACCTGGACCACGGCCGAGCCGTCCTGGCTGGTGGAGCGAATCTCCCCCACATCGTCGAGGCCGTCGAGGGCGTCCTCCAGCGGGTCGGCGATCAGCTGCTCCATCTCCGTGGGCTCGGCGCCGGGCAGGACGGCGCGGACGATCATGATCGGGATGGGGAAATGCGGGTCCTCAGACCGCGGGATGCTGGAAAAGGCGTTGAGCCCCAGCACGGTCAGAAGGGCGAAGGCGACCAGGGTGAACTGCCACCTGCGGACGGCGAAGCCGGCGGGATCGAAGTTCATTGGGCCGCGCCTTTGGGGGGCGCGCTCTTGGAGGCCGCGCTCTGGGCGTTCTGGGCCTCGGCCACCAGGGCCGTGGGATCGACCACCTGCACCTTGTCGCCGTCGCCGACGAAGCCGCCGCCGGCGGTGATCACCCGCGCGCCCTGGGGCAGGCCGCGGATCAGGGCGTCGTCGCCATCAAAGCCGCCAAACTCCACCGCCGTGCGCCGAGCCACGCCATTGTCCAGGCGCAGAACGAAGGCCCGGCCATTGTCGGCCTCCTGGATCGCCTCGGCCGGCGCCCGGGAATAGCCCGCCGCGCCGCCCAGGCTGGAGGCGCCAGCGATGGAGGCCGTAGCCACCTGGCCGCTGCGCAGCCCGGGCGCCGCGGCGATCTCGATCTCCACATCCACCGTGCCGGTGGACGCCCCGCTCTCGCCGCCGATCAGGATGACCCGGCCCGGCAGGGTCTGCTCGCCTACCCGCACCTCGGCCGCCGCGCCCATGGCGATGCGGCTCGCCTGGCTGTCGGGCACCGGCGCGCGCAACACCAGGGGGGAGCCGGCGTCGGCGACCGTGACCACCGCCTGGCCGGCCTGGACCACCTGCCCCGCGGCCATGGTCCGCGACAGCACGACGCCGGCGGCCGGCGCGGTCAAGGTCGCCCAGCGGCGGTCGAAGGCCGCCGACGCATAGGCCGCCTCGGCGGCGGCGAGCGCGCTCTTGCGGTCATCGATCCGCTGGCGGCTGACAAAGCCCTTGTCGAACAGGGCCTGATCCCGTTCCAGGTCCCGGCGGGCGCGGTCGAGCTCCACCTGGGCCCGCTGGCGGCCGGCCTCCACCGTCGTGGGGTCCAGGCGCGCAATGACCTGACCGGCCCGGACGGTGTCGCCCTCGTCCACGGTGAGTTCTGTGATGACCCCGGGCACGCGGAACGACAGCTGCGCCTCCCGTTGGCGGGCCAGGGCGCCGGTGGCGGTGATCTGCGACGCCCCGCTGGGATCGCGCACCGCGACCGCCTCCACCGCCGGCAAGGGCGCGGTGGCCGCCTCAGGATCAGCGCCCCCGCAGGCGGCGAGAAACCCCGCCAGACCCAACCCCAGAAACGCCCTCGCAAAGATCCCGCGCATGGCTCACCCCATCCCTTTGGAGGGGCAATCTAAACAGTGTTAGCTTACGATGTAAACGGGTACATTGGGCGTACGCCTTGTTGGCTGTTGATATCCACTGCCTCCCAACTAAGCTCAGCACATGATCGGTTTCGTCGCAGTCTGAAGTCGGCTCTCCGGGTGAGCCTAGCGCCGCAGGTCCCGCCTGCGGCTGGCCGGTGTTTGCCCGCAATTACGGCACCACTTCAGACTGGAAAAACCATGACGTACACGATCTCAGTCGCCGCCGATCCCGGCGCGGCCTACATGCCCATCTGGGCGCCTCTGCTCGCGTTCAACAAGACCCAGGCCCCCCATGCGGAGGGTGTGGCATTC
This sequence comes from Phenylobacterium sp., assembly GCF_036963605.1. GTDB lineage: Bacteria > Pseudomonadota > Alphaproteobacteria > Caulobacterales > Caulobacteraceae > Phenylobacterium. Next base: position 12,781 of record NZ_JBALUY010000047.1, on the reverse strand, counting down.
GCCCTAACATTGACCAACGACGGTGACCCCACGGTCGCTGGGGGCTTGTGGGCGCTGGCGCTTTGGGGGTCCTTCTATATTGGCCTCGTGGTCGTGCCACAGGACGCTCGCGGACAGGGTCTCGGCCGAGCGCTGATGAAACAGGCTGAGGACGAAGCCCTACGGCTGGCCTGCCGCCATATGTGGTTAGACACCTACGCCTTCCAGGCGCGGCCTTTCTATGAGCGGCTCGGATTTGAGGTTTTTGGGCAGTTGGACGGCCCATCGCCAATATTCCCACGCTACTTCATGCAGAAGCGGCTTTCGGGAGACTAGGTGCGACGGATGCCACGTCGAGCGTAGGAAGAGGTTTGCAGGTCTGCGGCGCCTGGGCAAGCCAAGCTATCGTGCTTTGTCCTCGCCGAGCCATGGATCGAAAGTCCTGACCATGAAGCAGCAAGGCCCGTGGCACGGCGAACTCGACACAGGCATCGTGAGGATGCGCCTCGCCTTTCATCTGGATCGGGAGGCGCAGGTCGCCCATTTACAGACGAAGGCTTTTGGGGAAATCACCGTTCCCGTTCGGCATGAGCAGGGCCGTGTGGCCTTCGCCGCACCCCAGGCCGAAATTGCGCTCGAACTGAGGCAGGACGCGACCGGTACGCGCCTTACAGGCTTCTGCCGACACCTGGCCGCGCGATATCCCATCAGCTTTCAACCTGACGCCCCCGCCCCACCGCCCCGCGGCCTGCGCCCCCAGACCCCTCAGGGTCCCTTCCCCTACACATCAGAGGAGGTCGTGTTCGAAGGCGCTGACGGGACACCGCGGGCTGGGACCCTGAGCCGACCGCATGGAATGCTCCGCGGCGCGGTTATCCTCAACAGCTGGTATGGGCAGACAGACCGCGATCAGACGACGGCCGGACACAAGCCCTTGGCCATATGGGCCGATGAACTGACGCGCCGTGGCTTCGCCACCCTGCGGTTCGACAAGCGCGGAGCAGGCGCGTCTGGCGGGGAGTTCCTGGAGACGACCACCGCGGACCTCGTTCAAGATCTTGCATGCGCGGTCGCCTGGCTACGCCTGCAGCCAGACATAGATCCCCACAGCATCGGCCTCATGGGGCATAGCGAAGGAGGCCATGTCGCTGCGGACGTGGCGGCCGCCGACCCCGATATCGCCTTCTGCGTGGCGATGACCCCCACCGGCGCCCGCGACGGGGAGACCATGCCCACCGACCTCTTTCTGGCCGTCAGAGCCGTCGGCGGCGAACCCGTCAGAGAAATGGAAGTGGTCGATATGTACCTTCGGCTGTTCGCCATCGAGCGGGCCGGCGCAGGTTTGAACGAGACCATGGTGCGCGTCCGCAGGGTGCTTGAAGCCGCTGTCGATGACGGGCTCTACATGGCGGAAAAGGTCGCGGCCCGCACGGCCCTCGTCGCGTGGCGGTGGCGAAGACACTGGCTGGCCTACGACCCCACTGCCGCGATGGCGCGCCTCACCTGCCCGACACTGGTGGTGTTCGCCGAGCGTGACCTTCAAACGCCGCCGTCCAGCCACGCCCCGCGCATCCGCGCCCGTTTGGCGGACCATCCCCAGGCGACAGTCCTGGAGCTAAAGGGGCTGAACCACTTCTTGCAGACGGCAGTCACTGGCGCGCCTTCAGAGTATGGCGCCATAACCGAAACGCTCGCCCCGTCCGCAGTCGCCGAGGTCTGCGGGTGGATAGAAAACGTCGCCGACGGCTTCGCTGCAAAAGCCGACCGAAACAGATGACCGCTCAGTCGATCTGGGCAGAAATGACCCAGGTTGAGGCGCGTAGGCCGGGACCGCCCGGCCCGTCCCGCGCAGAGAGTGCATCCCTCAGCGCCAACGTTGCGTCCGGGACAAGATGGGAATGCTCCCGCAGGATGGCGCCAAGCGCGCCGCCGCGAGAACAGACCTCGACCATGGAAGCCAGGTCTCCACTCCTGACAAGCTCGTCGTGAGCATCGATCCTGATCGCTCCGAAGCCGGCCGCCTGCATGAGGTTCAATAGGTGGTCGGGATCGGAGAACGAGAACGGGGCGGCCTTCGGGGCCTGGGTCACAAGCTCATCCGGTAGATACGGCGCGGCGGCGTCTAGCGGGAAGCTATCGAGTTCATTCTCCGACAGCGCCCTCCAGCAAACGAAACTCATCCGCCCCCTAGGACGCAACGCCTGCCTCAGATTGCTCAGGGCGTCCGCCGGCTTGGCGAAGAACATCATCCCAAACCGGGAGAAGATCGCATCGAATGCGCCTGGGTCGAGCGGGAATGTCTGTGCGTCGCCGCATTCGAAAGAGACATTGGCCGGCAGGCCCTCTGTCCGCTCCGCCGCCTCGACGGCGGCGGGCAGAAGCTCCAATCCCACGACCGACCCGAACGGTCCGACGGCCAGCGCCAGCTCTGCGGGGGTCTTCCCAACCCCGCAACCGACATCCAGGACGCGTTCACCTCCGGCAAGCGCCAGAGTCTGCATGGCCGCTCGTCCGAGCGGAGACAACTGTCGCTCAAGCGGCTCGCGGATTGCCAGCCAGGTCCGCACCCGGGGATGACTGATGGCGAGTGGTTCTGTTTGCACGCCCAACCCTACGGGCGCCAATCACAGATGTCGAAGCTCTGACGCGGCCCCCTTCAGCGGCGATGGAATAATCTGTATTTTGCCATCAATGCTATCACTTTGAGCTGGAGACAGTGTGGCCGCCGTCATCCTTCGCAATCTGTCTGATGAGGCCCATCGCGCCCTGATGGTGCGGGCGGCTCAGTATGGGCGCAGCAGCGAGGCTGAGATGCGCGTGATCCTAGAGGCTGCCGTATGGCCGGCGAACCGGGTGCGTCTCGGCACAGCGCTGGCTGAGATGAGCCAGGAACTTGGCCTCACAAATGCAGATGTCGAAGCCCTCGGCCCGAAGTAACCGACCCAGTATTTCGAGCAGATTTAGATCGACGAATTTTAATTCACACGGAGAGGGTGAATGACCGAAAAACCCGTCATCCCCCGGATCGCTCTGAGCGTCGCCTCAGGCATGTTTCTGGCGATTGTTTTTATCCCAGCCATAAGTTCAGCAGAAAAATATGGCACCCCCATTTTCCTTCTCACGCTTGCATTACTTCTTGTCGCGCAGGCTGTTCTACTCAGACTAATATGGGGAAGGCGATTTTGGCGCTTCATGTGGCACCATATAGTATGGCCAATACGATAGTCTTAGACGTAGTCTATCCGGAAAAATTCCGGGATAATTTACTACTTGGCGGCCCTTTGTGCCATCAGCCAGGCCGCCCGACGCGCTTGATTTCCCAGTCGAGGGACACGCCCAGCTTGTCCGCCACATCGGCGCGGACGGCTTCGCCCAGGCCCTCCAGATCCTCCGCCGTGGCCTCGCCGGTGTTGATCATGAAGTTGGAATGCAGGGGGGAGAACATGGCGCCGCCGTGCGGCTTGCCGCGCCAGCCGGCCTCGTCCACCAGCTTCCAGGCCGAATGGCCGGGCGGGTTCTTGAAGGTGGAGCCGCCGGTCTTTTCGCGGATCGGCTGGGTGGTCTCACGCCGGGCGGTGATCTCGTCGATACGGGCGGTGATGGCGGCCGGGTCGTCGGCCTGGCCCTGATAGACCGCCTGGGTCCAGATGATGTCGGCGGGCGCCTGGCTGTGGCGATAGGTGTAGCCGAAGTCGGCCAGCGCGAAGTCCCGGCGGGCGCCGGTGCGGTCAATCCCCCAGGCGGAGACCAGCACGTCCTTGGTCTCCGCGCCATAGCAGCCGGCGTTCATGGTCAGGGCGCCGCCGATGGAGCCCGGGATGCCGGCATAGAATTCCAGGCCCGCAACGCCGGCCTTGGCGGCAGCGCGGGCGACCATGGCGTCGAGCGCCGCAGCGCCGGCGGTGACCTTCAGCCCCTCGACCGCGATCTGGCCAAAGGCCTTGCCGGCCAGGCGCACCACCACGCCCTCGATGCCGCCGTCGCGGACGATGACATTGGAGCCGACCCCCAGGACTGTGACGGGCACTGCTGGGTCGAGGGCGCGCAGGAAGCTCGCCAGGTCATCGGCGTCGGCCGGCAGGAACAGCACATCGGCGCGGCCGCCCACCCGGAACCAGGTGAAGGGGGCCAGGGGCTCGTCCCGCAGAAGCTTGCCGCGGGCCGCCGGCAGGCGTTCGCGCCAGTTCATGTGGCCTTCGCGCGCAGGGCGTCGAGCTCGCCCGGCAGGGCATAGGCCCAGGTCGTGATGTCGCCGGCGCCCAGGCACACCACGAGATCGCCGTCCTTGGCCTCCTGCAGCACCAGGCGCGCCAGGTCTTCCGGGCCGGAAAGCGGCAGGGCGCGGCGATGGCCATAGCGGCGCAGGCCGTCCACCAGGGCCTCGCGGCTGGCGCCGTCCAGCGGCGCTTCGCCCGCCGCATAGACGTCGGCCACGATCACCACATCGGCGTCGCTGAAGCAGGCGCAGAAGTCCTCGAACAGGTCCTTGAGCCGCGAATAGCGGTGGGGCTGGACTACCGCCAGCACTCGCCCGTTGGTCACCGCCCGCGCCGCCTTCAGCACCGAGCTGATCTCGACGGGATGGTGGCCATAGTCGTCGATCACCCGCACGCCGCCCGACGTCCCAGTGGTGGTGAAGCGGCGCTTGACCCCGCCAAAGCCGGTGAGGCCGGCGCGGATCGCCTCGGCGTCCACCGACAGCTCGCGGGCCACGGCCACGGCGGCCAGGGCGTTCAGCACATTGTGCATGCCGGCCATGGGCATGTGCAGGTTGTCCATGCGGATCGGCTCGCCCTGCAGGGGCCGGATCACCACGTCGAAATGGGCGCCGTCGGGGCCCATGGAGATCTTCTCGGCGCGGACCTCGGCCTGGGGATTGACCCCATAGGTCACCAGCCGGCGGTTCTCGACCCGGGAGGTCAGGGCCAGCACCTCTGGATGGTCGGTGCAGACCGCGGCGAAACCGTAAAAGGGGATGTTCTCGATGAAGTCCTGGAAAGCCTTCTTGACCGCTTCGAAGTCGCCGTAGTGGTCCAGGTGCTCAGGGTCGATATTGGTCACCACCGCGACCGTCGACTTCAGCTTCAGGAAGGTGCCATCGCTCTCGTCGGCCTCGACGACGATCCAGTCGCCCTCGCCCACCTTGGCGTTGGTGCCATAGGCGTTGATGATCCCGCCATTGACCACGGTGGGGTCCAGGCCGCCGGCGTCCAGCAGGGAGGCGATCATCGAGGTGGTGGTGGTCTTGCCGTGCGTGCCGCCGACGGCGACCGAGAACTGCAGCCGCATCAGCTCGGCCAGCATCTCGGCCCGACGGACGAGCGGCAGGCGCCGTTCCCGGGCGGCCTGCATCTCCGGATTGTCCTGCTTGACCGCCGTGGAATAGACCACCGCCGAGGCGCCTTCGACCTGCCCGCCCTCGTGGCCGATGAAGATCTTGGCCCCCAGCTTTTCCAGCCGCTCGGTGTTGGCGCTGGCCTTGGAGTCCGAGCCCTGCACTGTATAGCCGATGCGCAGCATGATCTCGGCGATGCCGCTCATGCCGATGCCGCCGATCCCGATGAAGTGGACGGGGCCGAGTTCGAAGGGGACGGGGCGTCGGCGGTTCATGGGGCGGCGGGGCCTATGGCTTGAGGAACGGGCCTATCGGCCCTGGGCGGCGGTCTGTTCGACCAGGTCGGCCAGGCGCTCGGCGGCGTCCGGCTTGGCGATGGAGCGGGCGCCGGCCGACATGCGGGCGAGGCGCTCGGGGTTGGTCAGCAGCTTTTCCAGGGCGTTGGCCATGGAGTCGACGGTCAGCTGATTTTCGCGGGCGATCACCGCGCCGCCGGCATCGGCCATGACCTGGGCGTTCTGGCCCTGGTCGTCGTCCAGCGCGATGGCCAGGGGCACCAGGATCGAGGGCCGTCCGGCGATGGCGAACTCGCACACCGTGCCGGCCCCGGCGCGGCCGACCACCAGGTGGGCCTGGCGCAGGCGGGTGGCCATGTCGCGGAAGAAGGGCGCGATCTCGGCCTCGACCATGGCGTCGGCATAGATGCGCCGGGCGCCGTCCATGGACTCCTTGCGGGTCTGCTGCTGGACCCGCAGGCGCACCCGGAGGTCCTCGGGCAACGCACGGATCGCCTCGGGCATCAGTTCCGAGAGCAGGCGCGCGCCCTGGCTGCCGCCGGTGACCAGCAGGCGCAGGGTGCCGACGTCTTCAGGTGGAAGATATGGCTTGTCGGCCAGGTCGCGGATTTCCTGGCGCACCGGATTGCCCACCACCACGGCCTTCGCCGCCACCTGGGGCGGGGCCTTCTGCAGGCTTGGGAAGGCGCAGGCGACGGCGGTCACATGGCTGGCCAGGCGCCGATTGGCCCGGCCCATGACGGCGTTCTGTTCGTGGATTACGGTCGGTCGGCCCTGGGTGATCCCGGCCAGCAGGCCCGGCACGGAGGGATAGCCGCCGAAGCCCACCACGACGGCAGGATCGAGGCGTCGGAAGGCGGTGCGGGCCTGCATCACCCCCTGGATGATGGCCAGGCCGGCCTGGGCCATGCCAATGGGGTCGCCGGACTTGAAGGTGCGGGCCGACAGGCCGATCCGCTGCTCGGCGGGAAAACTCTCGGCGAAGGCGGCGACGCGCTCGTCCGAGGCCAGCACCACCCGCCAGCCGCGGGCGATCAGCGTCTCTGCGAGCGCCTGGGCGGGAAAGAGATGGCCTCCGGTTCCCCCGGCGGCGACCACGGCGATCTTGCGCATGGCTTTGCGTTTAGGCGAAGGCGCCGGCCTTGGCGAGCCCTTCGGACGGGGCGTAGGCCCCCGGTCGGCGACGGGTCAGGGCCAGGGCCAGGCCAAGGGTGAGGCCCGAGGCGATCAGGGATGAGCCGCCATAGGACAGGAAGGGCAGCGTCATGCCCTTGGTGGGGATCAGGTTCAGGTTCACCGCCACATTGATGATCGCCTGCTGGCCCACCAGCACGAACAGGCCCGCCGCGGCCACCTGTTCGAAGGCGTTGCTGAGCTTCATCGCCTTGTAGAGGCCGCGGATCACGATCACCGAGAAAAGCGCCAGGATGATCAGGCTGAAGATCAGGCCGTATTCCTCGGCGCCGACCGAATAGATGAAGTCGTTGTGCAGGTCGGGCACGTGACGCTTCATGACGCCTTCGCCGGGGCCACGGCCGAACAGACCGCCCGCCGCAATGGCCTCGGCGGCCCGGTCCACCTGGTGGGTGTCGGCGGCCTCAGGGCGGAAGAACCGGTTCACCCGGTCGGCCACGTGGGGAAAGACGAAATAGGTGCTGAACAGCCCCGCGATCGCTGTCCCCGCCAGCAGCATGACCCAGGAAAGCGGCACGCCGGCCATCCAGAAGGCCGCCCCGAAGGCGATGGTGATCAGCACGGTCTGGCCCAGGTCCGGCTGCATCAGCAGCAGCGCCACGGCCAGGACGTAGAGGCCAAAGGCGATGCTGACGCCGGGCACCCCCTGCCCCTTCTGGCCCTCGGAGAACATCCAAGCCACCAGCACGATTAGAGCCGGCTTCATGAATTCCGATGGCTGCAGGGTGAAGCCGGCGAACTGGACCCAGCGGGTGGCGCCCTTGGCGTTGTGTCCCAGGAACGGCAGGGCGATCATCAGCAGGATCGCGCCGAGGAAGATGAAGAAGGCCGCCCGCCGCACCGACTTGATGTCGAGCATCGAGGTTCCGACCAGCACCGCAGAGCCGATCACCGCGAACACGCATTGCCGGATGGCGAAATGGAAGGGGTCGCCGACATTCATCCGCGCCGCCGCCGCCGGACTGGCCGCAAACGACAGGAGAATGCCAAGGCCGATCAGCAGGGCGACGGCGCCCAGCAGCCAGCGGTCGATGGTCCACCACCAGACGCCCAGCGCCGAGCGGTCGCTGCGGGCGAAGGCGTGAGCCTGGTTGGGCCGGGTGACGGGATCGGACGCGGGATCGGCGGCGCTCACGCCCGGGCTCCCCGTTGAACAGGCGCCTCAAGCCCTTGGACCGCCTGGCGGAAGGCGTCGCCGCGGGCTTCGAAATCGGCGAACTGGTCGAAGGAGGCGCAGGCCGGCGACAGCAGGACGACCGCGTCCTGGCCGGAGGCCGCAGCATCGGCATAGGCCCGCTCGACCGCCCGCTCCAGGGTGCCGCACTCGGCGACAGGCGCCTTGCCCGTCAGGACGTCGGCGAAGGCATGGGAGGCCTCGCCGATCAGATAGGCCTTTTCGATACGGGGAAAGAGGTCGGACAGGCCCTCGATGCCGCCGGCCTTGGCCTGGCCGCCGGCGATCCAGTAAATCTTGGGATAGCTGGACATGGCCTGGCGGGCGGCGTCGGCGTTGGTGGCCTTGGAGTCGTTGACGAAGCGCACGCGGCCCACCTGACCGACCGTCTCCATCCGGTGGGCGAGGCCAGGGAAGGTCATCAGCCCCTCGGCGGCCTCTTCCGGGCTCAGCCCCAGGCCCCGGGCCGCGGCATAGGCGGCCGCAGCGTTCTGCCAGTTGTGGCGGCCCGGCAGCGAGCGGGCGCGCAGCAGGTCGGCGATCTCGACGGCGCGCTCCCCTGTGGCGTCATAGAGCAGGCCCTGGAGCACATAGACGCCCCGGCCGATGGCCTTGCTGGACGAGATCGGCACGATGGTCCGGCGGTTGGCGGCCACCACCTCGGTGCAGATGCGCTGGCCGTAGGGATCGTCCACCCCGATGACGGCGGTGTCGCCCTTGCCCTGGTTCAGCAGCACCCGGCGCTTGGCGGCCACATAGCCGTCCATGCCGCCATGACGGTCCAGATGGTCGGGGGTGATGTTCAGCAGGAGGGAGACGTCGGGCTTCAGGCTCGAGGTCAGGTCCAGCTGATAGGACGACATCTCCAGCACATAGACCGCGCCACCGTGCATGTCGTCGAGGCCGAGCACGCCATAGCCGATATTGCCGCCCATGCGGGTGTCGCGGCCGGCGCTGGCGCAGATGTGGGCGATGAGCGCCGTGGTGGTGGACTTGCCGTTGGTGCCGGTAATGGCCACCACCTTCGGCCGCTTGTGCTCCGGCGCGGCGTTCACGGCCCGGGCGAAGAGTTCGATATCGCCGACAATCTCGACGCCGGCTGCCTTGGCGCGCTCGACGGTCCAGTGCGGCGTGGGATGGGTCAGGGGCACGCCCGGTGACAGCAGCAGGGCGGCGAAGCCCCACCAGTCGGCGGAAGTCAGATCGGTCAGCTCGAAGCCTTCGGCCAGGGCGGCCTCGCGGGCGGCGGGACGGTCGTCCCACAGGGCCACCTGGGCGCCGCCGGCCTGCAGGGCGCGCGCAGCCGCCAGCCCCGTACGGGCCAGGCCGAACACAGCCACTGTCTTGCCTTCGAAACCGCGGACCGGGATCATGGTTTGCGCGCCAGCCTCCCTATCGCAGCTTCAGGGTCGCAAGACCCAGCAGGGCCAGCATCACCGCGACGATCCAGAACCGGATCACGACGGTGGACTCCGACCAGCCGAGCTTTTCGAAATGGTGGTGGATCGGCGCCATGCGGAAGACGCGGCGGCCGGTGAGCTTGAACGACGCCACCTGGATCATCACCGACAGGGTTTCCAGCACGAACAGGCCGCCGACAATGGCCAGGACGATCTCGTGCTTTGTGGCCACCGCCACGGCGCCGAGCGCGCCGCCCAGGGCGAGCGAACCGGTGTCGCCCATGAAGATCTTGGCCGGCGGCGCGTTGTACCAGAGGAAGCCCAGCCCGGCGCCGATGATGGCTCCGCACAGCACGGCCACCTCCCCTACGCCTGGCACGAAATGGAGCTGCAGGTAGTTGGAGAACAGGTAGTTGCCGACGAGGTAGGCGATCAGGCCGAAGGCTGCGGCGGCGATCATCACAGGCACGGTGGCCAGGCCGTCCAGGCCGTCGGTGAAGTTCACCGCATTGGCCGCGCCGACGATCACCAGGGCGCCGAACACCAGGTAGAACCAGCCCATATCCCACAGCAGCTGCTTGAAGATCGGGAAGGCCACCGAGGTCGGCAGTTCCGGCGACTCCGCCGTCCGACCGCCATAGATGATCAGGATGGCCACGGCGGCGAGCGCGATGGCCACTTCGAGGATCAGCCGCAGGCGGCTGGAGACCCCGGCCGTCGTCTGCTTGGTCACCTTGGCGTAGTCGTCGGTGAAGCCCAGGACGCCGTAGCTGGCGGTCACGAACAGCACCACCCAGACATAGATGTTGGAGAGGTCGGCCCAGAGCAGCGTGCCGACGATCAGCCCGGCCAGGATCATCACCCCGCCCATGGTCGGCGTGCCGGCCTTCTCGACGATGTGGCGTTCGATGCCGTCGGCGCGGATCGGCTGGCCCTTGCCCTGCTTGGCCTGCATCCAGCGGATGAACCGCGAGCCCATGAGCATGACCACCAGCTGGGCGGTGAACAGCGCCATGCCGGTGCGGAAGGTCAGATATTTCAGCAGGTTAAGCAGGGGCACGTGCCCCTCAGCCGACATCTGCGTGTAGAGCCAATAGAACATCAGCCCTGCCCCCCCAGCTCACGGCCAGCCTCGACGAGGGCGGCGGCGACCGCACCCGCTTTGGAACCGTTGGACCCTTTGACCATCACGATGTCGCCGGGCTCTACGGCCCGGACGACCTGCGGCCCAATCTGGGCTGCGCTCTCGGCGTACCCGCCCCGACGAGTCGAAGGAAGGGCGTCCCAGAGGGATTTCATCAAAGGTCCGGCGCAGAAGACCAGGTCCACGTCAGCTGCTTCCAGGGGCGCGGCCAGGGCTCTGTGGAAGGCCTCGGCCTCGCCGCCAAGCTCCAGCATGTCGGTCAGGGCGACGATCCGCCGCCCCTGGAGCTTGCGCGCCCCCAGGCTGGAAATCGCCGCGGCCATGGAGATCGGATTGGCGTTGTAGCTCTCGTCGATCAGGGTGAAAGCGCCGCCGGAAATCGCCACCTGACGCTCGGCGCCGCGTCCGGCGAGGGGCTCGAAGGCGCCCAAAGCCGTGACGGCGTCGTCCAGCGTCACGTCCAGGGCTTCCAGCATCAGCAGCACCGCCATGCTGTTCAGCCCCCAGTGGAAGCCGGTCTGCAGGATCGGGAAGTCCAGGGCCTGACCGTTTAGCACCGCGCGCACCACGGCCTCGCCCGGCCCCGGATTGAAGGCGGTCAGCCGGGCGTCACAGCCCTCGCCCGTGCCGAGGGTCCGGACCCGGGCGCCGGCCGCCTGGGCGGCGCTGCGTAGCTGGTCGAACCAGACATTGTCGGCGTTGAGAATGGCCACGCCGCCCGGCGCGATGCCATCGAAGATCTCGGCCTTGGCGCGAGCCACCCCGGCCTCGCCGTCGGGGAAGTTCTCCACATGGACCGGCCCCACAGTGGTGATCAGGGCCGCATGGGGGCGCACCATCTGCGAAAGGGGCGTGATCTCGTCGGCGTGGTTCATGCCGATCTCGAACACGGCGCGCTCGGTGTCGCGGGGCATCCGCGCCAGGGTGAGCGGCACGCCGATATGGTTGTTGTAGGACTTCACCGAAGAGTGCGCCTTGCCGGCGATGGCGAGGCCGACGCGCACCGCCTGGGTGACGCTGGTCTTGCCGACCGAGCCGGTGACGGCGCCTCGGCGGGCCTGGGGGGCTCGGTCCCGTGCTGCGACGCCCAGGGTTTCGAGCGCCTTGAAGACATCGCTGACCACCACGGCCGGTCCGCCCTGCGGCGCCGACACCAGGGCGCCGGCGGCGCCTTGGGCCAGTGCCTGGGCGACGAAGCTGTGGCCATCCCGGGCGCCGGCCAGGGCGATGAACAGGTCGCCGGGCTCGACCGAGCGGCTGTCGATCGACAGGCCGCTCACGGCGAAGTCGTCGCCGATGACCTGGCCGCCGACAGCCTGGGCGATTTCCTTGGCGGTCCAGAGGGCTTCAGACATGGACGGCCCCCAGGGCCTCGGCGGTCACGGCCACATCGTCGAAATGATGGGTGCCTCCGGCGACGGCCTGGGTCTGCTCATGGCCCTTGCCGGCCACCACCAGGACGTCGCCATCCCGCATGAGGGCGACGGCCGCGGCGATGGCTTCCCGACGATCGCCGATGTCCTGAGCGTCCGGGGCGCCCTGGCGGACCTGGGCGCGGATCGCGGCGGGATCTTCGCTGCGGGGATTGTCGTCGGTGACGATGGCGATGTCGGCGAACTCGGCGGCGGCCCTGCCCATCAGGGGGCGCTTGGCGGTGTCCCGGTCGCCGCCGGCGCCAAGGACGACGATCAGTCGGCCGCGGGTGTGCGGGCGCAAGGCCTTGAGCACCGTCTCCAGACCATCGGGAGTATGGGCATAGTCCACATAGGCCTCGCCGCCCCTGGGGCCGCCGCCGACGCGCTGCAGCCGACCGGGCGCGCCCTCCAGGCGCTCCAGGGCGGCCAGGACCGTCTCGATGCTTTCGCCGGCCGCCAGGCAGAGACCGGCGGCGACCAGGGCGTTGGCCGCCTGGAAGGCGCCGGCCAGGGGCAGGCGCAGGTCGAAGGTCCGGCCGTCGTGGATCAGGCTCAGCCGCTGGCCGTCCGGCTGCAGTTCGCGGCGGTCGAGACGCAGGCTCTGGCCGCCCTCGCCTACCGACAGAATGGCCTGGCCCACCTGGATGGCGGCGGCGGCGAAGACCGGGAAGGCCTCGGAGTCGGCGTTGAGCACGGCCGTGGCGCCCCGGGGCAACAGGGTTTCGAACAGCCGCAGCTTGGCGGCCCGATAGGCGGCCATGTCGCCGTGATAGTCGAGATGGTCCTGTGTCAGGTTGAGGAAGCCCGCAGCCGTCAGTTCCACCCCGTCCAGACGGCGCTGGTG
>NZ_JBALUY010000046.1:11785-26688 GCF_036963605.1 Phenylobacterium sp. | reverse complement strand
GGTGGCGATCCCCACGCTCAACCGACCCCGGCCAGACGCTGCAGGGCGGCTTCGAGCTTGGCCTTGGCGGCCTCGGCCTCGGCCATCCGCTCGCGGTTCTCCTCGACCACCTCTTCCGGCGCGCGGGCCACGAAGTCGGGGTTGCCGAGCTTCTTGGCGGTGTGCGCCACGTCCGAGGCCAGGGTGGCGATCTCCTTCGTCAGGCGCGCCCGCTCGGCCGCCAGATCGATGAAGGCCGCCACCGGCAGGGCCAGGGTCGCGCCCTCAACCACGAAGGGGATGGCGCCGTCCGGCACGCGCTCGACAGCCTGAACGCTGGCCACCCTTAGGGTCTGACAAATGACCGGCGCCGAGCGCTCCAGAATCTCACGCTGGGTGGGGCTGGCCTCGATGACCAGCAGGTCGGGTCGGGCGCCGGGGGGCACGTTCAGCTCAGCGCGAACCGACCGGCCCTCGCTGACCGCAGCGATGATCAGCCCGATCTCGGCCTCCGCCGCCTTGTCGATCAGATCCTCGCCCAGCTCGGGCCAGGATGCAGTCATCAGGAAGCCCTGATGCTGGCGCGCGGCCCCCTCGCCCGCGGTCTGGGCCCAGAGCTCTTCAGTGAGGAAGGGCATGATCGGGTGCAGCAGGGTCAGGATGACGTCCAGGATCCAGGCCGCCGTGGCCTGGGTCTCGGCTTTTGCCGCGGCGTCCTCGCCGTTCAGCAGCGGCTTGGCGAGTTCGACGTACCAGTCGCAATAGACGTTCCAGATGAAGCGGTAGAGCAGGCCCGCGGCCTCATCGAAGCCGCAGCCGTCCAGGGCCCTGGTCACCGCCTGGCTGGTGCGGACGGCCTCGCCGACGATCCAGCGGTTCAACGGAACCTGCAGGGCGGCCGGGTCAAAACCTTCGGCCCGCGCACAGCCGTTCATCTGGCAAAAGCGCGTGGCGTTCCACAGCTTGGTGCCGAAATTCCGATAGCCTTCAATGCGTTGACGCGAGAGCTTGATGTCGCGGGCCTGGCCCGACATGGCCGTCAGCGTGAAGCGCAGGGCGTCGGCGCCGAACTCGTCCACCAGCTCCAGCGGGTCCAGGACATTGCCCTTGGACTTGGACATCTTCTTGCCCTCGGCGTCACGGACCAGGGCGTTGATGAAGACCCGCTTGAAGGGGACTTCGCCAGTGAAGTGGATGCCCTGCATCATCATCCGGGCGACCCAGAAGAAGATGATGTCGAAGCCGGTGATCAGGGTGTGGGTCGGATAGAAACGCGCCAGGTCGCTGGTCTTGTCCGGCCAACCCATGGTCGAGAAGGGCCACAGCCCTGAGGAAAACCAAGTGTCGAGGACGTCCTCGTCCTGAACCAGGGGCTCATCGCGGCCATAGTGCTCGCGGGCGGCGGCCTTGGCCTGGCCTTCCGTCTCCGCCACGAAGGGCTTGCCGTCAGGGCCATACCAGGCCGGAATGCGATGGCCCCACCAGAGCTGGCGGGAGATGCACCAGGGCTGGATGTTCCGCATCCATTCGAAATAGGTCTTGTCCCAGTTGCGGGGCTCGAAGACCGTGCGCCCCTCCTCCACCGCCCTGATGGCGGGGCCGGCCAGGGTCTTGGCGTCAACGTACCACTGGTCGGTCAGATAGGGCTCGACCACCACGCCGGAGCGGTCGCCGTGCGGAACGACGTGACGGGTCTTCTCAATTTCGCGCAGCAGGCCGAGCGCCTCGAACGCTTCGACCACCTTCTTGCGGGCGGCGAACCGGTCCAGGCCGCGATAGGCCTCCGGCGCGTTCTCGTTGATCCGCGCATAGTCGTCAAAGACGTTGATGACCGGCAGGTTGTGGCGCTTGCCCACCTGGAAGTCGTTGAAATCGTGGGCGGGCGTGATCTTGACCGCGCCCGAGCCCTTTTCCGGGTCGGGATATTCGTCGGCGATGATCGGGATCGGCCGGTTCACGATCGGCAGGCGCACGGCCTTACCGACCAGGTGCTTGTAGCGCTCGTCGTCGGGATGGACCGCAACGGCCGTGTCGCCGAGCATGGTCTCAGGCCGGGTGGTGGCCACGACGATCTCGCCGGAACCATCCTCCAGCGGATAGGCGAAATGCCAGTAGGCGCCGTCGACCTCGCGCTGCTCGACCTCGATGTCGGAGATGGCCGTCTGGAAATGCGGGTCCCAGTTCACCAGCCGCTTGTCGCGATAGATCAGGCCTTCCTTATGGAGCTGGACGAACACCTTGCGGACCGCGGCCGACAGGCCCTCGTCCAGGGTGAAGCGCTCACGGCTCCAGTCGCAGGAGGCGCCCAGGCGGCGCAGCTGGTTGACGATGGTCCCGCCGGACTTGGCCTTCCACTCCCAGATCTTCTCGACGAAGGCCTCGCGGCCCATGTCGCGGCGACCGATGTTGCCGGCCTCGGCCAGCTGGCGCTCGACGATGTTCTGGGTGGCGATGCCCGCGTGGTCGGTGCCCGGCAGCCACAGGGCGGCCTTGCCCCGCATCCGTTCGAACCGGATCAGCACGTCCTGCAGCGTATTATTCAGCGCATGGCCGATGTGCAGGGAGCCCGTGACATTGGGCGGCGGGATCACGATGGAGAACGGCTCGGCGTTCGGATCATCAGTGGGGGCGAAGGCGCCCGACTGCTCCCAGGCCTCATAGAGGCGGGGCTCGGCGGTCTTGGGATCGAAGGTTTTTTCAAGCATGGCGGATCTGGGGGTCCATACAGGCCCGCGCATCTGCGCGAAAGCCGGATGCTGCGCCGAAACGAACGAACCCGCCCTGTGGGGCGGGTTCGGCGACTCACACGTCCTTGAGGGGCGTGAGAGACAGATAGACTAGCGTACGCGCCCGCGGGCGATGCGTTCGACCTCTTCGCGGACCGAGGCCTCGACGATCTGCGGGAGGTTGTCGTCCAGCCACTGCTTGAGCAGCGGGCGGAGCATCTCGCGGACCACGTCTTCCAGGGTGCGGTCGGTGTGCGGCATGCCGATCGCCGCCGACAACTGCCCGAAGGCCGAGGCCGCGGCCGTCGCCGCCGTCTGGCTCAGCAGGCCCTCGTCAGAGGACGGCTCGGAATAGGACGGTTCCGGCTCGGACGCCGGCGGGGCCGAATAGGCCGCCGATTCCGGCTCTGCGGCGGCCGGCGCGGTCGTGGGGCTGTAGACGTCGAGATCACTGACCTGATCGACCCGGTCGGTCAGCTCCAGGGGCTCGTCCTCCTCCTCGGCGGCCGGCGGCTCATAGGCGGGGGCCGGCGGCGCCTCGGGCTCAGGCTCTGGCGTATAGGCCGGCGCCTCGGCGGCGGCCTCCTCGGGGGCGGCCTCGCCCGCCTCTGCCGGCGCCTCGTCCGCAGGCGCGTCGTCCTCCGAAATGATGCGGCGAATGGAGGCGAGAATCTCCTCCATCGTCGGTTCTTGGGAGGTCTGATCGGACATGTGGCCGCCGTTATGACTTCAGGTGAGAATCCGAGCGCCAGCCTAGGCGCGATAGACCGATCCTGCAATTTTCCCCTGTCGGCGCAAGGCGCTTATCGCGTCGCGCGAAGGGCGACAGGCAGAAGCCTAGAGCCTGATGCGATCAGGCGGAATCGTCTGATCGTTGAATCAGCCTCCAAACTCCGAGTTTTGAGCGCGTTTCCTCCGATAACCGGTTCCCACTTATCGGAACGCGCTCTAGTTGGCCGTGGCCATCGGCGTATCCCGCGGCAGCTCCTCGGTCACCGGCACGAAGGCCGAATCCACCAGGCCGATGGGCTCTTCCCAAGGCGTCCAGCCCCAGGTGAAGCGCAGGTCGCGAGAATTGGCCTGGGCGTCGTAGCGATCCACGTCGGGGATCAGGTTGGCGGCGTCCAGGCGTCCGACGGCCGACAACACCGAAGCGGCCGCCACATATTCATCCCGACGCGCTGAAATCTGGGCCAGTTCAGCGGCGCGCAGCTCCTGCTCGGCGTTCAGGACGTCGATGGTGGTGCGCAGGCCCACCTGCTGTTCCTGACGCACGCCCTCGGCGGCGATCCGCGCGGCGCGGACCTGCTCGTCGGTGGAGCCGATATTGGCCCGGGCGGCCAGCAGCTGGCTCCAGGCCTGAGTGACGTTCTGCAGCGCCGTGCGGCGTGCCTGTTCGACGCCGAGTTCGCTGGCGGTCTCGCGCTCGCGGGCGGCGCGGACACGGGAATTGGTCAGGCCACCTGTGAAGAGCGGCACGGTGACCGTCGCCCGGCCGGTGATGTTGCGGGAATAGTCGGAGGGCTCGAAGGGTTCGGCCAGACCGCTCCACCCCAGACTGGCGTTCAGGGCCAGGTTGGGCATGCGTTCGGCGCGGGCCGCCGACACGCGGGCCTCGGCGGCCTGGGCGTTGTACATGGCCTGCCGGACCTGCGGGTTGTTGATCTCGGCGGCCTCGAAGGCGGCCTCGACCGACGGCGGCAGGATGGCCGCCAGCGGCGGCTCGGGCTCCAGATCGCCGGGGTTCTGGCCGACAATGGCGGCATAGGCGGCGCGGCTGATGGCCAGCTGGGCCTCGGCCGATCGCATCTGCGCCTCAGCGGCGGCCAGGCGGGCCTGGGACTGGGCGACGTCGGTGCGGGTGATCTCGCCGACCTCGAACCGGGCGTCGGATTCTTCGAGCTGGCGGCGCAGCACCTGGACATTGTCCTGGCGGATGCGCAGGGCCTCGATATCGCGGCGCACATCCACATAGGCGACGATCACGCCACCCAGGACCTCGGCCTCGATGCGGCGCAGGTTTTCCTGGCCGGCCAGGACATCGGCCTGGGCCGCCGACACCGCCGAGGCCACGCGGCCACCGGTCCAGACCGGTTGCGACAGGTTGAAGGTGGCTGCGCCTGAGTTTCTCTCTTGGATGCCATTGGCGGCGGCGTCGGGGATACCGTCGCCGTTCGTGTCCACCAGGGTTGCGCCCGACTGCTGAGGCGTGCGGGTCTCATTGTACCCGGCGCTCGCCGAGGCGCTGAGGCTGGGCCGCCAGCCGGACCGGGCCTGCACCGTGCTTTCATCCAGGGCCCGCAGCGTGGCGCGCTGGGCCTGAAGCGTCGGATTGGTCTGATAGGCCAGCGCGATGGCGTCGGCCAGGGACTCGGCGGCCACTGGGGATCCGAAGGCCAGACCAGCGCTGAAGACGGCGGCCAGCAGGCCTGCACGACGGCTGATGAACATGCGTAATCCCCGACGAAGACAAGACAGATGACCCTATATGACCGGCTGTTTCCAACTCGACCAGGGGTCCTAACCTTAAGCTTTTTTCACGCCCGGCTTTCGGTTGTGTTTCAGCACGCCCTAGAAGGCGAATCCTTGCTCAGGCTCAAACCCGGCCAGATGACGGGGCGTGGCGTCGAATATTTCACGACGGGCAAGACCGGTCTCCGTGCGGGCATAGAGGGTCGCCTTCCCCACGGGGCCGGCGCGCTCGATCACCGCCAGACGGCCGCCGGGCGCCAGGGCTGCGGTCCAGCTCTCCGGCGCGCGGGCCACGGCGCCCTCGCAGATCATGACGTCGAACTCGCCGGTCGGCAGGGTCTTCAGATCCTCGCCGTCCAGGCGGCTCACCTTCAGGCCCGCATGCTCAAGCACGGCGGCGCCATAGGGGGCGGCGATGGCCAGGGCGCGTTCGCCCGGCTGGATGGCCAGGGCGTGCAGCAGTTTGGCGACGTCCCTCGGGGCCAGCATCCAGCGGCCGGGCGCATACTCCACCTCGGCGTCGGCATAGGCCAGATAGGCCTTGGCCGGCGGAATGAGGCTTTCGCGGGGAATGACGCGCATGGCGTCCTGCACCCGCACGTCGGTCACATCATTGGTCCGGACCTGACTGTCGACCATGTTCAGGCGGGCGGCGGAGAAGTCGACCATGGGACCTCGACGGTATTCCTGTGAAGCGCGCTTATAGGTCCGCCCTTGAGCCGAGCGCAATCGCCCGCTGCAAGAGAGATTGCCGCGGGCGGGCGGTTCTGTTAGCGATCCGCCTCCGCTCAAGGCGGCGCACCCTTCCTAAGGGGCGCCGGCGCAGGATGGCCTGGTGGCGGAGTGGTTACGCAGCGGACTGCAAATCCGTGCACCCCGGTTCGATTCCGGGCCAGGCCTCCATTTTTCACCAATGTCGATGCGACCGAGCCGCCGGGGCGAATCGGCTGTCGGCGCTCCCCTCAGATCCATGGACCCGCACCCGATGAGCCCGGCCGACAACGACTTCGTCTATGACGAGACCACCGGCGAGTGGCTGAGCGCCAGCGAGGCGGCGGCCAATGCGGCCACGGTCGGTCAGGTCGAGGTTCGCGATTCTGTCGGAAATCTGCTGGCCGACGGCGACAGCGTGACCCTGGTCAAGGACCTGAAGGTCAAGGGCGCCGGCCAGACCCTGAAGCGCGGCACGGTGATCAAGTCGATCCGGCTGACCGGAGACGAGCAGGAGATCGACTGTCGCTACGAGGGTATCAAGGGCCTGGTGCTGCGGGCCGAGTTCGTGCGCAAGAGCTGAGACGAGACCAGCCCCTCCGCCGAAACGGAGGGGCCGGATCGAAACCTAGTCGGTTTCGGCCCAGGTGGCGCCGGTGGATCGATTGTAGAAGATCGACACGGTGGAGACTGTGCAGAGGTCCAGCCGCGGCCAGACGGCTTCTTCGCCATCGTCGTAGACGACCTTGAGATCGAAGCTGCAGGCGTTCTCGGCGGAGTCGAACTGAATTTCGACCTCTTCGCCGTCGCCGAGCACATCGGCGCCCATGACATCTTCTTCCCACTCATCAGAGCGGCTGGGCGCCACATAGACCTGTTCGATCGTATAGCCGGTGCCGTTGGAGAGGGTGAAATCCTGCTCGCCAGCCATGACCGGGGTGGCGGCCAGGATGAGCGCGGCGGTGAGGCCTGCGGAAAGCAACTTCATGGTCGTTATTTTTTCCTGTTGAAGCTTGAGCGGTAGCACCCAAGTCCCCCAGGCGACAGGCTAATACACGATCGACGACCGAAGTTATCCACAGGCGTGCGGCGAGCCGCCACAGGCCTATCGGACCGCAATCACCTCAACCTCGGCCCCGTTCACCAGCGCCACGTCGCCGACGTTGCGGCCCATCAGGGCCCGGGCGATCGGCGAGACATAGGAGATGCTGCCCTGCCCCGGCTGGGCCTCGTCCTCACCGACGATGCGGAAGGTCTGGCGACGGCCATCCTCGCGCTCCAGCTCGACGACACGGCCGAACTGGACCTTGTCGGCCTCTGGATCGGGTTCGGTGAGCTGGGCGCTGGCCCGGCGGGCCGACCAGTAGCGCAGGTCGCGGGTGGCCCGGGCCATGGCCGTGCGGTCCGCGCTCACGCCGCCCTGCTGCTGAGCGGCGCCATAGGCGGCGCGGGCCTGGGCGAGTTCGGCCTCGATCGCGGCCAGACCGCTGGCGGTGACCAGATTGGCGTGGGTGGAAATCGGACGGTCCGGCAGGTCGGCGGCCTGGGACTCGTAATCTTCCTCTCGGGTGAAGGCGACGCTCATCAAGAGAATCTAGGGACTGTCGGCGCCATATGCAAAGTCAGCCCAGGCGCCGGGCGCGCCAGGCGCGCACGCCCAGCGCCATCAGGCCGAACAGCAGGATCGCCAGGGCGACCCCGGCCCAGGCCGCCGCGCTGCCGGTCCGCAGGGCCTCGATCATGGCCGCGCCCCCGAACACCATCAGCGCCATCTTGGGCAGGCTGCCCACGCCGGCCCCGGCGATGAAGGGCCAGAAGCCGATGGGCGTGGCGCCGGCGGCGATGTTGATCACCACCGAGGGGACGGTGGGCGCCAGCCGGATCCCGGCGCTGACCCAGAACCCCTGGCGGGCGAGCCCAGCCATGAAGGCCGCCAGGGAGGGCGACTGGTACTGGGCGACCAGCTGCGCGCCGAACCGGCGGCCGACGAAGAAGCCCATGGCGCAGGCGATCATCTTGCCGGTCCAGCTGTAGGCGAAGCCGGCCCAGGGGCCGAAGACCAGCACCAGGGCGCTGATCAGAACGAACTGCGGCACGCCGATGGTGGCCAGGCCGGCGAAGATCGCCACGCCAAACAGGGGCGCCAGCGGTCCGTCATTCATGCGGTCGACCGTCTGGGCCAGGGCCGCGGCGTCGCCCAAGGGCAGCAGGGGGGCGGCGAACCCCAGCAAGGTGACCAGGGACAGCACCGCCAGCGCCGCCACAACCGTGCGGCGGCGGGGAGTCCGGTCAGGGGGCACGGGCGCCCTCCCCGGCCACGAACAGGGTGAGATCGAGATCCTCGCCGTCGGAATAGTTCTGACCTTCCACCTTGCCCGCCGGCTGAAGCGACAGACCGAGCGCGCGGGCTCTGGCGAGGAAGGCAGGTCTTTCCGGCGCGCCGATGACGGCGACGGCGCAGTCCGACCGTTGGCTTAGGGCTTCGGCCGCCGCCTCTGGCGTCGGGGCCAGGCGCGTGCGCTCAGGCCCGCTCAGGAACACCATGCTGGGTTCATGATACGGCGCGCTGATGATCAGCGGCGTCGCACAGCCCGGCGCGGCGGCGCGGGCCTGGGCCACGATCTGGGGGCTGAGCCACAGGCTTTCCAGTCGCGGCAGGACGTAGCCATAGGTGTTGCTGGTCACCAGGATCGCGGCCACGACGCCCGCCAGCACCGCCTGGTCCGGCCGCCCGGCGAACACCCGCCAGACAACCACGCCGACCGCGACGACGGCGCCCGCCGCGAGCAAGACCGCCAGCCCATCGATCCGCGCCTCGTAGGTCCAGATTCCAAACGGGGCCAGGGCGGTCAGCACCAGGCTCACCGCCAGCCACAGCAACAGGAAGAGGCCGAACAACGCCTTCTGCACCCGTCCGGCGGCGGGGCGCTGCGCCGTCACGGCCGCCGCCGTCAGGGTGGCGATGGCCGGAAACACCGGCAGGACGTAGTGGGGCAGCTTGGTGGAGACCAGTTCGAAGACCAGCCAGGCTGGGACGATCCAGCAGATCAGGAACCGGATCTCCGGTCGCGCCCGCTCACGCCAGGCGAACGGGATGGCCAGGGCGGCCAAAAGGGCGCCGGGCCAGAAGGTCAGGGCGAAACCCATCAGGTGGTAGCCGATCGGCCCGCCGTGGGACTGCTGGCCGGTCCCGACCTTGTGCAGCAGGTTGTCGCCGATCGCCACGCGGAAGAAGTCGCCATCGGTGGCCAGGCCGATCATCACATACCAGGGGGCGGCGACCAGCAGGGCGAGCGGCAGGCCCCACAGCGGCTGCAGCGGCTTTAGTCGGGCCAGGCTGCGATCCCAGAGGGCCAGGGCGAGCGCGCCCAGGCCGACGACGATCAGGATGATCGGCCCTTTGAGCATCATGCCGGCGCCGAGCGCGATCCAGAAGGCCAGGACGGGCCAGCGTGAGCGAGCAGCGCCGGCATAGACCCGCATGAAGGCGAACTGCGCGATGGTCACGGCGGCCAGCAGGGAGGCGTCGGTCTTGGCGATCCGCGCCTCGAAGCCCAGGGACATGCAGGCCGCCAGCATGAGGCCGGCCAGCAGACCCGCCCAGCGGCCAAACCACAGGCTGGCCATGAAGCCGGTGATCAGCGACGCCGCCAGGGCTGCGACCAGAGACGGCAGCCGGAAAGCCCAGATCTGGCGCGCCTCCGGCTCGGTGAAGGCGCCGGCGCTCAGGGCCTGGAGCCAATAGACGCCCGCCGGCTGCAGGTAGCGCGGCTGATCCTGGAACCGGATATCCACATAGTCGCCAGTCGCCAGCATCTGGGTCGTGGCTACCGCATAGCGGGACTCGTCACGGTCCACCGGCGGCAGACTGGTCAGGCCCGGGACCAGCAGCACCAGGGCCGCGATCAGCAGCAGCAGGCCCTCGCGCAGGCCCAGGCGATCCGGCGCGGCCGCCGTCACGGACGGCGCTCGGAGACGACCGGCGCCTGGATCCGGCTCTTCAGCCAGATCACCCCCAGCATGTCGCCGACGCCCACCAGGGCGCGACCGAGGTTGGTGTATTTGGACTGGCCGTGCAGCCGGGCGTGGTGGGTGACCGGGTGATTGATCAGCGGATGCCCATAGGACTGGAAGAGCGCCGGCAGGAAGCGGTGCATCCCCTCGAAGCACGGCAGGCGCAGGAAGTCCTCGCGGCCAAACAGCTTCACGCCGCAGCCGGTATCGGGACAGTGATCGCCCAGCACTGCCGCGCGGAAGCCGTTGGCCAGGCGGGTGGCCACCAGGCGGGGCCAGGGGTCGTCGCGGCGAACCCGGACGCCGGCCACCAGAGGCCGCGCCCCTTGCGCCGCTTCGGCCAAGGCCAACATAGCGGCCAAATCGCCCGGCGTGTTCTGGCCATCACCGTCCAGCGTGCCGACCCACGGGGCGCGGGCGGCGACCACCCCGGTGCGTACGGCCTGAGACTTGCCGCAGCGGCGATCATGGGCGACCAGTCGGATTTCCGGATGACGGGCGGCCAGGCCCAGGATCACCTGGGCGGTGGCGTCGGTGGAGCCGTCATCGACAAAGACAATCTCTAGCGGACCGACGCCAGCCAGTTGGCTCAGACAGTCGGCGGTCACCGCCTCGATGTTCTCGGCCTCGTTGAGGACGGCGATCACCAGGGACAGGACCGGCGCCTTCGCCACAGTCGCGGCCGGGCCGCCGGTGTCGCTCTGCTGCTCCACGCCCTCTCCTCATATGATTGGGCCGCGGCTTGAAAAGAGCGCCGGCGGCCGTTGGCTCGTCATAGCCCCCGACCGGCGGGGTGGAAACCGATTCCGACCAGCTCTCAGTCGACCCAGGCGCGATAGATGGTGCAGCTCTCGGTCGCCTCGCGCAGGGGATTGTCGAACGGCACGACCACGGCGTCGGCCCGCCCGAAGGCGCTTTTCAGGCGAGCCAGGAAGGTCTCGTCCGGCGCCGCGTCTGACCAGAGACCGAACACCCCGCCAGGATGCAGGCAGGGGGCGAGTCTGGCCAAGCCGCCTTCGGCGTAGAGATCGCCATGGCTCGCATTCAGCCAGGCCTCGGTGGAGTGGTCGATATCCACGGCGATGACATGGAAGCGGCCCGGCGGCGGCAGGTCGCCGCTGCGGGCCATGGCGAAGAAGTCGCCCTCGATCAGGGTGCAACGCGGGTCGGATGAGAGCCGCGGCCCAAGGTCCACCAGCCCTTCCTGGTGCCACGCGATCACCTCCGGCAGGACATCGACCACCGCCAGGCTACGCACCCGCTCATGATCCAACGCCGCAGCCGCCGTATAGCCAAGGCCAAGCCCGCCCACGAGCACATCGAGTTCGCCGGCCGGCGCCACTTCGACCGACAGATGGGCCAGCGCCCGTTCGCCGGCCGTGAACAGGCTCGACATCAGAAAGTCCTCGCCGAGCTTCACCTCCAGCACGTCGCAGTCCAGCGCGAGCATCCGCCGTCGGCGCAGGCTGAGCGCCCCCATCGGGGTCACATGGTAGGCCAGTTCGGCGAAGGTCATTCAGGTCTCGCGATTCGCGGGCGGGGACGTGGCTGGCCAAGGGCCGTCGCCGTCGGTGTCATCCTAGGCTGTCGGCGGGGGCCGTGGGTAGGGAGGACAGCTAGGGGACCTGCACGTCCGCTGAGCGTGGGGCGCTGCAATCTTGCTCAAATACGGCCGGATAGGTCCCTCGCGCGCGCCGCATCTGGTCATGTTGAGTGTTAGAATGTACCAGTATCGCCAATTGGAGGCTCACATGATGCGGACTGCAGTTCTGTTGGGATTTTGCGTAGCGCTAGGCGCCAGCGCCGCCCAGGCCTGCGACATGCATGGCGATCTGTACGGCTCCATGACCGCCTATTACAGCTATCGCGATATGGATCCCGAGCAGCGGCGCAATGCGGACGCCCGTGCCCGGGAGGCCATGCGTGAGAAGGATATGGCTGACGCCCGCAGCGCCCTGCTCTCCCGCTTCGCCATCAAGGTCGAGCGGGGTCCGGACGAGCCGCAACTGGCCAGCGCTGAGGCGAGTCAGAGCCGCGGCTCCCGTTCGCGGTAGCCGCGAAGCCTGACGACCTTCTTTTTTGTATCCTGGACACATCGCGCCGATCTGATGACGACGCCTCCCGAACGGCTTATCGAAGTCCAGGGTCTGCGCCATGAGATCGCAGGCCGCTGCGTCATGGACGTACCGGCCTTCGCCGCCAGCCGCGGCGAGCACACCCTGCTCATCGGCCCGTCCGGCAGCGGCAAGACGACCCTCATCAATGTCATCACCGGCCTGATCACTCCGACGTTCGGCGAGGTGCGGATCGACGGCCAACCCATGTCCAGCCTGCCGCCGGCCAAGCGAGACCAACTCCGGCGGCGCACGATCGGGGTCGTGTTCCAGACTCTGCGGCTGATCTCCGCCCTCACCGTCCGACAGAACCTGTCCCTGGCCCAGACACTGGCCCTGGGCCACGCCGAACCGGCGATCGTCGAGGACCTGATCGGACGGGTCGGGCTGGCCCATCGTGCCGACGCCATGCCGCGGGAGTTGAGCCAAGGCGAAGGCCAGCGCGCCGCGATCGCCCGTGCACTGTGCGCCCGGCCGGCCATCGTGGTGGCTGACGAACCGACCTCGGCCCTGGACGACGCCAATGCGCTCGCCATGGCCGAGCTCTTGCTGAGCACCGCCGAAGCGACCGGCGCGACCTTGCTCATCGCCACTCATGACAACCGGCTGCGCGGCGCCTTCCCGCGGACCCTGGCCCTGACGGCCCCGCAGGTGACGGCATGACCCTGGCCGGACTGTCGCTTGCCTATCTGAAGGACCGGGCGCTCAACACCGCGCTAAACATCCTGTTGCTGACGCTGAGCGTGGCGACCCTGGTGATCCTGGTCCTGTTCTCAAGCCAGCTCAGCGAACGGTTCGCCCGAGATGCGCAGGGGATCGACCTCGTGGTGGGCGCCAAGGGTTCGCCCCTGCAGCTCATCCTCTCCAGCATCTACCAAGTCGATGTGCCCACAGGAAACATCCCGCTGGAGACCCTGGACACGCTCCGCGGCGATCCCACGGTGGCCGAGGTCATTCCCCTGGCGCTGGGCGACAGCTTCCGCAGCTATCGGATCGTGGGAACCGAGGCGGCCTATGTGGAACATTACGACGGCCGCATGGCAGAGGGCCGAATGTTCGAGGCGCCCTATGAGACCGTAATCGGCGCCCAGGTGGCCCGGGGCACGGGCGCGGGACTCGGTCAGAAGTTCGAGGGGTCCCACGGCCTTGCCGGTGACGGCCATGTGCACGAGCAGACGCCCTTCGAGGTGGTCGGCATCCTGGCCCCGACCGGGACCGTCCTCGACCGGCTGATCGTCACCCCGGTCGCAAGCGTCTGGGGCGCCCATGGCTTCGGGACCGGGCCGAGCGAGGATCATGAGGACGAAGCGGCGAGCCACGATGAGCACGCCGCCCACGATCATGAGGATGACGAATATGGGCACGTCGACGCCGACGAAGCCGAGCTGGAAGTCACCGCCCTGCTGGTGAAGTACCGCTCGTCCCTGGCCGCCGTCCGCCTGCCGAGCTTCATCAACCGCCAGACCCAGCTGCAGGCTGCAGCGCCGGCGGTGGAGATGACCCGCCTGCTGTCGCTGCTGGCAGTCGGCATCGATGCGGTGCGGGCCTTCGCCGTCCTGCTGATGATCACCAGCGGCCTCTCGATCTTTGTCGCCCTCTATTCGGCGCTGCGCCAGCGCGAGGGCGACATGGCCATGCTGCGGGTCATGGGCGCACGGCCGCCGGCGATCTTTGGTCACATCGTGCTGGAGGGCGTCCTGCTGGCCGCCGCCGGCGCCCTGCTGGGCGTGATCGTCGGACACGGGGTGGCCGCCTTCGCCGCGGCGACCTTCCCGCAGCTCCAGGACATGGGCCTCACCGCCCTGCGCTTCGAGCCGGCTGAAGCCGTCATCGTCGCTGCGGCCATCGCCATGGGCGGACTCGCCGCCCTTGTCCCAGCCCTGAAAGTCTTCCGGGTGGATATCGCCCAAACCCTCGCCGACACCCGATAGGAGCCAGAGTGATGCTCATACGCCTGTTGCTCGCCGCAGCCATCGCCCTCCAGGCGGTTCCAATCACCGTGGCGGCGCAGACCCGCCCCGCAGCCCCGACCGAAAGCGTCTGGAAGCCGGCCGACACGCCCCCGGGCGGCGTGGCCTGGGCCCTTTTGGAATCGACCAAGGAGATCACCCGCACCGACGCCCGGGGCTATGTGGTCTCCAAGCCGTCCTTCCCGGCCGGGGTCCTGGCGCTTAAGGGCAAGAAGGTGAAGGTTTCGGGCTATATGATGCCGTTGCAGAACGGCCCCAACCAGACCCACTTCGTCCTGCTGGCCTATCCGCCGGACTGCCCCTTCCACCTCAATCCGAGCCCTGTGCAGTTCATCGAGGTGAAGACCGACAAGGGCGTGAGCTTCGACTATGGGGTGAAGACCATCGAAGGCGTGCTGGAGCTCGGCGGCCAGGACGAGGGCGGGGTCTTCTACAAGATCAACGGCGGCCGCGCGCTCTGAGAACGCCGGTTGACACCCTCGGTCGGGCGCAGGTTCAAGATCAGTTCTGTTCTGATCTTGGGAGGCCCTGATGTCCGACTGGCCTGATCACCGCCTGCTCGACCTGTTCGGGATCCGCCATCCCATCCTCCAGGCGCCCATGGCCGGCGCTTCGGGCGTCGCCCTGGCGGTGGCGGTGAGCCGGGCCGGCGGCCTGGGCGCCCTGCCCTGCGCCCTGCTGTCCCTGGAAGAAGCCCGCGCTCAGGTCGAGATCTTCCGCCGGGACGCCGATGACCCGCTGAACCTCAACTTCTTCTGCCACACGCCGCCCGAACCTGACGCTCAGGCCGAGGCGGCCTGGATGGCGGCGCTCTCGCCCTACTATGCCGAGCTGGGCCTCGACCCCCAGGTCCCGCGGTCCGCAGCGACCCGGGCGCCGTTCGACGACATCTTCTGCACCTTGGTCGAGACTGTGCG
>NZ_JBALUY010000046.1:0-11775 GCF_036963605.1 Phenylobacterium sp. | reverse complement strand
CGGCCCGAGGTGGTCAGCTTCCATTTCGGCCTGCCGGCGGCGGACCTGCTGGCGCGGGTGCGGGCGAGCGGCGCGCGAGTTATCAGCTCGGCCACCACGGTAGAGGAGGCCGTGTGGCTGGCCGAGCGGGGCTGTGACGCGGTGATCGCCATGGGCTTCGAGGCCGGCGGCCACCGGGCGAGCTTC
Organism: Phenylobacterium sp.; assembly: GCF_036963605.1. Classification (GTDB taxonomy): domain Bacteria; phylum Pseudomonadota; class Alphaproteobacteria; order Caulobacterales; family Caulobacteraceae; genus Phenylobacterium. Next base: position 11,589 of record NZ_JBALUY010000046.1, on the reverse strand, counting down.
CTTACCGGCGACATGAACGCCCAGCCGGGGACCTTCGCCCTGGTCCCCCAGGTCGTCGATGCGGTGGATATCCCGGTCATCGCCGCCGGCGGCGTGAGCGACGGACGTGGCGTGGCTGCGGCCCTGGCGCTTGGCGCGGCCGGCGTCCAGGTGGGCACGGCCTATCTGAGAAGCCCGGAGTCGTTGATCCCCGACTTTCACCGCCAGGCGCTGGCGACCGCGCGGGATGACGGCACGGCGGTGACCAACCTGTTCACCGGCCGCCCGGCGCGCGGAATCTACAACCGGCTGATGGCGGAGATCGGCCCGATGTCGGCCGCCGCCCCGCCCTTCCCCACGGCCGCCGGCGCGCTGGCGCCGCTGCGGAGCGCACGCCCGGGGCCGGAGTTCAGCAATCTGTGGGCGGGTCAGGCCGCCCCCCTGGCGCAGGCGGTTAGCGCCGAAGAGGTGACCCAGAACCTGGCCCAGGACGGCCTCGCCCGGCTGGCCCGGCTCAGCGGAAGGCTGCGCCCGGCTTGACGCCCAGCTTCTTGAACACCAGGGCGGCGGGGCAGAAGCCGGTGAAGGCGGCCTGGATCATGTTGGCGCCGGCGAATGCGCTGAGCAGCATCCACCAGGGACTGACCAGATAGGCCAGGGCCACCCCGGCCAGGACGACGAGCCCGGCGAAGACGAAGACGGCGCGGTCGAGTGTCATGAGCTTGGCCTTTTGTAAGCGCCGCCGGTCAGGCGGTGGCGAGCGCCTGGTTCATCCAGGCGATGATCTGGTCTGTGGTCATGGCCCCGGCATTGCGGGCGACTTCACGGCCGTCCTTCAGCAGGATGAGGGCCGGAATGCCCGACACCCCAAGCGCAGCACTGGCCTCAGGCGCCTCGTCGGCGTTGAGCTTCAGCAGCCGCACCCGCGGCTCCAGGCGCTGGGCGGCGGCGGCGAAGTGCGGCGCCATCAACCGGCAGGGCCCGCACCAGGGCGCCCACACGTCCAGCAACACCGGCAGCCCCTGATTGGCCCGGCGATGAACCTGCAGGCGCGCAGCGTCCACATCTACCGGACGCCCCTGAAACAGGGCCTCGCCGCAGCGGCCACACTTGGCGGCGCCGGCGTCCCGCTCCGGCGGCATGCGGTTGGCGGCGGCGCAGTTGGGGCAGACGATCTGGACCATGGTCAGGCTTTCAACTTGCGGGCCCCGATCAGGTCGAGGGCCAGCTTCTCGTAGAAGGGCGCGCTTGCGCCGCGCTTGATCTTCCCGATGAAGTATTTCTCGAAGCCCACCTTCGCTAGGTGCACCCAGCCGCCTTCGGCCGCCCAGTTGAGATTGCGCGGCGGAATCTGCGGCTGGGCGATGAAGGCCACGCCGCCATCGCCGAAGTCCGCCAGGCAGATGGCGTTCCAGGTCGCCTCGTGCGTCGGCTCCTGGCCGTCCAGCATCTGCCGCAGATTTTCGGCGATGGCGGTGACCATGCTCTCGATCATGAAGCCGGTCTTGGGCACGCCCACCGGCACCGCCGTCTTGCCCACCGGCGGAATGGCGACGCAGACCCCCAGGGAGAAGACGTTGCGATAGGTCGGGTTTCGCTGGTGGCTGTCGGCCAGGACGAAGCCGCGGGGATTGGTCAGGCCCTCGATCCCCGCCACCGCCGAGACGCCGCGGAAAGCCGGCAGCATCATGGAATAGGCGAAGGGCAGGTCGTGGGTCGCGCGTACTGCGCCGTCCTCGGCCACTTCTTCAACCGACATCATGCCGTCCGTCACCTTCGCGACCCGGGCGTTGGTGATGAACTTGATGTGCCGGTCGCGCATCTCGGCCTCAAGCAGGCCCTTGGTGTCGCCGACCCCGTCGAGGCCCAGATGGCCTACATAGGGCTCGGCGGTGACGAAGGTCATCGGCACGCGGTCGCGGATCTTCCGACGCCGAAGCTCGGTGTCGAGGATCATGGCGAATTCATAGGCCGGGCCGTAGCAGGACGCGCCTTGCACCGCGCCGACCACGATGGGCCCCGGATTGCGGGCGAAGGTTTCGAAGGCCTCAGCGGCCTTCTCGGCGTGATCCACATGGCAGATCGACTGGGTGAAGCCGTCCGGCCCCAGGCCCTCGATCTCGTCGAAAGCCAGCTCCGGCCCCGTGGCGACGACCAGGTAGTCGTAGAACAGGCTCTCGCCGTCCTCGAGCTCAAGGCGGTTCTCCGACGGATGGACCCGTCGGGCGCCCACAGGGGTGAAGCCGATCTTCTTGCGCGCCATGACGGGGGCCAGGGCCACCTCGATGGCGTCGCGGCGGCGCCAGCCGATGGCCACCCAAGGATTGGACGGCACGAAATGAAAGGTGTCTCCCCGGGAGACGACCATGACCTCGGCGCGGGAGCCCACGGCGGCCTTGATCTCGAAGGCTGCGACGGCGCCGCCGAGTCCGGCGCCCAGGATGGCGATGATGGGTTTTGTCATGGGTCGATCCTGCTCCCGTGTGCGGGCTCCGCATTGATCGGGCTCAAGGCGCTGCGGGGCGTTCGGCTTCACAAGTCTAAGGCTTGAACCGCCTCCATATTCCATTATATGCGCATCTTCGCATATACAATGGCGATCACGCATTCAGGAGCCCGCCCATGACCGAGTCCGACATCACCGCCACCGACCTAAATGACCGGCTGACCGCCCGTCAGGTCGTGCTGATCGATGTCCGCGAGCCGGCGGAATATGCCGTCGAACGGATTCACGGGGCCCTCAACCTGCCGTTGACCACCTTCGATCCCGCCGCCCTGCCCGTGGGCGGCGATCGGCCGGTTGTCCTGCAATGCGGCTCGGGCAAACGCTCGGCTATGGCGCTGGGCCAGTGCCGCAAGGCCGGCGTCGAGGTGGCCGGCCACCTGGCCGGCGGCATCGGCGCCTGGCGTGCTGCGGGCCTGCCGGTCATCCGCATCGACCCCGCCACCGGCGCCGTGCGCGACGTCCGCTAGTCGCCTCCCGAAGGATTGTTCATGCGTCCCCTCCTGACTGCGAGCCTGCTGGCCCTGACCCTTGGGGCCGCCGCCTGCGCCGAACGCGGCGAGCCGACGCCTGAGCCCAAGGTCGTGGCGGTCGCAGGCGAAACCCTGACCCTGGCGGCGACCACCGTCGACGACCTCAAGCCCGTGGCCGCCACGGTGACCACCCGCGACATGGCCGAGGCCCGGGCCCGCATCGGCGGCACCCTCAGCGCGCTGCTGGTCCGGGAGGGTGACTATGTCCAGAGGGGCCAGGTCATCGCCCAGGTGAGCGATCAGCGCCTCAATCTGGAGACCACCGGGTACGAGGCCCAGGCCGCCGCCGCCGCCGCCGAGGCCGCCCGCGCCGACGCCGATCTGGCGAGGGTCCAGACGCTCTATGACAAGGGGTTCTACGCCAAGGCCCGCCTGGACCAGGCCACCGCCGCGGCCAAGGCCGCCCGGAGTCAGGTGGACGCCGCCCAGGCCCGGCGCGCCGCCAGCGCCGAGCTCGGCGCTCAGGGGGCCATCATGGCGCCTTCTGCAGGCCGCGTCCTGAAGGCCCCGGCCCCGGCCGGATCGGTCGTGGCCGCCGGACAGTCCGTGGCCACCCTGACCTCGGGCCAGCCCCTGCTGCGCCTGGAAATGCCAGAGGGCCAGGCCCGCGCCCTGAAGGTCGGCGACCGCCTGCCGGTGGCGTCGGATGACATCCCCGGCCTCGCCGCCTACGGAACCATCATCCAGGTCTATCCGGCGATCACCGCCGGCCAAGTCACCGCCGACCTCGCGGTCGAGGGCCTGCGCGCCGACCTGGTGGGCCAGCGGGTGGGCGTGAAGGTGAAGGTGGGCGAACGCCAGGCCCTGGTGGTGCCCGCCCGCTACGTCGCCCGGCGCTTCGGCCTGGACTTCGTCCGGCTGGTCGCCCCCGACGGATCGGTCAGCGAGATCGCCGTCCAGACCACGCCCGCCGCCACGTCCGGCATGGTGGAAATCCTGTCCGGCGCGCGGCCGGGTGATCGCCTGGCGCCGGTCCCGGCCGAGGCCGCCCGATGAACCTCGGCCTGTCGGGGCGGCTGACCCGCGCCACCATCCACTCGCCCCTGACGCCCCTGGCCCTGCTGGCGGCGATCGCCGTCGGGCTGATGGCTCTGTTCTCCATCCCGCGGGAGGAAGAGCCGCAGATCAGCGTGCCCATGGTCGATATCATGGTCTCCGCGCCGGGCCTGCGCGCGCCAGACGCCGCCGAGCTGGTGGCCAAGCCCCTGGAGACCATCGTCCGCAGCATCGACGCGGTCGATCATGTCTACACCCAGGTGCAGGACGACCAGGTCCTGGTCACGGCCCGCTTCGATGTGGGCGAGGATCCGGACGCCGCGGCCGTGCGGGTGCACGAAAAGGTCCAGGCCAATATGGACCGGATTCCCGTCGGCATCCCAGAGCCGATGATCGTCACCCGGGGGATCAACGACGTGCCCGCCGTCGTCCTGACCCTGACCCCGAAGGCCGGCGCCAGCGACCGCTGGAGCGACCAGGCCCTCTATGACGTGGCCCAGAAGCTCCGCACCGAACTGGCCAAGGTCGAGGATGTCGGCCTGACCTTCGTGGTCGGCGGCCGGCCCGACGAAATCCGTATCGAGCCCGATCCCCAACGGCTGAACCTGCGCGGCGTGGCCTTGGGCTCGGTGATCGAGGCCGTCCGGCAGGCCAATCGGAGCTTCCCCGCGGGCGTGATCCGCCAGGACGGCCAGGCTGTGGAGGTCGCGGCCGGCGACACCCTGGCCTCGGCCCAGGCGGTCGGCCTGCTCACGGTGGCCTCGGTGGACGGCCAGCCCGTCTATCTCCGCGACGTGGCCGACGTCATCCAGGCGCCGCGGGAGGATCAGGCCCGCGTCTGGCGCCACAGTCGCGCCGCCGAGGGCTGGTCAGAGGCGCCGGCCGTCAGCCTGGCCATCGCCAAGCGCAAGGGCGCCAACGCCGTGGTCGTGGCCGATCACATCCTCGAGCGCGTAGAGACGCTGAGAGGCGGATTGATCCCCGACAGCCTGGAGGTGGCGGTCAGCCGCGACTATGGCGAGAGCGCCAACGAAAAGGCCAATGAGCTGCTCTTCCACCTGGGCCTGGCGACGGTCTCCATCGTCATCCTGATCGGCCTGGCCATCGGCTGGCGCGAGGCGGGCGTCACCGCCGTGGTGATCCCGACCACCATCCTGCTGACCCTCTTCGCCTCAAACCTGATGGGCTACACCATCAACCGGGTCAGTCTGTTCGCCCTGATCTTCTCGATCGGCATCCTGGTGGACGACGCCATTGTCATGATCGAGAACATCTCCCGCCACTGGGCGATGCGGGACGGCCGCTCACCCACCCAGGCGGCGATCGAGGCGGTGGCCGAGGTGGGCAATCCCACCGTGGTCGCCACCCTGACCGTGGTGGCGGCCCTGCTGCCCATGCTGTTCGTCTCAGGGCTCATGGGTCCCTACATGGCGCCGATCCCGGTCAACGCCTCGGCGGCCATGGTGTTTTCCTTCTTCGTCGCCGTGGTCATCGCGCCCTGGCTGATGGTCCGCTTCGCCCGCCAGACCCTGGCCGATGGGTCCGGACACGGACACGGCGAAGGCGGCGGGCGGCTGGGCCGGGCCTATCGCGCCCTGGCCGGTCGGGTCATCGCCAGCCGCCGCAGCGCCTGGATCTTCCTGATCGCCGTCGGCCTGGCGACGCTCCTGTCCATGGCCATGTTCGCCACCCGCACGGTGACGGTGAAGCTGCTGCCCTTCGACAACAAGTCGGAGCTGCAGGTGGTCCTCGACCTGCCCGAAGGCGCCAGCCTCGAAACCACCGAGCGCACCCTGTCCGCCGCCGCCCAGATCGCCGGCGCCCTGCCCGAGGTGACCGCCATCGAGGCCTATGCGGGCACCGCCTCGCCGTTCAATTTCAACGGCCTTGTCCGCCACTACTTCCTGCGCAACCGCCCGGAGATGGGCGACCTGGCCATCACCCTGGCTCACAAGAGCGACCGTCGACGGACCAGCCACGCCGTGGCGCTCGATCTGCGCGAACAGCTGTCCGCCCTGCCCCTGCCGAGCGGCGCCTCGCTCAAGGTGGTGGAGGCGCCGCCAGGACCGCCGGTCATGGCCACCCTGCTGGCCGAGATCTATGGCCCCGACGCCGAGACCCGCCGCGCCGTGGCCGCCGAAGTGAAGGCCCTGTTCGCCACCGTCCCCTACATCGTCGATGTGGACGACAGCGCCGGCCAGCCGCGGCCGCGCCTGCGTCTGACGCCCGTGCGCGAGCGACTGGAATATCTGGGCGTCTCCGAGGGCGAGGTCCTGGACTCCATCGGCGCGGTGCTGGGCGGTGGGCCCGTGGGCTACGCCCATCGCGGCGAGGGCCGCACGCCCCTGGAAATCTCCGTCCGCCTGCCCCAGTCCGACCGCACCTGGAGCGAGCGCCTGGCGACCACGCCCGTGGCGGTAGCCCAGACGGCCGACGGCCGCCGGCTCGTGGAGCTGGGCGAGGTGGTGGAGGCCCAGGCCGAGAGCGGCTCGCACATGATCTATCGCCGCGACGGGCTCGACGCCGAGATGGTCACCGCCGAACTGGCCGGCCAGTACGAGGCGCCCATCTACGGCATGCTGGCGGTGGGCGAGGCGATCGAGGCCCACGACTGGAGCGACCTGCCCGCCCCGGAAATCCGCCTGAACGGCCAGCCCAAGGACGAGCGCACGCCGACCCTGCTGTGGGACGGGGAATGGGAGATCACCTGGGTGACCTTCCGCGACATGGGCGCGGCCTTCGCCGTGGCCATCCTCGGCATCTATGTGCTGGTGGTCGCCCAGTTCAAAAGCTTCCGCCTGCCCCTGGTGATCCTCACCCCCATTCCGCTGACCCTGGTGGGGATCGTCATCGGCCACATCCTGTTCGGGGCGCCGTTCACGGCCACCTCGATGATCGGCTTCATCGCCCTGGCGGGGATCATCGTGCGCAATTCGATCCTGCTGGTGGACTTCATCCGCCACGCCCAGACCGGTGAGCGGCCCCTGCGCGACGTCCTGCTGGAGGCCGGCGCCATCCGGTTCAAGCCCATCGTGCTCACCGCAGCAGCGGCCATGATCGGGGCGGCGGTGATCCTGTTCGACCCCATCTTCCAGGGTCTGGCGATCTCGCTGCTGTTTGGTCTGGCCTCCTCGACCCTGCTCACCGTGCTGGTCATTCCGGCCATCTATGTGGTGTTGCGCGACGACGGCCGGCCCGCCAGCGCGTCCGACGCCTTGCCCAGGGCCTGAGGCAGGCTAGATAAGAATCATGACTGACGTTTCCGCGCCCCTCGCCCGACGCCTGCCCAAGCCGGCCGAGCTGGCCGAACTGGAGGCCAGCGCTGCGGCCGCCGCGCGGCTGATGAAGCTGATGGCCAGCGAGCAGCGCCTGATCATCCTCTGCCATCTCGGCGAGGGCGAGTGCTCGGTGGGGGAGCTGGCTCAGCATGTGGGCCTGGCGCAATCAGCCTGTTCCCAGCACCTGGCCAAGCTCCGCGCCGAGGGGGTCGTCGGCACCAGGCGTGAGGGCCAGACCATCTTCTATCGGCTGACCGACCCCGCCGCCGCCCGGGTGATCGACACCCTGTGCGACATCTACCGCGGCAAGCCCCAGCCTGAACCGGCCGCCTAAACCGGCCTGCGGGCGACCAGGTCGATCAGGGCGGATTGGCCGCTGTGGCCGGCGCCCTCCTGGATCACGGCGTCATAGGCCGACAGCTCCAGGATTTCGAAGTCGCTGAAGGCGGCGCGCAGCAGGGCCTCGGTATAGAGGTTCTCGGGCGCGCGCGGGCCGCCGGTGCCATAGGCGATCTGTTCGGGCCGGTAGCCTTCCAGCAGCAGCAGGCCGCCGGGCTTCAGGGCGCGCTTCAGGCCGGCGAAGATCTGGTCGCGCAGCTGCGGACCGGCGAACTGGATGAAGATCGCCGCCACCACGTCGAACTGCGCCTCCGGCCAGGTCCAGCTGGCCAGGTCGACCTCTTGCAGCCGCAGGGTGGTCCCCCGGGCCTGGGCCAGCCGCGCCGCCTTGGCCTGGGCCACCGGCGAGGAATCCACCGACAGGACGTCCAGGCCCTGCTCGGCCAGCCAGACACCGTTGCGCCCTTCGCCGTCCGCGACGGCCAGGGCGCTCAGTCCCGGCCTCAGGCGATGGGCCTGGGCGGCGAGGAAGGCGTTGGGGGCATCGCCGAACAGATAGGCCTCGCCCTGATAGCGCTCATCCCAGAAACTCATCCGCTCAGCCCCTTCCAGGCGACATAGGCCGCGACCACCAGAACCAGACCCGCAAAAAGCCGCCGCGCCAAGAGGGCGTGCCCCGCCAGGACGCCCGCGGCCCTCAGGCCAAGCCAGCCGCCCCCTGCGCCGCCCAGGATGAACAGACCCGCCACCGGCCAGACCACCTGTCCCGACAGGGCGTAGTTCGCCGAGGTGGCGACGCCGAACAGGCTGACGGACAACAGTGACGACGCCGCCGCATTGGCCAGGGTCATGCCGGCCGCCGCCATCAGGCCCGGCACGATCAGGAAGCCGCCGCCGATGCCGAAGAAGCCCGCGGCGAAGCCCGTCGCCAGACCGATGGGGGCCAACCGCAGGGTCAGGGGCCACGAGATGTGAACCAGGGGGTCGCCGTCGGCCTTGGGTCGCCGCATCATGGCGAGCGCGATAGCCGCCATGGCGAGGGCGAACAGCGTCAACAGCGCCTGGCCGTCGACCTGCTTGGCCAGGCTGGAGCCCCCTACCGCGCCCGCCAGGCCCGCGGCCCCGAACACGCTGGCGCAGGGCCACTTCACCCGGCCGCTGCGGGCGTGGCCCAGCAGATTGACCGCCGCGCTGACCGCCACGGCCGCCGCCGACGTCCCGATGGCCAGATGGGTGTCGCCCAGGCCCACCACATAGAGCAGCGCCGGGGTGGCCAGGACCGAGCCCCCGCCGCCGAACACGGCGAGCAGCAGGCCCACCACCGCCCCACTGGCGATTGCGGCGATCATGGTTGTGTGGGTGAGGTCCATTGCGCCTCCTTATTCGGTAGATAGGCGCATTTGCTATATTAGCAATAGTGCATATATAGGGCGGGAAAGGAGACCCCATGTCCGTTCAGCAGAAGAGCTTCTTCCACGAGCCCACCTCGACGGTGACCTATCTCGTCTGGGACGAGGCCACCGGCGCGGCCGCGGTCATCGATCCGGTCCTCGACTATGAGCCCCGCGGGGCCAAGGTGTCCGGGGGGCAGGCCTCGGAAATCCTGCGGTTCCTCAAGGACCATGGGCTGAACCTGGCCTATGTGCTGGAGACCCACGCCCACGCCGACCACCTCTCGGCCGCCGCCAGGCTGCGCGAGGCCACCGGCGCGCAGGTGGTGATCGGCGCCCATATCACCGCGGTGCAGGACTATTTCGGCAAGGTGTTCGGCGCCGCCGACGTCGCCCCGGACGGCGCCGTCTTCGATCGCCTGGTGCAGGAGGGCGACACTCTGATGCTGGGCGAGACGGCGATCGGCGTCCTGCACACCCCGGGCCATACGCCGGCCTGCGTCACCTATCTGATCGATGGCGCCGCCTATGTGGGCGACACCCTGTTCATGCCCGACTACGGCACCGCGCGGGCCGACTTCCCCGGCGGGGACGCCGCAACCCTCTATCGCTCCATCCAGAAGATCCTGGCCCTGCCCCCCGAGACCCGCATCTTCGTCGGCCACGACTATCTCACCGACACCCGCAAGACCCACGCCTGGGAAACCACGGTGGCGGCGCAGGCGGCAGAGAACATCCATCTTCGCGATGGGGTCAGCGAGGCCGATTTCGTCGCCCGCCGCGAGGCCCGGGACGCCAACCTGCCGCCCCCGGTCCTGATCCTGCCGTCCCTGCAGGTGAACATCCGGGCCGGCGCCCTGCCCCCGCCCGAGGCCGATGGTCGGGTTTATCTTCGCCTGCCCGTCACCGTGACCTGACCTGCGCGACAAGGGCCGAAGCGCCCTTGTCGCGGCCCACCCATGCGAATGACGATTGGCGAGCCGGCCGCAATGGTGTTCTAGACTCCCATGGCTTCGCAGAACGACACCTACCTGGTGCTGGACGTGGCCGGCGTGGACATGGCTCTGCCGATGACGGCGGTGGCCGAAATCCTGCCGGTGACCCGGTTTGATCGCCAGGCGCCCTGGCCCAAGGTGCTGGCCGGCTTCATGAATCTACGGGGCCAGCCCTTGGCGGTCATCGACCTCGCTCGGGTGATGGATCCCCAGCGGGAGGTCTCGCCGCCCGGCCTCTACAGCCACGTCATTCGCCTGGCCGAAGCCCACGGCGGCGGAGGCCTCGGCCTGCTGGCCGACCGCGCCAAGGACGCCGAGATTGTGGCCGACGCCTTCACCGAGGTCGATGATGACGCCAGCGCCAATGGCGTGATCGGCGGCAACCTGCTGATCCTCGGCCGCCTGACGCCCCTGATCGACGTGGATCGCCTGCTTCTGCTCGAGGAGGAGGTGCGGCTGGCCGAGATCGCCGAGACCCTGCGCACGAGGCTTGAAGCCTCGGGGCATGGCGAGCCCTGAGCGCCTTCCCGGTCTTCGCGCCAGACCACCCGTACTGGCGGCTGAAAGCGGAGGTGATCGCCCGCACCGGCCACTTCTACTATGCCGACAAGGACGATGTGCTGTGGGATCGGGTGCGGCGCCGGCTGGCGGCGCTGCGCCTGGCGGATGTCGAAGCCTATGTTCGCCTGCTGGGCGATCCCCACGCCGGCCCTGCGGAATGGCGGCGGCTGGAGGGCGAGGTCACCGTCGGTGAGACCTATTTCCTGCGTTATGGCGAGCAGTTCGCCGCCCTGCGCGCCACCATCCTGCCCGACCTGATCGCCCGCAACGCCGAGACCCGGCGCCTGCGGATCTGGAGCGCCGGCTGCGCCACCGGCGCCGAACCCTATTCGGTGGCTATCCTGGTCGCCGAACTGCTGGGCGACCGCATCGCCGACTGGCGGATCACCATACTGGGCACAGACATCAACGAGGCCGCCCTGGAGGCCGCCCGGGCCGCCAGCTTCGGGGCCTGGGCGCTCAGATCGCTTTCCGCCGAACAGCGCAGCGCCTGGTTCACCCCCGAAGGGCGCAGCTGGCGGCTGCGGCCTCGGTTCCGCAGCCTGGCCCGTTTCCAGCACGGCAATCTTCTGGACCTCCTGGGACCAGACGCGCCCATCGACCTCACGGATTTCGACCTCATCCTCTGCCGCAACGTGCTGATCTACTTCCATCCGGACACGATGAACGCGGTAGTGGCGGCTCTGGCCGGTCGGCTGGGACCGGAAGGTTGGCTGCTCGTCGGACACGCCGAGCCAAATCCCGGCTTCGAGGCGCATGTGCGGACGGTCTCTCTGCCCGGCGCCACGGCCTATCGCCGGCGCAGCGGCGACGATCCAGCCCCGGTAGAGACGCCCCAGGCCTGGGCGCCGCTCGTCTTCGATCCGCCACCAATTCCGGGCCAGGCGCCGGCGCCGCCCGCGCCCAGGAGGGCGGCCGCGAAACAGGCGCCGCCTGTTCCGCCGCCTGCGCCCGTCCCCGCCGACATCCCGGAAATCCGCGCCCTGGCCGACCTCGGACGCTTTCCTGAGGCCG
>NZ_JBALUY010000045.1:0-26950 GCF_036963605.1 Phenylobacterium sp. | reverse complement strand
CATGCCGCCGAGCACTTCCGGCGGTTCGGAGATCGAGCCCATGGTCTTCACCACGCCGAGCACAGCGGCGACGATACCCAGGGCGGGCAGGGCGTCGGCGGTGTTCTGCAGGGCGTGGGCGGGCGCCAGGGCCTCGTGGTGGTGCTTTTCGAGCTGCTTTTCCATGGCGTCTTCGACCTGGTGGGGATCTTCCAGGTTCATGGTCATCATCCGCAGGGTGTCGCAGATGAAGTCCACGGCGAAGTGGTCCTTGGTGATCTTCGGATAGCGGGAGAAGATCGTGCTCTCGCCGGGGTTCTCGATATGGCTTTCCAGGGCGATGACGCCCTTGGACTTCATGGTCTTGGTCAGCAGGAACAGCAGGGACAGGAGGTCGCGGTAGTCTGACGCCTTCCACTTGGGGCCGGCGAAGGCCTTGGCCAGGCCGCCGCCGACGCCCTTGAGCACCGTCATGGAGTGGCTGATCAGGAAGGCGGCCACGGCCGCGCCGCCGATCGCCATCATCTCGTGGGGCAGGGCGTGGAGGATGATCCCCATATTGCCGCCGGCCATGATGTAGCTGCCGAACACCATGGCGAACAGCAGAACGATCCCGATGATCTGAAACATGACGACGTTTGGCCCCCGGCTAATCCTGCCGGAGCATCGGGGTTAATGCTTAATGGCCGGTGTGCGGTAATCGCAATTGCCTGCGGTGGCGCGCCGCATTAACAGCGGTCACATGTCCGGCTCCCCCGCTCTCCCCGTGGTGCTTCCCAAGCGATCCTTCGCGATCATCTTCGGGGTCTCGCTGGCCACGGCCATGGGCAATACAGGGCTGATCTCGGTGCTGCCGGCCATCGGCCGCTCGATCGGCATTCCCGATCCCCTGGTGGCGGCGGTCTTCTCGCTTTCGGCCCTGCTATGGGCCTTCTCCTCGCCTTTCTGGGCCAAGGCCTCGGACAGATATGGCCGTAAGCCGCTGATGTTGGTCGGCCTGACCGGCTTCATGGTCTCGATGATCTGCTGCGGCCTGGTGGTGAACGCCGGCCTGCGCCACTGGGCGACGCCCATGGTGATCTTCGTCTTCTTCCTGTTCGCCCGGGCGCTGTTCGGCCTGTTTGGCGCAGCGTCCAATCCGGCCACCCAGGCCTATGTGGCCGAGCATACCGCGCCCGAGAAGCGCACCCAGTCGATGTCCAGCCTGGCCGGCGCCTTCGGTCTCGGCACCGTCATCGGCCCCTTCCTGGCGCCGCTGCTGATCCTGCCCTTCCTGGGCCTGTCAGGGCCGCTGTTCGGCTTCGCCATGATCGCGGCGGTGATGCTGTTCATCGTCTATCGCTACCTGCCCGAGAGCCCCTTCGCCGGTGAGACCCGGGCGCGCACCGACGCCGAGGCCGAGGTCCGAAAGGCCAATCCCGGGGTCAAGGAAACGCCCATGTGGCGCGATCCGCGGGTCACGCCGTTCCTGGTCTATGGCTTCCTGGTCGCCGCCTGCCAGACGGCCCAGGGGCAGACGCTGGGCTTCCTGATCATCGACAAGCTGGCCCTGTCGCCCGCCGCGGCCCAGGGCTTCATCGCCATCGCCATGATGTTCGGCGCCATGGCCGGCCTGCTCGCCCAGTGGGGCATCATCCGCATGTTCGAGATGACCCCGCGCCAGCTGCTGCGCTGGGGTGTCGCCGTGGCGGCAGTGGGCAATGTGATCGTTGCGCTTTCGCCCAACTACTGGGCCGTGGTGGGCGGCTATGCGATCGCCAGCCTCGGCTTCGGCTTCGCCCGCCCGGGCTTCACGGCCGGCTCCTCCCTGGCGGTAAACATGGGCGAACAGGCCCGGGTGGCCGGCGCCATCGCCGCCGTCAACGGCGTCAATGTGGTGCTGGCCCCGTTCTTCGTCTGGCTCTACCAGCTGATCCACTGGGCGCCGTTCGCCCTGAACGCCGCGATCATGGTGGGCCTGCTCTACTTCGCCTTCCGCAACCCCCAACTCCGGAACGCCGACCCCGAGCCGGCGACACGGGCCGATGCGGCCATGGCGACGCTCGAGCGCCGGGACGAGTCCGGACAATAAGGGGCTGGCGTCGGGCCAGGCTCAGGGTTGTGCGCCGGCCTCAGAGCGGAGGCGGCGGACCATTTCCAGCGACAGATAACCGTCGGCCACCAGGCCGCGGGCCTGCTGATAGGCCCGCAGGGCCTTGCGGGTATTGACCCCCACAATGCCGTCCGGCGCGCCGGCGTCGAAGCCGAGCTGGTTGAGCGCGGTCTGTGCCGCGGTGCGGTCGGCGAGCGCCAGCGGCGTCTCCTGCGGCCAGTCGCGGACCAGCCGACCTTCCCCGCCCAGGCGCTGGGCCAGCAGCCCTACGCCCAGGGCGTAGGCTGTCGAATTGTTGTAGCGCCGGATCATGAAGTGGTTGTGGAAGGCCAGGAACATCGGACCTGCGGCCCCCGAAGGGGCGATCAGCTCGGCCGGCGCGTTCTGATCGGCGGGTGAAATGGGACGACCATCGGCCGGGACGACACCATACTGCGCCCACCAGGATGGCGTCTCGCGCGGGCCTTCGGTCAGGGCGTAGTCAAAACCGCTCGGCACGGTGACTTCCCGGTGCCAGCTCTCGCCGCGGCGCCAGCCGGCCTTGGACAGCAGGTTGGCGGCCGAGGCCAGGGCGTCGGCCGAAGAGTTCCAAAGGTCGCGGCGGCCGTCGCCGTCGCCGTCGATGGCGGTGGCCAGGAAGGTGGTCGGGATGAACTGCGTCTGGCCCATCGCGCCGGCCCAGGAGCCCACCAGGCGTGACCGGGGGAATTCGCCCGAGCCGATGATCTTCAGTGCGGCCATCAGCTGGTCTTCGGCGAATTCCCGCCGGCGTCCGTCGGCGGCCAGGGTGGCCATGGACCGGACGACATCGAAATCTCCCAGGATGGCGCCAAACCCGGATTCCAGGCCCCAGATGGCCACCAGAACATTGCGTGGCACGCCATGGCGCGCCTCGATGTCGGCCAGGGCGGGCAGGGCGTCGCGCTTCCGGGCGCCGATGGCGATCCGGTCGTCGGTGACCACGCCGCGGATATAGTCGCTGACCGGGCGCGAGAACTCCGGCTGCCGGGAATCCAGCGCCGAAATGCGATCGTTGGGCGTCAGGCCGCGCAACTCCCGGTCCAGTAGTTCCGAGGGCAGACCAGCCTTGATCGCCTTGACGTAGAAGTCCTTCAGCCAGGCGTCGAAGGTCGGGCTGCCCGATGGGGGCAGGTCGATGGCGGGTTCGGGCCGGGAAGGCGTGGGGACGCCGGGACCCAGGGCCAGCTGCGGCCCGAGGTTGGCGGCGGGGTCCGCGCAGCCGGCGACAAGCAGAACGAGAAAGGAGCGTCGGTCCATGGCCAATCCTAGGGCTCCTTGGCCGGCGCCTCAATCGCGCGATCGCGCGTGGCGGCGGATATGGGAAACCCCGGACCTTTGCAGGCCCGGGGCTTCAGGACGCTAGGGCGAGGTCGGTGGGGGGGATCACGGCCTCGCCTGCGAGGAAGAAAAGCCCAAGCGGCCCGCCGGTTCCGCGGGACACGGTGAAATCTTATTGGTTGGGCTGAGAATAAATCGCAAAAAGCTTGTGGCCTCGCAGGGGGCTTGCTAGTGCGAGCTAGTCGCAAGTGCGCGGGGTGTGGTGGGTTTCGGTGAATGTCGACGTCTGAACGGCTGGGTGAAGTTGCTGCGGCGCCAGACGCCGCCGAGGCCCGCGCTCGGGCCAAGCGCCAGGCGCAGCGACGGGCCGGCCTTATGCGCCAGATCCTGCGCTGGCACTGGATCAGCGCGGCCATCTGCCTGATCGGCATGCTGCTGTTCGCCATCACCGGCATCACGCTGAACCATGCCGGTTCGATTCCCGCCACCCCGCGGGTGAGCGAGCAGACGGCCGAGCTGCCGGCCGACCTCCTGGCCTTGGCGCAGGCTGCGGAGGCGCAGGAGGCCCCTCTGCCCGATCCCGTGCGCGCCTGGATCGGCGAGGAACTCAAGGTGAGCCTGCCTGCCGACGCGGCCCCGGAATGGTCGCCGGGCGAGGCCTATCTCGCCCTGCCGCGGCCCGGCGGCGACGCCTGGCTGAGCCTCGACACCGCGGTGGGCGAGGTCATCTACGAGCGCACCGACCGGGGCGTGGTCGCCTACCTCAACGACCTGCACAAGGGCCGCAATACCGGCGTGGCCTGGATGTGGTTCCTCGACGTCTTCGCCATCGGCTGCGTGGTGTTCTGCATTACCGGCCTGATCCTGCTGCAGCTGCATTCTCACGCCCGCGGCTCCACCTGGCCCCTGGTGGGGGCCGGCCTGATCATTCCCCTGCTGCTCGCCCTGCTCTTTATTCACTGAACGGATCTTCGCCCATGCGCCGACTTGCTTCCGCCGCCGTTCTCACCGGCCTGATGGCTGGCCCGGCCGCCGCCGCCGAGCTGAACCTCAGCGTGGAAATCCCCCGCATGTCGGTGGCTGAGTATCACAACCCCTATGTGGCCATCTGGGTGGAGAAGCCCGACCAGACGGCGGTGAAGACGCTCGCGGTCTGGTACGACATCAAGCTTCGCAACAGCGAAGGTGAGACCTGGCTGAAGGATATGCGCCAATGGTGGCGGCGGGCGGGCAGGGCCATGACCCTGCCGGCCGACGGCGTCAGCGGCGCCACCAAGGCGCCCGGTCGCCATCAGGTGAAGTTCGTCGGCGGCAAGGCGCCGCTCGGGACTCTTCCGGCCGGCCAGTACAATCTGGTGGTGGAAGCCGCCCGCGAGGTCGGCGGCCGCGAAATGGTCCGCATCCCCTTCCAGTGGCCGCCCAAGGCGGCCGCAACCGGCCAGGCCAAGGGCGAGACCGAGCTCGGCGCCGTCAGCCTCAGCCTCAAGCCCTGATCCCTTTCAATAGAATCCCGGAGAGACGCGCCATGAAGACCCTGCTTCGTCCCCTCTGCGCCGCTGCGGCGCTTACCGCCATGCTGGCCGCCCCCATGGCCGCCCAGGCCCACCGGCAGTGGATGCTGCCCTCGATGACCGTCCTGTCGGGGACCGATCCCTGGGTGACGGTGGATGCGGCGGTCTCCAACGACCTGTTCGTCTTCGAGCATGTGCCCATGCGCCTGGACGGCCTGGTCATCACCGGCCCCGACGGGGCGGCTGTGGCCCACCAGAATGCGGCCACCGGCAAGTACCGCTCGACCTTCGACGTGCAGCTTTCCAAGTCCGGCACCTACCGCATCGCCAGCGTCGGCGACGGCGTCATGGCCTCTTACAAGCTGGCCGGCGAACAGAAGCGCTGGCGCGGGGCGGCCGCTGATCTGGCTACCGCCATCCCGGCCGAGGCCACCGACGTCAAGATCACCCACTCTCAGCGCCGCATCGAAACCTTCGCCACGGTGGGCGAGCCCACCACTGAGGCCCTGGCGCCCACCGGCAAGGGCCTGGAGCTCGCCCCGCTCACCCATCCCAATGATCTGTTCGCCGGCGAGACGGCGCAGTTCCGCATGCTGCTGGACGGCCAGCCGGCCGCGGGCGTCGAGGTCACCGTGATCCGCGGCGCCGGCCGCTATCGCGACGATCCGGGTGAGATGAAGCTCACCACCGCCGACGACGGCCTTCTGGAAATCAGCTGGGAGGAGCCGGGCATGTACTGGATGGAGGCCGAGGTGCGTGGCGGCAAGAGCTCCATCGACGGCGCCGAACGCATGGCCGTCTATGTGGGGACCCTGGAAGTCCTGCCGGAATAGGCCGGTTGGCTTCCCAGGCCCCCTCATCCGTGCGCGCCGGCCCCGAACACCGGGTCGCCGTGCCCCTGACCCTGCCTGAGGATCTGGCGCCTCAGGTCGGTGGGCTGGAGGTGGAAGCCTCCGGCGCCGCCATGGGTGTCACCTGGACGCTCAAGGCGATCACCCTGCCGGGTCTTGGCGCCCAGGTCCTGGCCCGAACGGTCCAGGATCGCCTGGACCGTGTGGTGGCGCAGATGAGCACCTGGGAGCCGGCCTCCCATATCAGCGCGTTCAACCGCGCCCCGGCCGGCGCCTGGCAGGACCTGCCTGAGGGCTTCGCCCAGGTGATGGCCTGCGCCCTGGAGATGGCGGCCCTGGGCCAGGGGGCGTTTGACCCCACGGTCGGCCGCCTGACCGACCTCTGGGGCTTTGGGCCGCCAGGACCGATCGCTGTCCCGCCGACGGCGCAGATGATCGCCGAGGCCCACGCA
This sequence comes from Phenylobacterium sp., assembly GCF_036963605.1. GTDB lineage: Bacteria > Pseudomonadota > Alphaproteobacteria > Caulobacterales > Caulobacteraceae > Phenylobacterium. The sequence continues at coordinate 20,766 of NZ_JBALUY010000045.1, read as the reverse complement.
CGAGCCGGCTGGGACAGGCTGGACTTCGATCCCGTCGGCCGCCGACTACGCCAACCGGGGGGGATCAGCCTGGACCTGTCGGGCATCGCCAAGGGATTCGGGGTCGATGAGGCGGCCCGCGCGCTGCTGCGGCTGGGCGTGCGCGACTTCCTGCTGGAGGTCGGCGGCGAACTGCGCGGCGAGGGGCTCAAGCCCGACGGCCAGCCCTGGTGGGTGGCCCTGGAGCGGTTGGAAGGCGAGGTCGAAAGCCAGACGCCGATCCTGCTGGCCCTGTGCGGCCTGTCGGTGGCCACCTCCGGCGACTATCGCCGCTACATGATCCATGAGGGCCGCAGGCTCGCCCATACCCTCGATCCCCGCACCGGCCGGCCCAGCGAGAGCGGCGTGGCCTGTGTCAGCGCGCTGAACGCCCAGGCCATGGTCGCCGACGCCTGGTGCACCCTGCTGTCAGTGGTGGGGCCCGAAGAAGGCCTGGCGCTCTGCGCGGCCCACGACGTTCCCGCGCGGTTCCTGATCCATACGAAAAAGGGCCTGGAAGAGCGGCTCTCGCCAGCCTTCCAGGCCCTTCTCGAGGACTAGGTCGCTCAGACCAGTTCTGACGGCTTGATCCCCAGCTCCTTGAGCAGGGGTTCGGCATAGTCCACCCGGCCGGTCATGGATTTCGCATCGGCCTTGGCCAGCTGATAGACGGCCTCGGCGATGAACTCGATGGGCTGCACCCGATCCTTGGTCTGCTCGTTGATCAGGCCGTGGACGGCGACGCCAGGGGTGTCCACCAGGCCCGGCGAGACCACATTGACCGCGATCCCATCCCCCTGGACCTCAGACGCGAGGCCCGTGGTGAACCGCTCAAGCGCGGCCTTGCACAGGCCATAGACCGTGCCGCCGCGGCCGCCAGAATAGGGTTGCTTGGGATGGATGCCTGCCGGGGACGAGATGTTGACGATCGAGCCCCAGCCCTTTTCGCGCATGCCGGGCATGACCAGCTGGGCCAGGTGGAAGGGCGCATAGACCTGCACCTCCATCATCAGCTTGAAGCGCTTCTCGGTGAAGTCCTGGACCGGCATGAAATAGGTGATGGCGGCGTTGTTGATCAGGATGTCGATGGGGCCGAAGGCGGCTTCGGCCTCCTCCACCAGCCGTTCGCGCTCAGACGCCTGGGCGAGGTCGGCCTTGACCAGGACGGCCTCGGCGCCGGCGGCCTTCAGCCGCTCCACCGTATGGGCCAGCGTGCCGGGCAGGCGGCTCTCGCCCTCCTGGGCCGTACGGGCCGAGACGACGACCTTGGCGCCCTCCATGGCCAGGCGCGCGGCGATGGCCTCGCCGATGCCGCGGCTGGCGCCGGTGACCAGGGCGACCTTGCCCTTCAGGGTTCCGTTCGGATTAATGGTCGCAGACATAATGAATGATCCTCCCATGACTTAATTCTTATGGGAGGAAACCTCGCGCCTTTGGCCCGGCGCTGCAAGCCAGACAAAGGGGCAGGCGGCCTCCGCTGCGAGCCCCCGTTGACTCATAAGGCCCCGCCCCGTATATGCGCCGGCTCTGTTCGTAACCCTCTGGAAGACGGCGCGCGGCGACGCGCGAAGACAAGCTCATGAAGGTCAGAAGCTCGCTGAAGTCGCTGAAGACGCGTCACCGCGACTGCAAGCTCGTTCGCCGCAAGGGCGTGGTCTACGTCATCAACAAGACGGACCCGCGCTTCAAAGCCAAGCAGGGCTAGGCGCGGCCGGCTCCCGGAGATGGCCAAGGCGGTTCTCTGGGATATCGGCAATGTCGTGGTCCGCTGGGACCCACGCACGCTCTATGCGAAGATTTTCAAGGAACCGGCCGATCTGGACCGGTTCCTTTCGCATGTCTGCACCATGATCTGGCACGTGAACCACGACCTCGGCGTCACCTTCGAAGAGAACCGCAAAGGCCTCGTCGAGCGCTTCCCGGAATACGAGGCGGAGATCCACGCCTGGGAGGAGCGGTGGTGGGAGATGTTCTCCGGAACCATCCCCGAGACCGAGGCCGCCATCGAAGCGCTGCACGCGGCCGGCGTGCCGCAGTTTGGCCTGACCAACATGTCCCACGAGGTCTTTGACGGGGTCATCGCCATGAGCCCGGCCTTTGCGCGCCTTGAGGGCTACGTGGTCTCAGCCGAAGAGAAGCTGATCAAGCCTGATCCGCGAATCTACGCCATCGCCTGCGCGCGGTTCGGCCATGCGGCCGGCGACATCCTGTTCGTGGACGACAGCGCCGCCAACATCGCCGCGGCCAAGGCCTTTGGCTTGCAGACCCACCACTTCACCGACCCGGCGGCCCTGCGCCCGGCGCTCGAGGCCCACGGCCTCCTCTGAGCGCCTGACCTCTTCCTGCCGTCGCCCTCGGGCTTGACCCGAGGGTCCATGATCACCGCGGTCGGCTGTGTGCATGGATGGTCGGATCAAGTCCGACCATGACGGTGATGGGGTGGTTTCATCCTCACCGCCCGCGGACCAGTTCCAGGAATTCCTGGCGGGTGCGGGGATCGTCGCGCAGTTCGCCGAGCAGGGTCGAGGTGGTGAGCGTCGAGCCTGGCGTATTCACCCCGCGCATGGTCATGCAGGAGTGCTCGGCCTCGATCAGCACGCCGACGCCCTTGGGGCGCAGGATGTCGTGGATGGCGCCGGCGATCTCGGCGGTGAGCTTTTCCTGGATCTGCAGCCGACGGGCGAAGCCGTGGACCACCCGGGCGAGCTTGGAGATGCCGACCACCCGGTTGGTGGGCAGATAGCCCACATGGGCCCGGCCGATCACCGGCAGCATGTGATGCTCGCAGAAGCTGACCACCCGAATATCGCGCAGCACGACCATCTCGTCATAGCCGCCGACCTCCTCGAAGGTGCGTTCCAGATATTCGCGTGGGTCGGTCTCATAGCCGGCGAACAGCTCGCGATAGGAGCGGGTGACCCGGCCCGGCGTCTCGGTCAGGCCCTCGCGGTCCGGGTCGTCCCCGGCCCATTGGATGAGGGTGCGGACGGCGGCCTCGGCCTCTTCCTTGGTGGGTCGGTGGCGTGGGGTGTCGGTCATGGCGGCCTCCGCTGGCGAATGATCACAACCCTAGGGGAGTTCAGCCTGTGACCTCCAGACGGATTTCGTTCGGCGCCGATGCGAGGTAGGGTCCGGCGCTTCAAACCACCCTCGACTCGGAAGACGCGTTTCCATGGCTGACGACAGCGCCCACATCGACATTCTGAACACCACCGCCCAGGGGCAGCTGAAGAGCATCATCGAGCGCATCGAGCGCCTGGAGCTGGAAAAGTCCGAGGTCGCCGAGCAGATCAAGGAAGTCTTCGCCGAGGCCAAGGGCAACGGCTTTGACGTCAAAGTGCTGCGCAAGGTGGTCCGCCTGCGCAAACAGGACCGCGCCAAGCGGCAGGAGGAAGAGGCCATCCTCGACCTCTATCTCTCGGCGCTCGGAGAGATTTGAAGCGTAAGGCTCCAGACCCCAGGGCCCAGGCCAAGCGGGCCGCGCTGAATGCGCTCAAGCGCGTTCAGCGTGAAGCCGTGCGCACCGGCGTGGAGCTCTCCGAATGGGAGGGCGAGTTCCTGGGTTCAGTGGAAGACCGGGTGAAAACCTATGGCCGCGCCTTCGGCGACCCTGAAAAGGGCGCGCCGGGCCAGGCGCTCTCAGCCCTGCAGCACCGCAAGCTCAAGGAAATCTCTGCCAAGGCCAAGGGCGAGAAGAAGCCCATGGTCAGGCGCGGCTTTGGCCGCAAACCGCCTGAGAATGACGATTAGCTACAAGGTCTTAACCCGCCGCAGGCGCGTCCGTCTCCCACGGCCGTCATCCTGGGCCTTGTGCCCAGGATCCCTCGCGACGCTTGCGCCCTCCCTCGACAGGGATGCTCGCCACAGGGGCGAGCATGACGAGATCTGGGATGACGAGATCGGGGATTTCGAGGCCCCCCTCAGGCCGCCTCGGTCTCGCTGTCGTCGGAGCCGCCGATCACCCCGTCCAGGCCCTGTTCGCGGACCTTGCGGTAGAGGGTGGAGCGGCCGATCCCGAGGCGCCGGGCGACCTCGCTCATGTGGCCGGCATAGATTTCGATGGCCAGCTGGATCAGGTCGCGCTCGATGTCTTCCAGCGTGCGCAGGTGGCCGCGCTCGTCGAGGATCCGCACCGGCGCATCCTTGGGCAGCTCGGCCATCAGCTCGCGTGCGGCGTCCGGGGAAATCGGTGGCGACGGCGTGGTCGGGGCCGGGGCCGCCTCTGGCGGCGGCGCCACCATCCCGGAGATGGCTGGGAAGTCGAAGGGCTGCAAATAGGGGGAGTCCGACAGGACGATGGCCCGATAGACGGCATTCTCCAGCTGCCGCACATTGCCCGGCCAGTCGAAGGTCAGCAGGTGTTGCAGGGTCTCGGGCGCGCAGCCGACCACCTTCTTGCCCTCCTCGACGTTGAAGCGGCGGATGAAGTGCTCGACCAGGGCCGGGATATCGTCCTTGCGGGTGCGCAGGGCCGGGGCCTCGATGGGGAAGACGTTGAGGCGATAGAACAGGTCCTCGCGGAACCGGCCCTCGGCCACGGCCAGGGACAGGTCGCGATTGGTGGCCGAGACGATGCGCACATCGACCTTCACCGAGCGCTTGGACCCCACGGGATCGATCTCGCTCTCCTGCAGGGCGCGCAGCAGCTTGACCTGCATGTCCAGCGGCAGTTCGCCCACCTCGTCCAGGAACAGGGTGCCGCCATTGGCCTCCTGAAACTTGCCCAGGTGCTTGTCGGTCGCGCCGGTGAAGCTGCCCTTCTCGTGGCCGAACAGGATGGATTCCACCAGGTTCTCGGGCAGGGCGCCGCAGTTGACGGCCACGAAGGCCTTGCCCGAGCGGTCGGACGATCCGTGCAGGGCGCGGGCGATGACTTCCTTGCCGACGCCGCTCTCGCCGGTGATCAGGATGGGGATAGTCGACTTGGCCGCCCGCTCGCCCATGCGCTTGACCAGCGTCATGGGGGCCGAGCCGCCAACCATGTCGGCGAAGGTGAAGCGGCCGGTCTTGTGCTTCTTCAGGCGATCGACCTCGCCGCGCAGATCGCCCATGGAAAGGGCGTTGCGGATCGAGACCATGATCCGTTCAGGGCTGGCTGGCTTGACGAAGAAGTCGCAGGCGCCGGCCTGCATGGCCAGGACGACGGTGTCGATGCTGCCCTGGGCGGTGACCACGATCACCGGCTGGTGGAAGCCGCGGGCGCGCATCTCCTTCAGGGCGTCCTGACCTGAGAGCCTGGGCATGACCAGGTCCAGCAGGATCAGGTCCACCTTGGCTCCGGCCAGCAGGTGGTCGATGGCCGCATCGCCGGACTCGGCGTGGGCCACGGCGAAGCCTTCGCGCTCCAGCACGGCCTGGATCAGCCTGCGCTGGGTCGGATCATCGTCGACGACTAGGACCGTTTTGGTCATCTGAAGACACCACCTGTACCGGGACGCCCGCCTCTTCGGACGGGGCTCATCTGTCGCGGATTGATACAGGTCGCCGGTAAAGGCGGGGTTTCACAGACCTGAGTCAGGAGTTAACGGGCAAGGCTTGACCATGGCTTGCCGGCGGTTCCAGATGACCTGCCCTGGGGAGGGACGCGCCATGTTTGTCGGTCACTACGCCGCCGCCATCGCCGCCAAGGCGGTTGAGCCAAGGGCCCCGCTTTGGGCCTACGCCCTGGCCGCCCAACTGGTGGATGTCGGGTGGGGCGCCCTGATCATCACCGGGGCCGAGCGCTTCTCCATCGATGCAGACCTGCCCGGTAACGCGCTGGTGCTCGAGCACATGCCCTACACCCATTCCCTGCCGGCTGCGGCGGGCTGGGCGGTGCTGGGCGCGCTGGCGACGCGGCTTGTCCTGCGCCTGCCATGGGCTGCGGCCATCATGGTCGGGGCGGTGGTGTTTTCCCACTGGCTGCTGGATTTCCTGGTCCATCGTCCAGACCTCGCCCTGTGGTTCGGGGGGCCGAAGGTGGGTCTGGGGCTCTGGGATTACCCCGTCCCGGAGCAGGCGGTGGAGATCGGCCTGATCGCCATGGCCGCGAGCGTCTGGGGCTGGAGCCGGGGTCGCCAGGGGCTGGGGGCGGTCGCCGCGCCCGTGTTTATCGGCTTCCTGGTCGCCCTGCAGATCATCGCCATGCTGTTGCCGGCCGACGCCGACCCGCTGGGAACCGGCGTCTCGGCCATCGGGGCCTTCCTGGCCGTGACCCTGGCGGCGGCCTTCGCCGATCGACGCGGCCGATGGGGGAGCCGCTGAGGATTGCCTGAGGTCGAGAGCACGCCATAGTGAAGCCTGGAGGCCGGAAACACGGCCAGGCCGGGGAGGGCCGCCATGCACGTCAAATTCACCCTGATCGCGCTCGCCTGCGCGGGCCTGCTCAGCGCCTGCCAGGAGGCCGCGGGTCCCAAGGATGTCGATCAGGCCCGCCTGGAGGCTGCCGAGACCAACGCCGAATGGCTCTCCTATGGCCGGTCCTATTCCGAGCAGCGGTTCAGCCCGCTGACGCAGATCAACGCCGAGTCGGTGGGGGAGCTGGGGCTGGCCTGGTCCTACGAGTTCGACACCGACCGCGGCCAGGAGGCGACCCCCATCGTCAAGGACGGGGTGCTCTACACCACCACGGCCTGGTCCAAGGTCTACGCCTTCGACGCCGCCACAGGCGCGCTGAAATGGTCCTATGACCCCAAGGTGGCCGGGGAAAAGGCCTTCGACGCCTGCTGCGACGTGGTCAATCGCGGGGTCGCGGTCTGGGGCGGCAGAGTCTTTGTCGGCGCCCTCGATGGCCGCCTGATCGCGCTGGACGCCGACACCGGCGCCGAGGCCTGGTCGGTTCAGACCACGGATGCGGCCAAGCCCTATACGATCACCGGCGCCCCGCGGGTCATCAAGGGCAAGGTGCTGATCGGCAATGGCGGCGCGGAGTACGGGGTGCGCGGCTATCTGTCGGCCTATGACGCCGAGACCGGCGCCCTGATCTGGCGCTTCTTCACCGTCCCTAATCCCGACGGCCAGCCCGACGGGGCGGCGTCCGACGCCATCCTCGCGGAGAAGGCGGCCGGCACCTGGTTCGGCGAGGGCTGGAAGGCCACCGGCGGCGGGGCGACGGTCTGGGACGCCATGGCCTATGATCCCAAGCTCGACCTGCTCTATGTGGGGGTCGGCAACGGTACGCCCTGGAACCACGAAAAGCGCTCGGACGGCCAGGGTGACAACCTGTTCGTCTCCTCCATCCTGGCGCTCAAGCCCGACACCGGCCAGTACGTCTGGCACTATCAGACCACGCCGGGCGAGAGCTGGGACTACACCGCCACCCAGCACATCATCCTGTCGGACCTGACCATCGCGGGTCAGACGCGCCAGGTGCTGATGCAGGCGCCCAAGAACGGCTTCTTTTACGTGCTGGACCGGGCCACGGGCGAGCTGATCTCGGCCGAGCCCTATGTGCCTATCACCTGGGCCACCGGCGTCGACAAGGCGACGGGACGGCCCATCGAGGCCCCAGGCGCCCGCTATCGCGACGCCCCCTCCCTGCAGGTCCCTGCGCCGTTCGGGGCGCACAACTGGCATCCCATGGCGTTCAATCCGCAGACGGGACTGGTCTATATCCCGGCGCAGGTGGTGCCCTTCGCCTATGTCAACGACGCCAGTTATCGCCACCAGCCCGGCGGCTGGAATGTCGGCACGGACTTCCTGGCCAACGCCCTGCCCGATGACGCCGCCCAGCTGGCGGGTCTGAAGGCCATGGTGAAGGGACAGCTGATCGCCTGGGACCCCGTGGCCCAGAAGGCCCGCTGGACCGTCGAGCACCCCTTCTTCTGGAACGCCGGCGTCCTGACCACGGCCGGCGGCCTGGTCTTCCAGGGCGCGGCCGAAGGGACCTTCTCGGCCTATGACGCGGCCACCGGCGCCAAGCTCTGGTCCTATGAGACGGTGAACGGGGTGATCGCCCCGCCGTCCACCTATGAGATCGACGGCGAGCAGTATGTGGCCCTGATGGTCGGCTATGGCGGCGCGGGCGCCTTGTCGTCGCCCGCCCTGTTGCCGGACCGCTCACGTCTGCCCGGCCGCCTCCTGGTCTTCAAGCTCGGCGGGACGGCGAGCGCGCCGGCCTATGACCTGCCGCAGGTCGAGCCGCTCGACCTCACCGGCGTCAGCTCCACCGGGAACGCCAAGGCGGGCTTTGCGAGCTTCCAGCAGTATTGCCAGGTCTGCCATGGGGCCAACGCCTCGGGGCGCTACCTGCCGGACCTGAAGCGCTCGCAGATGCTGCTTTCGGCGGAGAACTGGTCGTCGGTGGTGATCGATGGAGCCCTGGCGCCCAGGGGCATGGCCAGCTTCTCCCGCTTCCTGTCGCCGGCCGAGGCCGAGAACATCCGCGCCTATGTATTGGCCGAGGCCCGCAAGGGGTGGACGCCGCCCCCGGTGGCGGCGGGGGCGAAATAGCGACCGCCCAAGGATCGGCGATCCTGGGCGCCGGTCCCAGGATCGCCTTGGCTAGCCGCTAGCTCGGGTCGCGCAGGGCGGCCTCGAACTGCTCGGCGATCCAGTCAGCCTGGTCGGGGGCCAGCACCAGGGGCGGGGCGATGCGGATGGTGTGCTCGTGGGTCTCCTTGCACAGCAGGCCGCGGCGCTGGAGGTTCTCGCAGACCCGCCGGGCGCCGCCGGCCTCGCGGTGCAATTCGACGGCCAGCATCAGGCCCCGGCCGCGGACCTCCTTGATGGCGTCGTGGCGGATGCCGGCCAGGGACGCCTGCAGCCGGTCGCCGACCCGTTGGGCGTTGCCGATCATGTCCTCTTCCACCAGCACCTTCAGGGCGGCGCGGGCCACGGCGCAGGCCAGCGGGTTGCCGCCGAAGGTGGAGCCGTGCTCGCCGGGCTTCAGCACCCCCAGCACCGCATCGTTCGAAAGCACGGCCGAGACCGGATAGAAGCCGCCCGACAGGGCCTTGCCCACCAGGGTGAGATCGGCCTCGACGCCTTCGTGCTCCTCGGCCAGCAGCTTGCCGGTGCGGCCAAGACCCGTCTGGATCTCATCCAGGATCAGGATGACATTGTGGCGGGTGCAGAGCTCGCGGGCGGTCTTCAGATAGCCGGCCGGCGGGATGATGACGCCGGCCTCCCCCTGGATCGGCTCGGCCAGGACGGCGACGGTGTTGGGGGTGATGGCCGCCTCCAGGGCTGCGGCGTCACCGAAGGGCACGACCTTGAAGCCCGGCGCGAAGGGGCCAAAGCCGCCGCGGGCCTGCTCGTCAGTGGAGAAGCCGACGATGGCCAGGGTCCGGCCGTGGAAGTTCTCCGAGCAGACGATGATCTCGGCCTGGCCGGCCGGCACGCCCTTGACCTCATAGCCCCACTTGCGGGCCACCTTCAGGGCGCTTTCCACCGCCTCGGCGCCCGAATTCATCGGCAGGGCCCGGTGCGAACCGGTCAGGGCGCAAATCTCCTCATAGAACAGCGCCAACTGGTCATTGCGGAAGGCGCGGCTGGTCAGGGTCAGCTTGCCGGCCTGTTCGGTCATGGCCGCCAGGATCTTCGGATGGCAATGGCCCTGGTTGACCGCCGAATAGGCCGAGAGCCCGTCCAGGTATCGCTTGCCCTCGACATCCCAGACATAGACCCCCTCGCCGCGGCTCAGCACCACGTCCAGCGGCTTGTAGTTGCGCGCGCCCAGCCGCGCCTCGGTGGCGATGTAGTCCTGCGGGGTCGACAGGGCGGGGCGGTCGAGAAGGGCTTGGTCGGTCATGGGAGGCCTCATTCAGCGGCCGCAAGCGCGGCTCGGGGTTGGGAGGTGAGGTCCAGGCGCAGGCTCATGCAGAAGGCCGCGCCGCCGGACATGATGAAGGGGGAGAGATCGACCTCGACCAAGCGGTAGCCCCGGGCCTCCAGGGCCGCGCGCAGGGTCGGCGGCGCCTTGGCCATGATCACGGTCTCGCCCAGGTTCACCGCATTGACGCAGAGCGCCTCGGCGGCGGCCTGGTCGGCCTCGATCAGCAGGTCGGGCGCGACCCGCTCGCGCAGGGTCTTCAGGGCCTGATCGGTGAAGGCCGGCGGGTAGTAGAGGATGTGGCCGCCGTCCAGCGGGCGCATGCAGGTGTCGAGGTGGTAGAAGTGCGGGGTGGCGAGCTCGAGGGCCACCACCTCCTGGCCGAAGAAAGCCGCATGGGCCTCAAGGCCCGCCAGGGTCGAGCGCTGGCCATGGCCGCCCCAGAACCAGCCGCGCCCGCCGTCCCAAAGCGCGTCGCCGGCGCCCTCATGCACCACGCCAGGCGGCAGTTCGGCCACCTCGCGCAGCACGCCGCGGTCGCGCAGGGCGTGGAAGGCGGTCCGGAAGGGCGCCTCTTCGCCGCGGCGCTCGGGGTGGGCGAAGCGGGCCATCAGGGCGCGGCCGTCCAGGACGGTGGCCGCATTGGCGGGGAAGACGAGGTCGGGCAGGCCGGCCTCGGCGGGGATCATCTCGACCTTGCCGCCGGCCGCCTCGATGGCGTGGCGCAGGGCGTCCGAGGCCGCAGCGGCCCGGGCGCAGGCGCTGGCGTCGGCCCGCCAGACGGCGGGATCCATCCACGGATTGATCTGGTAGCACACCTCGAAATGCGCCGGATCGGTCATCAGATAGTGCGGGGTCGCCATGCGCGCCTCCCTCGGAATGTCACGATTGCGACGAGGATGAGACATGGCGGCGCTAGCGAAAAGGCGCAGGGCTTGTAGGATTTGCTGATAGTTCTGCCGATCTGGCGCCTTGGAGTGACGATCTGACATGGACGAGACGGACCGCCAACTTCTGGCCCTGCTGCGCGCCGACGCCCGCGCCTCGGTGGCGAGCCTGGCTGAGCGCCTGAAGGTCTCCCGCGGCACGGTGCAGAACCGGATCGATCGGATGCGCCAGCGCGGGGTGATCCAGGGTTTCACGGTGCGCACCCGCCCCGACGTAGAGGCCCAGCGGGTGCGGGCGGTCATGACCATTTCGGTGGAAGGGGAGAGCAGCCCCCGGGTGGTGCGCGCCCTGCAGGGCTTCGCCGAGGTGGTGGCGGTGCACACCACCAATGGCCGCTGGGACCTGGTGGCCGAGCTGGACACCGACAGCCTGGCCGCCTTCAGCGCGGCCCTGGACGAGATCCGCCGCATTCCCGGCATCGCCGCCACCGAGACCTCGATCCTGCTGGCCACCACGCGCCTCTAGGCAAGCGTGAGGGGCCGGCGCGCAACTGCGGCGATGTCTTTACCGCCTGCGCCGATCTGCCATGCTGGCGCCTATGAGCGCGCTCTTCCGTTTATCCGGCGCCGTCTCCCGCGACCCCGCCGTCGAGGCCTGGTTCTCCGACGGGGAGAATGTCCTGCGACCTCTGGCCAAACGCTGGTTCGAGGTCATTCGGGGCTCTGGCGCCGATGTGCATGAACTCATTCATGACGGCCGGCCGACGGCGTGCGTGGAGGCTGCGGCCTTCGCCTATGTCGCCGCCTTCCAGTCCCATGTGAATGTCGGCTTCTACAATGGGGCCGCCCTGGCTGACCCCGCGGGGCTGCTGGAGGGCGCGGGCAAGCGGATGCGCCACGTGAAGCTGCGCTGGGGCGAGGCGATCGACGAAGCCGCCCTGGCCGCGCTGATCGCCGCGGCCTGTTCCGATGTTCGCCGCCGGCTGCAGGACGAGGCATAGGCGGCGCGGCGCGGCCTGACGCGCGAAGAAGAGGAGGTGGCGGCGAGCCCTGAGCGTGCTTAGATCGCACCCATGAACGCACCCGTGAAGACCGACACCCTGCCCGAATGGCGCCTCGACGACCTCTATGCCGGTCGCGACGATCCGCAGATCGAGGCCGACCTGGAGAAGGCCCGCAAGGCCGCCGCCGATCTGCTGACCTATAAGGGCCAGCTGGTCGCCGCCCGCGGGGAGCCGGAGACCCTGGGCCGGCGCCTGGACGAGACCATCGCCCTCTATGAGGTGGGGACCAACGCCCTCTACGGCGTCGGCGCCTATGCCTCGCTGTCGGCCAGCACGGCGCGGGATAATCCGGCCTGGTCGAAGTTCGAGGCCGACTTCCGGGGCAAGGCCGCCCAGATCGGCGCCGAGACCCTGTTCTTCACCCTGGAGATCAACGAGCTGGACGAGGCCGAGCTGGACGCCGCCCTGGCGGCCCATGCGCCGGCGCAGCGTTGGTTGCCCTGGTTGCGGCGGGTGCGCCTGTCGCGGCCCCACGAACTGAGCGCCGATCTCGAACGGCTGATGATCGACCGGGGGCCGGGCGTGGCCAACTGGATGCGCCTGTTCGACGAGACCCTGGCCAAGCTGACCGCCAAGGTGGGGTCTGAGACCCTGACCCTGCCCGAGACCCTGAACCGGCTGTCGGACCCCGACGGCGCCCGGCGCAAGCAGGCGGCCCAGGGCCTGGCCAAGGCGCTGGAGGAGCGCACCTCGACGCTGGCGCTGTGCCTCAACACCCTGGCCTATGAGAAGCAGGTGGAGGATCGCTGGCGGAAGTATCCGCAGCCGGCGGCCTCGCGCCACATGGCCAATGAAGTGGACGCCGACGCCGTCGAGGCCCTGGTTGAGGCGGTGACCGAGGCCTATCCGGCGGTCAGCCATCGCTACTACGCTCTGAAGGCCAAGGTCATGGGCCGCAAGACCCTGGACTACTGGGACCGCAATGCGCCCCTGGATGCGGCGGCGCCGCGGACCTACACTTGGCCCCAGGCTCAGGAGATGGTGCTGGAGTCCTTCTCCGCCCTGGCCCCCCGGTTCGCCGACACCGCTCAGACCTTCTTCAACCAGCCCTGGATCGACGCCCGCCCGCGGGCCGGCAAGCAGTCGGGCGCCTATTCCCATCCGGTCAGCGCCGACCGGCACCCCTATGTGTTCATGAACTATATGGGCGAGCGCCGCGACGTGCTCACCCTGGCCCATGAGCTCGGCCATGCGGTGCACCAGACCCTGTGTGCGCCGCTGGGCACTCTGCTGGCCGACACGCCCCTGACGCTGGCCGAGACCGCCTCGATCTTCGGCGAGGGTCTGGTGTTCGAACGCCTGATGGCGGGCGCCACGGACGAGGAGCGCCGCGGCCTGCTGGCCGGCAAGATCGAGGATGGGCTGAACACGGTGGTCCGGCAGATCGCCTTCCACAAGTTCGAGACCGCCTTCCACGCCGCCCGCCAGCAGGGCGAGGTCTCCACCGACCAGATCTCGGCCATCTGGATGGAGGTGATGGGCGAGAGCCTGGGGCCGGCCATCAAGCTGAACGCCGGCTATGAGCACTACTGGGCCTATGTCAGCCACTTCGCCCACGCGCCCTTCTATGTCTACGCCTACGCCTTCGGCGACCTGCTGGTGCGGGGCCTGATGGAGAAGCGCCGGGAGGACCCGCAGGGCTTCGCGCCGCTCTATGAGGACCTGCTCGCCGCCGGCGGCTCCAGGACCTATGTGGAGGCTCTGGCGCCCTTCGGCCTCAACCCGCGGGAAAAGGCCTTCTGGGCGGCGGGCATGACCCAGATGGAGCGCCTGGTGGACGAGTTCGAAGCCCTGGTCTGAGGCCGGTCGGCCTTCGTCCTAGAGCTGTATGCGGCGCGACGGGAAGACCCGCGCGTGGGGAGGAAACCGAAGATGACCCAAGCTGACACCCGGCCGTGGATGGACGCCGCCCGCTCCCCAGACGAGCGCGCCGACCTGCTGATCGCTGAGCTGACCCTCGACGAGATGATCGGCCTGGTTCACGGCCCGATGCCCAATCTGCTGGACGAGGTTCCGGCCGACGCGGCCCGCGGGGCCGGCTATGTGCCAGGCGTGCCGCGCCTGGGCATTCCGCCGCAGAACGCCACCGACGCCAGCCTGGGCGTCGCCAATCCCCGCAAGGTGCGCGAGGGCGACGGCGCCACGGCCCTGCCGTCTGGTCTGGCGCTCGCCGCCACCTGGGACCCCGACCTCGCCCGACGGGCCGGGGCCATGGTCGGCGCCGAGGCCCGGGCCAAGGGGTTCAACATCCTGCTGGGCGGCGGGGTGAACCTGACGCGGGACCCCCGCTGTGGCCGGAACTTCGAATATCTGGGCGAAGACCCGCTGCTGGCCGGCGTCCTGGTGGGCGAGGCCATCGCCGGCGCCCAGTCCAATGACATCGTCTGCACGATCAAGCACTTCGCCATCAACGACCAGGAGACCTGCCGCCACGTGGTCGATGTGCAGATCGACGAGGGGGCTTTGCGCGAAAGCGATCTGCTGGCCTTCCAGATCGGCATCGAGCGGGGCCAGCCAGGCTCTGTGATGAGCGCCTATAACCGCCTGGGCGGCGACTGGTGCGGAGAGAACGACTTCCTGCTGAACCGGGTTCTGAAGGGCGACTGGGCCTATCCCGGCTGGGTGATGTCGGACTGGGGCGGCTGCCATTCCACGGCCAAGGCGGCGCTGGGCGGCCTCGACCAGGAGTCCGGCGAGCAGCTGGATAAGCAGGTCTTCTTCGGGGACCTCCTGAAGACCGCCGTGCAGGAGGACGAGGTGCCCTTCGGGCGGCTGGCCGACATGGTCCGCCGCATCCTGCGCAGCCTGATCGCCCACGGGGTCCTCGATCGGCCGGTCGAGCGCGAAGAGATCGACTACGAGGCCCACGCTGAGGTGGCCCAAGCCGCCGCCGAGGCCGGCCTTGTCCTGCTGAGGAACCAGGGCCTGCTGCCCCTGGCGCCGGGCCTGAAGGTGGCGGTGATCGGCGGCCACGCCGATGTGGGCGTGCTGTCGGGGGGCGGGTCGTCCCAGGTGATCCCGGTGGGCGGGCCAGCCCTGGAGATTCCGGTGACCATCGGCCCGTCCTCGGCCTTTTCGCGGATCACCTACCATCCGTCCTCGCCCCTGGCGGCCATCGGCCAGCGCGCCAACCTGGTGACCTATGCCGACGGCCGCGACCTGGCCGCAGCCATGGCCATAGCCGCCGAGGCCGATGTGGCCGTGGTCTTCGCCGAGCAGTGGACCACCGAGGCCGAGGATGTCCCCACCTTGGCCCTGCCCGGAGACCAGCACACCCTGATCGCCGCCGTCGCCTCGGCCAACGAGAAGACCGTGGTGGTGCTGGAAACCGGCGGCCCGGTCACCATGCCCTGGCTGGAGGACGCCGCCGCCGTGCTCCAGGCCTGGTATCCCGGCGCCCGCGGCGGCGAGGCCATCGCCCGGTTGCTGTTTGGCGAGGCCGAGCCTTCGGGGCGTCTGCCGATCAGCTTCCCGCGCGCCATCGACGACCTCGTGCGGCCTCAGATCCCGGGCATGATCTTCGGTCCGCCGGAGGAGGGACGCACCATCCCCACCTCCTATCCGGACGTGCAACAGCACAAGGGCCGGTTCTCCGTGCCCCATCCCGAAGGCGCGGCCGTCGGCTATCGCTGGTTCGACCGCCAGCAGGCGTCGCCGCTGTTCCCGTTCGGGTTCGGGCTTTCCTATACGCGCTTCGCCCATGAGGACCTGCGCCTGGAGGGCGGAGCGAGCGTGCGGGCGCGGTTCACGGTGGCCAATGTCGGCGAGCGGGCCGGGACGGACACCCCCCAGCTCTACGCCCAGGTGACCGGCGCAGACGGCCGGCCAGGCCTTCGACTCATCGGCTGGACGCGGGTGGCCCTGGCGCCGGGCGAGCGGCGGGAGGTGGAGATCGCCGCCGATCCGCGCCTGCTGGCCGCCTATGACGTCGCCCTCCCGGGCTGGCGGATCGATGGCGGGTGGGTGGCGGTCAGCCTGAGGTCGGACGCCGAGACTGTGACGCTTTCGGGCGAGGCTGAACTTGGGGCCCGCACCCTGGCGCCTTGAGGGGGCGGTCGTGGGCGAATCTCGCCTCAAGCCTTGTCATTTCTCAAACGGGCGTTAGTCAGCAGGGCATGTCCGATGATCTGACCCCCGTACAGGCCGCCGTCGTCCCGGACGGCTATGTGATCAACCTCTGGCAGCGCGGCTTTGGCCGCACGGTCGGCCCCTTCTATTCCAAGCGGGACGAGGCCAATAACGAGATCATGGCCTTCCGGGTGGAGGAGCACCACGCCAACGGCATGAACAACTGCCACGGCGGCATGCTGATGAGCTTCGCCGACATGGCCTGGGGCCGGGTGATCTCCAACCAGCGGGAGATCGGCTGGGTCACGGTGCGCCTGACCACCGACTTCCTCTCCGGCGCCCAGATGGGCGACTGGGTCGAGGGGGGAAGCGAGATCATCTCCGAGCAGGACGACGTCTTCACGGTCCGCGGCAAGATCTGGTGCGGCGAGCGCACCCTGATGACCGGCACCGGGGTGTTCAAGGGGATGCGCCACATCAAGCGCAAGCCCGGCGACCGCCAGGCGCAGAGGGCCTGATCCGATGACCGACCAGACCAAGACGCCCCCGGCCGTGGCCGCCGCCGAGTTCGAAGACGACCGGCCCATCCAGACCAAGCCGGGCGAACTGCCGCCGGAGATCCAGGCGCCGCTGGCCCCCTTCAAGGGCGAGGCGCCGCCGGCCCCGGCCTGGTTCGAGGCCGCCATCGCCAAAGAGCCGCAGCGCAGCTTCGTCACTTCGCTGGGCACTCAGATCGAGGTGCTGACCTGGGGCGAGGTGGGCAAGCCCGGCCTGCTGCTGGTGCACGGTAACAGCGCCCACGCCGACTGGTGGAGCTTCATCGCCCCCTATCTGGCGGAGGATTACCGGGTCGTCTCGATGTCGCTGGCCGGCATGGGCGCCTCGGACTGGCGCGAAACCTACGCCTTCCAGGACTTCGCCGAAGACGCCGAGGCGGTGGCGAAGGCGACCGGCCTCTATGAGGGGGGCCGCAAGCCCATCTATATCGGCCATTCGTTCGGCGGGTCGCAGGTGTTCTACGCCGCCAGCCGCTATCCGGAGCGGATGCACGCCGCCATCCTGGTCGACACCGGCTTTGGCGGCCCGCCGCCGCGGGAGCAGGAGGAGATGGCGCGCCGCATGGAGCAGGTGCGCAACATCCCCACCACTGACCGCCCCAAGCGGGTCTATGCGACCCTGGAGGCCGCGCTGGCCCGCTTCCGCTTCATGCCGCCCCAGGCCCCGGGCCATCTGTTCGTCGCCGACTTCATCGCCCGCCGCTCGCTGAAGCGCGCGCCGCTCGAGGACGGCTCGGGCGAGGGATGGGCCTGGATGTTCGACCCGGCCATGTGGAACAAGCTGGACCGGAGCGCCATGAACGCCCTGGTCACCGAAGGGCCGCCCAAGGTCGAGGTCCCGATCGCCCACATCTATGGCGAACTCTCCCAGGTGATCGCGCGCCGCCATGACGGCCGGGCCAATCCCCTGCCCAAGGACATGATCGAGATCGCCATCCCGGATTCCAACCACCACGTCATGGTGGACCAGCCCCTGGCCCTGATCGCGGCCCTGCGCGCCCTGCTGGCCGTCTGGCCATCTTGAGCCGGCGCGCGCTCTCGTGTAGCACCGCACTCGAACTGGTTCCGTAAGAGAGAGACCCGGCCGCCATGGGCGAACAGGCTTCCGACTATCACCGCGGCGAAATGGAAATCCAGGAACAGGTGTCCACCTTCAACCTGTTCATGGGGATGACCAAATGGGGCTCCCTGGCGATCGCCAGCGCCCTGCTGCTGTTCACGGTGTGGTTCTGCACGCCGGGCGGCTTCATCCCCGGCCTGATCAGCGCAGCGGTCCTGGCCGCGATCGGCTTCGTGCTCCTGCGCGACAAGCCGGACGCGGCGCACTAGGCCACTCTTCCGCAGGTCGAGCGCCGGCGCGGGGAGGTGTCCACGCGGGGCTTTCGCGTGCCAGCAATCCGCCGCAGGGTTTCAAACGCGCGTTTAAAGATCGCTGATCGACGTCTGGACAAGGCCCCTGTGACGTCCCTAAGGTCCGCCGGCTTCACCGACCTGAGGGGACCACAGGCATGGCCGTCATCGCCGTCACCAAGGAACGCCGCGACGGCGAAACCCGCGTCGCCGCGACGCCGGACACGGTCAAGAAACTGATCGCCGCCGGCTTCGCCGTGGTGATCGAGGCGGGCGCCGGGGCGACCTCCTCCTATCTTGATGGCGACTACGAAGCTGCCGGCGCGGAGATCGCCCCTGACCTGAGCGCCGCCCTGTCCAAGGCCGACATCCTGTTCAAGGTCCGCGGCCCTGCGCCGGAGGAAATCGCCGGCCTGAAGGTCGAGGCCCTGGTGGTCGGCATGCTCAACCCCCACCAGGACAAGGCGACCCTGAACGCCCTGGCGGCCAAGGGCGCCAGCGCCTTTTCCATGGAGTTCGTGCCGCGGATCACCCGGGCCCAGGTGATGGACGTGCTGTCCTCCCAGGCCAATCTGGCCGGCTATCGCGCGGTGCTGGAGGCGGCCAACGCCTATGGCAAGGTGATGCCGATGATGATGACGGCGGCCGGCACGGTCGCCGCCGCCAAGGTCTTCGTCATGGGGGCAGGCGTCGCCGGCCTGCAGGCCATCGCCACCGCCCGGCGTCTGGGCGCGGTGGTCACCGCCACCGACGTGCGTCCCGCGGCCAAGGAGCAGGTCGAAAGCCTGGGCGCCAAGTTCGTCGCCGTCGAGGACGAGGAGTTCAAGGCCGCCGAGACCGCCGCCGGCTACGCCAAGGAAATGAGCGCCGAATACCAGGCCAAGCAGGCAGCCCTGGTTTCCGAGCACATCCGCAAGCAGGACATGGTGATCACCACCGCCCTGATCCCTGGGCGGCCCGCCCCGCGGCTGATCAGCGCCGCCCAGGTCGCTTCCATGCGCCCCGGCTCGGTCCTCGTCGACCTGGCCGTCGAGCAGGGCGGCAATGTGGAGGGCTCGGTCCCGGGCGAGGTCGTGGAGACCGGCGGCGTGAAGATCGTCGGCTACGCCAACCTGCCCGGGCGTATCGCCGCCGACGCCTCGGCCCTCTATGCCCGCAACCTGTTCGCCTTCGCCGGCCTGTTCCTCGACAAGGAGGGCGCCTTCGCCCCCGACTTCGATGACGAGATCCTCAAGGCGGCCCTGGTGACCCGCGCAGGCGCGGTGGTCCACCCCGCCCTGGCCGGCTGACCCATTAAGAGAGGACGACCCCCATGGAATCTGTCGATCCGACCGTCTTCCGCCTGGCGATCTTCGTGCTGGCCATCTTCGTGGGCTACTACGTGGTCTGGAGCGTGACGCCGGCCCTGCACACGCCGCTGATGGCCGTCACTAACGCCATTTCCTCGGTGATCATCGTCGGCGCCCTGCTGGCCGCCGCGGCCCATGGGGCCGAGGGCGCGGCCTTGAGCGGCAGCGTGATGATCTCCAAGGGGGCCGGCGCCCTGGCCGCAGGCCTGGCGGCGGTGAACATCTTCGGCGGCTTCCTGGTCACCCAGCGCATGCTCGCCATGTACAAGAAAAAGCAGAAGTAGAGCGGGCTCAGGGGGCACAACCATGAACGCCAATCTCGCGGCCATTCTCTACCTCATCTCCGGGGTGCTGTTCATCCTGGCCCTGCGGGGGCTTTCCAGCCCCGAAACCAGCCAGGCGGGCAATCGCAACGGCATGATCGGCATGGCCATCGCCGTCGGCACGGTGATGGCGACACTGTTCAGCCAAGGCGCGCTGGACGTCCTGACCCTGGCCCTGATCATCGGTGGGGTCGCCATCGGCGGCGGGGTCGGCGCGGTGATCGCCCGCAAGGTGCCGATGACCTCCATGCCCCAGCTGGTGGCGGCCTTCCACAGCCTGGTGGGCCTGGCCGCCTGCCTGGTGGCGGTGGCCGCCATCTATACGCCCGAGGCCTATGGCATCGGCGTCGTGGGCGCGATCCACGGGGCCTCACTGGTGGAACTGTCCCTGGGCCTGGCCATCGGCGCCGTCACCTTCACAGGTTCGGTGATCGCCTTCGCCAAGCTGAACGGCAACATGTCGGGCGCCCCGATCCTGCTGCCGGCCCGCCACCTGCTGAACATCGCCATCGCGCTTGGCATCGTCGCCCTGGTCGTTGTGCTGGTGATGAGCGGCGGTTCGGCCATCTGGGCCTTCTGGGCGATCTTTGCGCTGGCCCTGCTGATCGGCGTGACCCTGATCATCCCCATCGGCGGCGCCGACATGCCCGTCGTCGTTTCGATGCTGAATTCGTACTCCGGATGGGCGGCCGCGGCGCTCGGCTTCACGCTCGAGAACACCACCCTGATCATCACCGGGGCCCTGGTGGGCTCGTCCGGCGCGATCCTGTCCTACATCATGTGCAAGGGCATGAACCGGTCCTTCGTCTCGGTGATCCTGGGGGGCTTCGGCGCCGACGATTCCGCCGCCGCGGCCGGCGGCCAGGTCGAGACCCGGCCGGTCAAGCAGGGCTCGGCCGAGGACGCGGCCTTCATCATGAAGAACGCCAGCAAGGTGATCATCGTGCCGGGCTACGGCATGGCCGTCTCCCAGGCCCAGCACGCGCTGCGCGAAATGGGCGATGTTCTGAAGGCCGAGGGCGTCGACGTGAAATACGCCATCCATCCGGTGGCCGGCCGGATGCCCGGCCATATGAACGTGCTGCTCGCCGAGGCCCAGGTCTCCTATGACGAGGTCTTCGAGCTGGAAGACATCAATTCGGAGTTCTCCACCGCCGACGTGGCCTTCGTCATCGGGGCCAATGACGTGACCAATCCGGCGGCCAAGACCGACCCGACCTCGGCCATTTACGGCATGCCGATCCTCGACGTGGAAAAGGCGCGCACAGTGCTGTTCGTGAAGCGGGGCATGAGCTCGGGCTATGCCGGGGTCGATAACGAACTCTTCTTCCGCGACAACACCATGATGCTGTTCGGCGACGCCAAGAAGATGGTCGAGGGCATCCTCAAGTCGCTCTAG
>NZ_JBALUY010000044.1:0-27382 GCF_036963605.1 Phenylobacterium sp. | reverse complement strand
GCCAGAGCCGCGAGGGTCCAGCTCGAGCGACGCTCAGACGACATGATGGAATATCTCGCGGGGGAACTCTAACAAGTCTCGATCAGACCGCGCCCCGTCCCCAGAGGCAAGCCTGCATCACCGCAGGGACATCACCGCAGGGCGTAGAGTTGACCCCGGCTGAGGCGATGGGCGAAGCGGTCGAAGGTCCAATGGGCGTCACCCCATACCGCCTGGCGCCGGGCATCGGTGATGTCGGTGGCGTACCAGCTGAAGGTGACCGGCATGACCTTGCCGTCGAAGGTGATCATCTGGCCTTCAATCGCCGCGCCGCCGAGGGAGAAGCTGCGGAATGAAAGCCCGGGACGGTCCCCCAGCTCCTTGCGGGTCGGCCGGTTGGGCTTGGCGTCGGTGAGCACGAGCTCGACCCGGCCCCCGGCCATGACGCCGGTGCGAGCAAGTTCCCGGGCGACCTCGTCCCTCAGACCATCGGCCAGTCGCTCGATTTCGGGCAGGCCATAGGTTTTGAGGGCCTTCTCACGGAATTCGGGGGCGATGGATACGGTGACCTCGGGGGGCTGCACGGGGTCGATCTGGTCAGCCGCCGCCAGGCCGGGCAAAACAAGGCTCGCCATGGCGAGGGCGGCCAGGGCGCCGAGCGCGATCCTGAGCATGGGGCAGCCTCCGATTGAATCCCGAGCGACGATGCGGCGAAACCGTGGCGCCACTGTGACGGTAGGGAAGGTTGGGGGCTATTCGACGGCGTGCAACCCCTTGGCCTCAAGAACTCGCCAAACATCCTCCGGCGTGTCGGCGTACCCGAACAGGTCCAGATCAGCCGAAGCGATCATGCCGTGTTCAGCCAAGGCCTCGAAATTTATCACCTTTCGCCAATAGGCCTCATCGAACAGGGCGATGGGGATCGGCGGGCTCTTGTGGGTCTGGCGCAGGGTCAGAAGCTCGAAAAATTCGTCCAGGGTGCCGAAGCCGCCTGGAAAGATCACCAGCCCGCTGGCTCGCATGGCCAGGTGCATCTTGCGCATGGCGAAATAGTGGAATCGGAAGGTCAGTTCCGGGGTCGAGTAGCGGTTTGGCTCCTGCTCGTGGGGCAGGGTGATGTTGAAGCCGATGGACGGCGCACCGATGTCGGAGGCGCCGCGGTTGGCCGCCTCCATGATGCCGGGCCCCCCGCCGGTTGCGACCACATTATGCCGCCCGTCCGCCCCGTTCAGCAGGGCGCCGCCCTGCGCCGAAGCCAGGCGTCCGAATTCCCGGGCCGCGGCGTACCAGCGAGGCTCTTCCCCGGGACCGTCGGGCCGCACCCGGGCGCTGCCGAACACCACGATGGTCGACAGGACGCCCCACTTCCGCAGGGCCTCCTCGGCCTTGGCGTACTCCAGCAGGAAGCGCACGCCGCGCATGGAGTCCCCCAGCAGGAAGTCCTGGTCCAGGGCCGCCAGACGGTAGGATGGGGAGGCCATCTGGCCTGAATTGCCGTTGGGGACGGGGGCGTCTTCGGTCATGAGCCGGTTGTGCCCGGAGTCGGCGCAAGGGGTCGAGGCGCCCAATCTGGGGCGAAAAGGGGCGAATACAACCTCCCGTTCACCTTAGTGAACAAAAAATCCCTTGAATTGTGGGTCTTGGGTCCATTTGCTCAGGTGACACCCGCCCAAGGCCTTGGCAGTGTCCAAGGCCGATTCCCAACCTGGAGCCATCCATGAACACCTCCGACATCATCGATCGCGTCGCCGCGGCCGACGACAAGCTGACCAAGGCGCAAGCCAAGCAGATTGTGGACGGCGTTTTCGCCGCCATCCGCGACGCCGCCATCAGCGGTGAGGAAGTGTCCGTGCCGGGCTTTGGCAAGTTCAAGGTGCAGAACAAGCCGGCGCGCACGGGCCGCAACCCCCAGACCGGCGAAGCCGTCCAGATCGCCGCCTCCAAGAAGGTGTCGTTCCAGCCGGCCAAGGCCCTGAAGGACGCCGTCAACGGCTAAGGCCGAGACGATCTGAGAATACGCGGCCCCCAGGCGGGGCCGCCCGAGCGCCGTCACCATCCGGCGATCAAGGCCGGCGTCTCCGCGACGCCGGCCTTTGTGTTGCCGGCCTTGGTTTTGGGTCGCCCTGGGCTAGGATGCGAGACCAGGGGAGGGAGCCGGCCAATATGGATCTTCAGCGTCCGCGGCCTGAACGGATTATCCTCGCCTTTCTCATCGCACCCCTGGCACCCTCGGCCTTGGCCGCGACGTTGACCCTCTTTGATGGCCAGCCGAATGGCGGCTATCCACAGTGGTTTGCACTTTTCGCCTTTGCAGCCTTTCCGACGGCCTTGCTGTTCGGGGCGCCGGCCTATTTCCTTCTGCGCAACCGGTTGGAGCCGAGGCTTGTCTACATCGCCCTGACCGGTGGGCTGATCGCGGTGGCCCCATGCATGCTGCTCGTCATCTTTGGTCCAGCTCCGGAATTCGCCAGTTCTGGCCAGCGCGTCACGGTCGAGCATGGCGCCAGGACCCTCTGGGGTTGGCTGGAAGCGCTCGGGTCGATCAGCGGGATCTTCGCCCTCGGCCTGATCGGCGGCTTCACCTTCTGGCTCGTCGCGCTGGGCCTTCCTGGCTGGAAAGCCGATGACCCCCCGTCGGCGCTTGATGGGTAAGGGCGGGCGGTTGGGTCTTCTTCCGCCCCCCGCCACCTATGTTCTCGACGCGGGAGATGCTTCATCCTGACGCTTGATCTCACCGGTGATCGAAGGAGGGGGCTCATGTCGTTCATTGAAACCATCGCCGATCTGGAGGCCCTCTATGGGTCGGCCAACGCCGCCTCGACGGTGAAGGTCGCCGACCATGTGACGGCGCTCTACCGGCCTTTCGTGGAGGCCTCGCCCTTTGTGGCCCTGGCGACCAGCGGGCCGGAGGGGCTGGACTGCTCGCCGCGGGGCGACCAGCCGGGCTTTGTGCGGATCGAGGCCCCGAACCGGCTGGTGATGCCCGACCGCCGCGGCAACAATCGCTGCGACAGCCTCCGCAACATCGTGCGCGATCCGCGCGCCGCCTTCCTGTTCCTCATACCCGGCTCCGGAACCTGCCTGAGGGTCAATGGGCGCGCGCGCCTGTCGATCGACGAGGATCTCCTGGCCAGCTTCGCCGTCGAGGGAAAACCGCCGCGCTGCGCGATCGTGCTCGAAACCCAGGCGGTCTATTTCCAGTGCGCCCGGGCCATCGTGCGGTCGCACCTGTGGGACGCCGCCCGCCACGTGGCGCCGGACAGCCTGCCGACGCCCGGACAGATCCTGGCGGCGATGTCCGACCAGCAGGAGGGCGGCGAAGACTACGACCGCCAATGGCCGGGACGCGCCCAGGCCAGCCTCTGGTAGGCGGCTAACTCGTCGGGGCCAGGAAGGGCAGCGGCTCCAGGTCGAGGGCCTTGCGAAAGGTGTTGTGATAGTGGTGCAGCGGCGGCTCGTTGCGGCCAAACAGCACCTCGGGCAGCAGGCCTGACGCCAGGGCGCGCTGGGTGGTTTCGGCCGTGGCGTAGTCCTCGGCGGCGACGACCCGGGTGAAGGCTTCCGAGAAGGTGGTGGCTAACGCCGGGTTTTCGGCCAGCGCTTCAGGCGCAAAATAGTAGCTGATCTTCGAGACCGACCGGCCGGGATCGTCCGGGTGGGGATAGACCCGCACCACGGCGATGCGGTGGGCGTCCACATTGATCACCACGTTCGGGAACAGGAAGTAGACCGGAAAGCCGCCGTCCTCGATGCGCCACTCGGCCTCCGGCCTGTCGCGCAGGGCGTCGATGCCCTTCAGGCACAGGATCATCCTGTGGTTCCGGTCATAGCTCCGATAGGACAGCACATCCCCATGGAAGTTGTTGGCAAGGGTGTCCTTGTGCAGCCGCTTGAAGTGGTAGGTTTCGCCGAACGTGTCGGTGGCGAGTTTCCAGTTCAGCTTCATGTCCAGGGCCTGTTCCAGGCCGACGACATATCGGCCCCAGCCCCAGGACTCGAAGTCCTCGGCCACGCCCTGGAACAGGGCCTCGGTGTCGATGACGCCCTTGGGGTCGGGATGGACCAGCAGGAAGCCCAGGTGTTCGACGCAGGGCAGTTCCACCAGGCCCAGGCAGGCGCGGTCGACGGCGCCGAAATGCGCTTCCATCGGCAGGCCCACCAGTGCGCCGGCGGCGTCGTAGGTCCAGGCGTGGAACGGGCAGGTGAACAGCGTCTTCCGCCCCTTGGGCGCCTGTTCGACCATCGAGCCCCGATGGCGGCAGGCGTTCAGGAAGGCGTGCGCCACGCCGTCCCGGTCGCGGGTCACCAGCACGGGGACGCCGAAGTCCTCGGTGGTCATGAAGCTGCCGGGCTCCGGCAGGTCGCCGCTCATACCCACCACCTGGGGATGGCCGCGGAAGAACCGCGCCCATTCCTGCTTGGCCAGGTCGGGACAGGTATAGGTCGTGGCCGGTGCGGCGCGGACGCCGCCGGCGTCGGCGTTCACGCCCTCATCGAGCTGCTGCAGGAGTTCGCGGAGGACTTCGACCTGGACGGCGTGTTTCATCGGGACTCACCTGGATCGCAAGGGTCAGAGGGCCGCATCGACGATGCGGAAGGCGGTGTGGATCTGGTTGCGCTGTGTCTCCGGGGGCAGGGCGCGCCGGCTGGAGACGCGCAGGCCCTCCAGGAGCAGCATGAGCACCGCCGAGAGGTCGGCGGCTTTCTGCGGCGAACATCCGGTCGTCAGAAGGCTAGCTTCGAAGGCGGCCTGGACCTGGGCCAGATGGGCGCTGGCCCGTTGGCTCAGGGCGTCGTCCACCCCGGCCATCTCCAGGCTGGTGTTCACCAGGAGGCAGCCCCAGTGGGACTCGCCGTCGCCCATGCGCCCCAGGCCGATCTCGAAGAACTGCTTCAGACCGTCCAGCGGCGGGTTCGTCTCAAGGGTCCCGTTCAGGAAGTTGAGGGTCCGCTCGGCGAACAGGTCCAGGCATTCCAGGAACAGGGCGCGCTTGTCGCCGAAGGCGGCGTAGAAGCTGCTCCGGCTGATCTCCATGACGGCCAGGAGGTTTGAGAGCGAGGCGGCCTGATAGCCGCGGCGCCAGAACAGCAGCAGGGCGCGATCACGGGCGAGGGTTCGGTCGAATTCCACGGGGCGGGCCATGGGAGATAGTTTTGTACCGATCAGTCCCGAATTGCAACGGCTTCAGATAGCGTGGATATAATGCGCCTAAGATAGATTATCGGAAATTATAGGGGCTGAGTCGGAGCGGTTCTTGACTCTGGCGTTCTCAGCGACGCAAATAGAACAAATGAGGAACAAGTCTTCAGAGCGTGGCCAGATCGCCGCCCTTCGAACCCAGTTGGCGACCCTTGAGGGTCCCGGCGGCGGTCGGGTGCGGACGACCTCTGAGGCTGTGGCGGAGTTCTCGCCATTCAGCGCGGATTTTCAAGGGCTTCACGACCTCTATGCCGACAGCGTGGCCGACGCCGCGGCCGTCAACGCCTTTGGTCTGGGCCTGGCTCAACGCGTCGCGGCCGGACGTCCCATCGTCTGGGGACTGCACGACCAGATGGCCAACGAGGCCGGCCGGCCCCATGGCCCGGGCCTTCAGGAAATGGGCGTCGATCCGGCGGGCCTGCTGCTGGTGCGGGTCCGCGACATGAAGGCCCTGCTGGCCGTGGGTGAAGACGCCCTGCGCAGTCCCGCTGTGGGCGCTGTTCTGCTGAGCGCCTGGGGTGAGGCCAAGGCCTTGAGCCTGACGGCCAGCCGACGCCTGGCCCTGGCGGCTGAGACCGGCGGGGCGCTGTTCCTGGCCCGGGCGGGCGCCGTTCCAGCGCCCAGCGCGGCCGAGACCCGTTGGGCGATCCGGGCCATGGCCTCACGGCCCCTGGAGGCTGGCGCGCCCGGACATCCTTCCTTTCTGGCCACGCTGCTGCGACGGCGCAGCGGCGGCGGCGAAACCAAGACCTGGCCCATGGAGTGGGACCGTGACCATCGATCGTTCCGCCCGCCGGCGCCGCTATCTGGCGATCTGGTTCCCCTGGCTGCCCACCGAACGGCGTCTGCGCCAGGCGGCCGCGCGGGAGACTCCGGGCCAAGACGGGTCGCCTGAAACGGGGCAGTCGCAACTCACGCCGGTCGTCCTGCCCATTGTTCTGGTCGAGAAGGTCAAAGGCGCCCTGCGCCTGGCGGCGGTGGACCCGGCCGCGGCCAGGGCTGGCCTTTCGCCGGGCCTGACCCTGGCCGACGCCCGGGCGCGGGTCCCGAGCTTGCGCACCCTGCCCCATCGCCCGGAGGCCGACGCGGCCCTGCTGGCTCGAGTGCTGGAGGATTTCGACCGTTTCACCCCGATGATCGCCCTCGATCCGCCCCACGGCCTGGTGCTGGACATCACCGGCTGCGCCCACCTGTTCGGCGGCGAGGCGGGTCTGGTCGAGGCGGTGGAGGGCCGCGCCCGGCGCATCGGCCTGCAGATCCGCGCCGCTCTGGCCGATACGCCCCAGGCAGCCCGGGCCCTGGCGCGTTTTGGTCCGGCCAGAATTTTCACCGCGCAGGCGGCCCGCGACAGTCTGCGCCGCCTGCCGGTGGCGGCCCTGGAAATGTCGCAGCCTGAGGAAAGCGCTCTGCGGCGGGCGGGACTGAAGCGGCTGAGCGACCTTGACGATCGCCCCAGGGCGCCTCTGGCGGCGCGGTTCGGCGCAGGCTTTCCCGCCCGGCTGGCGCGGATTCTGGGGGATGAGGACATCCGGATCACCCCGCACCGCACCCCACCGCCCATTGTCGTGGACCGTCTTTTCTTCGAGCCGATCTCCAATCCCGACTATGTAGAGCAGGTCCTCGCCGACCTGCTGGATGAGGCGGCCGACCGCCTGGACCAGCTGGGCCACGGGGGCCGGGGTTTCGGCGTGGATTTCTACCGAGTGGACGGCGAGGTGCGCCGGGTCGCGGTGCGCACCGGCCGCCCGACCCGGGACCCGCCGAGCCTGGTCCGGCTGTTTCGCGAACGGCTGGGCGCGCTGGCCAATCCCCTCGATCCCGGATTCGGCTTCGACCAGATGCGCCTGTCGGTCCTGGTCACCGAAATCCTGGCCCCGACCCAGCGAGGCCTGGAGGGCGACCGGCCCACCGACGAGGATTTCAGCCGCCTGATCGACCGCCTGACCGCAAGGCTGGGGCCGCAGGCGGTGCTGCGGTTCGAGGCGGTGGGCTCCCATATCCCAGAACGCGCCGGGCGGCTGGTTTCGGCCAGCGCAGGCGCGAGCCAGGCGCCGTGGCCGGAGCGCGCGCCGGAGGCCCCGCCTCTGCGGCCCCTGCAGATGTTCCACCCTCCCCAGCCGGTGGAGACCCTGGCCGAGGTGCCCGACGGCTCGCCCCTGCGCTTCCGCTGGCGGCGCGTGCTGCATCAGGTGGTGCGCGCCGAGGGGCCGGAGCGGATCGCCGGCGAATGGTGGCGGGCGCCCGACCAGAAGACCCGTGACTATTACCGGGTGGAGGACAGCGAGGGCCGCCGCTTCTGGCTGTTCCGACAGGGCCTGTATGGCCAGGCGCCGGAGCCGCGCTGGTACATCCACGGCCTTTTCCCATGACGGCGCGGCCCCTCCCCCTCCCCTCGTCCCCGGCCTATGCCGAGCTGGCGGCCACCAGCAACTTCTCCTTCCTGCAGGGCGCCTCCCATCCCAAGGACCTGGTGCTGACCGCCCTGTTGCGCGGTCAGGCCGGGCTGGGCCTGGCCGACCGCAATACGGTGGCCGGGGTGGTGCGGGCCTGGAGCGCCCTGAACGACCTGCGCCGCGATGGCCTCGCGCCGCCGGAGAAGCTGCGGGACGGGGGAGCGCCGGGCGAGGTGGCTTTCCAGGAAGACCCCCTGAACGATCCCAGCCTGTCGGAAGAGATCAAGCGCCGGGCCGCAGGCTTTCGTCTGATCCTGGGGGCGCGACTGGTCTTCAACGACGGGACCCCCGACATCCTGGCCTATCCCGAAAGCCGCGAAGGCTGGGGGCGGCTGACGCGCCTGCTCAGCCTGGGCAACCGGCGGGCGCGCAAGGGCGCCTGCGAGATTGGCCTGAACGATCTGTTGAACCACCTGGACGGCCTGCTGTTGATCGTCATGCCCCCTGAGCGGCTGGCGGACCTGGAGACCGTCCTGCCGCGTCTGGCCCAGGCCTCGCCCGGCGCGCTCTGGCTGTCAGCCGCCATGCTGCGGCGGGGCGATGACCGCCGACGGCTGGCGCGGCTGCAGGACCTGGCGGCCCGGAGCGAGATCCCGCTGCTCGCGGTCAATGACGTCCTTTATCACTCGGCCGAAGAACGCGACCTGCAGGATGTGCTGACCTGCATCCGCCACGGCGTGACCATCGAGGTCGCCGGCCGCCTGCTGGCCGCCAACGCCGAGCGCTGGCTGAAGCCGCCCGAGGAAATGGTCCGCCTGTTCCGCGACGCGCCGCAGGCCATCGCCGAAACCCTTCGCCTCCTCGACCGCGTCGCCTTCGATCTTTCGGACCTCCGCTATGAATATCCGGAGGAGCCCATCCCCCCAGGCTGGAGCCCGCAAGGCTGGTTGGAGGAGCTGGTCCGGCGGCGCACTGACATCCGCTATCCAAAGGGTGCGCCGGAGAAGGTCCAGAAGTTGTTGGCCAAGGAGCTGGCCTTTATCGGTGAGCGAAGTCTCGCCCCTTACTTCCTGACAATTCAGGATATTGTCCGAGTGGCTGAGGACAAGGGCATCCTCTGCCAGGGCCGAGGCTCGGCGGCCAATTCCGCAGTCTGCTACGTGCTCGGCATCACCTGCGTCGACCCGGCGACCCATGAGCTGCTGTTCGAGCGCTTCCTGTCCTCCAATCGCAACGAGCCCCCCGATATCGATGTCGATTTCGAGCATGAACGACGCGAGGAGATCATCCAGCACATCTATGAGCGCTATGGCCGCCACCGGGCGGGCATCGCCGCTACGGTCATCCGCTATCGTCCCAAGAGCGCCATCCGCGAGGTGGGCAAGGCCCTGGGCCTAACCGAGGACGTCACGGCCCGCCTGGCCGCCAGCCAGTGGGGCAGCTGGGGGGCGGAGATCGGCGATCGCCATGTGCAGCAGGCGGGTCTGGACCCGGCCAACCCCATGATCGGCCGTGCGGTGGCCATGGCCACCCGGCTGCTGGGTTTTCCACGCCATCTTTCCCAGCATGTGGGGGGCTTCATCCTGACCCGCGGGCGGCTGGACGACCTGGTCCCCATCGGCAATGCGGCCATGGCTGACCGTACCTTCATCGAATGGGACAAGGACGACATCGACGAGCTGCGTCTGATGAAGGTCGATGTGCTGGCGCTCGGCATGCTGACCTGCATCCGCAAGGCCTTCGACCTGATCCGCGGCCATTCCGGCGAGGACTGGCAGCTTCACACCGTTCCGCAGGAGGATCCGGCGGTCTACGACATGCTGTGTCAGGGCGACTCCATCGGCGTCTTCCAGGTGGAGAGCCGGGCCCAGATCAACATGCTGCCGCGGCTGAAGCCGCGACGCCTCTATGACTTGGTGATTCAAGTGGCCATCGTGCGGCCGGGGCCCATCCAGGGGGACATGGTCCACCCCTATCTGCGCCGCCGGAGTAAGTTGGAGGAGGTCAAATACGACTCTCCAAGCCCGGAGCACGGGCACAAAGACGAACTGAAGAACGTCCTCAACCGCACGCTGGGGGTGCCGCTGTTCCAGGAACAGGCCATGAGCGTGGCCATGGTGGCGGCGGAGTTCACCGAGGCCGAGGCCAACGGCCTGCGCAAGGCCATGGGCACCTTCCGCGGCGACGGGACCCTGCACACCTATGAAGGCCGGATGGTCAACCGGATGATCGCCCGGGGCTATGACCCGGAATTCGCACGGCGCTGCTTCGAACAGATCAAGGGCTTCGGCTCCTACGGCTTCCCCGAAAGCCATGCGGCTTCCTTCGCCCAGCTTGTCTATGTCTCATCCTGGATCAAGCGCCACCATCCGGCGGCCTTCGCCTGCGCGCTGCTGAACAGCCAGCCCATGGGATTCTACGCGCCCGCCCAGATCGTCCGCGACGCCCAGGAGCATGGGGTGGAGGTGCGCCCCATCGACGTGGCCTTCAGCGGCTGGGACAATCATCTGGAGGGGCCAGCCGACGCGCCGGCCCTCAGGCTCGGCCTGCGCCAGATCGACGGCTTCCGCGAGGACTGGGCGACCGCCCTCGTGGCGGCGCGCGACGGCCCCCTCCCCGATGTCGAGGTCTTGGCCAGGCGGGCCAACCTGCCGGGCGGCGCCATGCGCAAGCTGGCCGACGCCGACGCCTTCCGCTCGGCGGGGCTGGATCGGCGCCAGGCCCTGTGGGCGGTGCGTCGCCTGCCCGACGATGACCCCCTGCCCCTCTTCGCTGCGGCGCGGGCGCGGGGCGCGCGGGAGCTGGGGGCCGAGCCGGACGTCCATCTGCCGCTGATGCCCCTGGGCGAGCATGTGGCCGCCGACTACCAGACCACGCGGCTTTCCTTGAAGGCCCATCCCATGGGGCTGCTACGCCCGATCTTCGCAGGCGAGGGGGTGCTCAGCTGCGCGGAAACGACGGCCAGGCGGAGCGGCGTGACCGCCCGGGTGGCTGGGGTGGTGCTGGTGCGTCAGCGTCCTGGCTCCGGCAACGCCATCTTCGTCACGCTCGAAGACGAGACCGGCATCGTCAATGTGGTGCTCTGGGCGCGGATGTTCGAACAGTTCCGGCGCGAGGTGATGGCCGCCCGCCTGATGGAGGTGGAGGGCCTGGTGGAGAAGAGCCCTGAAGGCGTCGTCCATCTCGTCGCCCGGCGGGTCATCGACCGGACGCCCGAACTGTCACGCCTTTCCGAAGACCACGAGACCGATATCCAGCTGGCTCGGGCCGATGTGGTGGCCAACCCCCAATCGGCCCGTCACCCTTCGCACCGTCATCCCAGGGACGTGAGAATCCTGCCAGGTTCCAGGGACTTCCACTGAAACCCTCGTTTGTTACTGAAAGACGTCCGGCGCCAGGGACGCGGCGGCGCACCTGGCGCTGGGATAACGAGTCTGGAAGGCGGATCGATAGCTGCTGTTGAAAGCCGCGTCCGCCGACAGCCGCGCGACCTGGGCGGCCTTGCCCGCCTCCACCCCCTGAAACTCGGCCAGCAGCAGCACGGAATCGCCCCCTTCCACCCGCCCGATGGCGGCGGCCAGGGTATGGGCGCCATTGGCCGGGGCGGCTGAGGGCGGCGCAAAGCCTATGGGCCAGAAGGCCGCCCCCGGGTCCTGTTCAAAGGGCAGCCAGCAGCCCAGGGTCTCGAACCTTGTGCGCACGAAGTCGCCGATGACGGCGTTGCCTTCCAAGGTTTGCTGGAGCATCTCGCCGTCTAGGACCTTGCGGCCGGGATCCAGGACGGTGAGGTTCTCTCCGAAGGCCGCCTGGCGGGCGAAGGCCGGCACGTTCTCGGTCCCATAGGCGGCCACAACGGCCATCGCCTCCAGGGCGTTGATCATCTGGTCCGAGGTGGCGGCCACGCGAGGCGGCGCCGGCGGCGTATCGGGTTCAGGCTCGATCGGCGTAGGCAAGGTGATCCCTACCCGGGCCAGTTCGGCGGCGTCAGCCGCCAGGCAGCGGGATTTCACCGCCGGCGCCTGGGCGAAATCGAGGCCGGGCGGCGTCAGGGTGGGATTGGACTGGGCGACCGCCCACATGACGATGGCCGAATCCACAGCCGACAGGCCCGAGCTTTCCCGCAGCCAACTGCGCATGATCGGGCATTGGGCGTCGAAGGCCTCCAATGTCTGGGCTGTGGTCAGGCCCTCATAGTTGGTTCCGGCCACCTCCCGCAGATAGGCCCGCACGGTCTTGCCCCGCCAGAGCACGTCGTCGAGAAGCTGGCTGGCGCTGCGATCGGAGAGGTCGGGAAAGACGTGGGCCGTGGTGTCGAAGGCCGAGCCCACCGAGATCAGCCGCATCGACATGCGCGGCTCGTTCCCAGCGTCCGGCCGCCAGTCGGCCATGGTCCGGGCCGGGGCCCCCAGATAGACGTGAACCACCTTGGCGCCGCCGGTCTGCGGATCAGCCGAGCCGACCTCGAAGGTCTCGGTGTGGCCGGGCCGGATTTCGGCGCCCACCTGCTCGAGGAACAGGGTCTGGGCCGGCTGGCCGAACGCGACGGAGGCCACGCCTGCGGGTACGCCCGCCAGGGTGGAGAGGGATGTGGCTGCGCCGAAAATCTCCTTCACCCGGGTCGCATCGACCGACTTGGTCTTCCAGCTGATGACCTTGGCCGAGGGACTGGCGCCGCCCGTCACAACCCTGAGCAGAGGCGAACGCACCGGCGAGTTGTTGGACTCCGCGCGACACTTGCTGGCGCTCGAATATCGCGTGACCTGCAGCGGCAGGACTTCGATCTGCGGCTCGGTGTTCGGCGCCCCCGGATAGGCGATCTGAACTCCCGCTCCCCAGGTGGTCTTGCGATCGCTGACGTCGCCCCAGAGCTGGTGGAGGCGCTGGCGCCAGCCGCGCTTGTCCTGCCCGCAGGAAGCCGCGGCCTGGACATTGGCGGGCTCCACGACAAGCTGCACATAGCCCGCCTCTCGAGGCTTGTAGTCGGCCGCCTCGATCCGCTCGCTGCTGGAGGAAAGCTTGATGCGTTCGCCCAGGAAGGGATACCAGCCCGACACCTCCTGAGCGCCGGCCGCGCTTCCCAGGGTGAGAGTCGCCAGCATGCCGAGCCAGGCCCGCGACGTTAAAGGTCCACAACGCATATCCACCTCCCCAGATCGACAGGGAGGATTAAGACCCGCGTTATGCGGACAGTAAAGCCCTAAGCTGCGATACGGGCCGGCTACACGCTGAAGTAAGTTCTAGAAAAGGTCGAGGTCGCCCTCTTCCTCCTCGGGTTGGGCCCCTGCGTCGCCGGTGGCCGCCGCCTGAATCCGGCGCGCCACGTCTCCAAGGGTGAGGCCTTGCAAGGCGGTCGTGAGGTCGACGGCTCCATCGGCCTGAGGTTGCGCGCCCACCTGATGGGCCAGGGCGCCCAGGGCCGCCAGGTGCTGGTTGAGCAGATCCACCGCGTGCAACTCCTGCATCACCTTCATACGCTCGTCCGGGGCCACGAGGTGGAGCAGGCCGCCCAGGGCGCCGTCCAGCCGCTGACAGGCCTCACCGGCGTGAGCGAGCTCCGTGGCCAACACGGCCAGGACCTGGGCGGGACTGATCCAGATGCGCTCGTCGGTCGTGGCGGCCATAGCAGTCATGAATCTCTCCCCAGGGATGGCCAGACTCGCTCAGGCCCGCTTAAGGCGCGGTGAACGGCAGGTGCGTCAGGCCTGCGACCATCTGTCCGCCTATGGGGCGGTGGGCAGGGCGATCTTGCCGGCGACGATGGCCTTCAGGGTCTCAAGATAGAAGTCTGGCTCCAGGGCCGTGACACGCTGGCCCAGGGTCTCGGGGGTGTCGTCGGGCGCGACGGGGACACTCAGACGGGCCACGGCGGGGCCGTGATCGTAGTCGCCGTCCACCACATGGATCACCGCCCCGCTTTCGGCCACCCCGGCGGCGATCACCGCCTCGTGGACCCGGGCGCCATACATCCCCTCCCCGCCAAATCGTGGCAGGGGACCGGGGTGGATGTTGAGGATCCGACCGGGAAAGGCCGCCAGCACCTTTGGGCCCAGGCGTCGCAGGTAGCCCGACAGAATGACGAGATCGACGCCGGCGTCCGTCAGCGCGTCGGCCAGCTGGGCGTCGGCCGCCTCCGGGTCATCGCGAGTGGGGATGCAGAGGCTCTTCAGGCCGGCGGCGCGGGCCGCCTCCAGGGCCGGCGCCTGGCGGTTGTTGCTGACGGCGAGCACCCCCTGAGCGGCCAGGTCACCTTCGGCGATGGCCGCCAGGATGGCGCGCATGCTGCTGCCGTTGCGAGATGCGAGGAAACCGAGCCTAAGGGGCTGATCAGTCAAGAGATTGTGGCGCCAAGCTGATGTTGAAAACGAAGCCCGTCAAAGGCCGGCTCGACGCCCTCGGGCAGCCGCGAGGCCAGGTCTTCGAAGTCCAGATCGATGTGCAGATTGGTCAGGATGGCTCGGCGGGGCGCCAAGCGCTCGATCCAGGACAGGGCCAGGTCCACATGGGCATGTGTCGGGTGCGGTCGCCAGCGCAGCGCGTCGACAATCCACACGTCGAGTCCCTGCAGCGCTTCGAACGACTCTTCGGGAAGATCTACCAGATCGCTGGAATAGGCCACGTCGCCAAACCGGTAGCCCACCGAGCGCACCGCCCCATGGTCCTGGTCGAAGGTCGCCACGGGGATCGCGCCGCTGGGCCCTTCGATCGCGAAATCCTGGCCCAGGGGCGGCAGCATTACCGGGTCGCAGATGGCGGGATAGCCGCCGTCGGCCTCGAAGATGTAGCCGAACCGCCTCGCCATGGTCTTCCAGGTGGCGGCGTCCATGTGGCAGGGAATGCGGGCGCGCTGGCGGATGAAGAAGGCCCGCACATCGTCGATGCCGTGCACCTGGTCGGCATGGTCGTGGGTCAGAAGCACGGCGTCCAGGCGGGTGACGCCAGCGCCCGCCGTCTGCAGCCGCAGGTCAGGCGAGGTGTCCACCAGCACCGTGGTCATGGCTGCCTCGGCCTCGGCCCCCACCCGCCGCACCAGCATCGAGCAGCGGGAGCGGGCGTTGCGGGGATCTTTGGGATCGCAGGCGCCCCAGTCGCCGTCGGCCCGCGGCACGCCGCCGGACGAGCCGCTGCCCAGGATGGTGAACTCCAGGGTTCCGCTCACGGGCGGGGAATCCTGTCGAACAGGGCGAAGAAGGCGTCCTCGGTGCGCGCCTCGGCCTCGGCGAGGCCCCACCCGCGGATCTCCGCCAGCTTGGCCAGCACGTGGGGCAGATAGGCCGGCTCGTTGCGCCGCCCCCGCTGGGGGACCGGCGCGAGATAGGGGCAGTCG
This sequence comes from Phenylobacterium sp., assembly GCF_036963605.1. Classification (GTDB taxonomy): domain Bacteria; phylum Pseudomonadota; class Alphaproteobacteria; order Caulobacterales; family Caulobacteraceae; genus Phenylobacterium. The sequence goes on along the minus strand of NZ_JBALUY010000044.1, from coordinate 12,486 downwards.
GTCTCGACGATGATGCGGTCTGCCGGCATGTCGGCGATCACGTCGCGGACGTCCTGGGCGGCCTTGAAGGTGGCGATGCCTGACACCGAGAACCAGGCGCCCAACGCTGCGGCCCGCCGGGCCAGGTCCGCGCCGCTGGTGTAGCAGTGCATGAGCATGCGGAAGGGGCCGGCGGCGTATTCCTCTTCCAGGATGGCGGCCATGACCTCGTCGGCCTCGCGGGTGTGGACCACCAGGGGCAGGCCCGTCTCGCGGGCCGCCGCCACATGGGCGCGGAACACACGGGCCTGAATGTCCCGGGGGCTGAGGTCGTAGTGGAAGTCGAGGCCGGTCTCGCCGATGCCCACCACCTTGGGATCGGCCGCCAGGTCGATCAGGGTCTGGGCCGAGAGGTCGGGGTCTTCCTTGGCCTCGTGGGGATGGGTGCCGACGGTGCACCAGATGTCGGGCGCCTCGGCCACGGCGCGTACGGCGGAAAAGCCCGAGACCTTGTCGCTGATATTGACCATCAGGGCGATGCCGGCGCCTCGGGCGCGTTCGATCACTTCGGCCCGGTCCTCATCGAACTGGGGGGCGTGCAGATTGACGTGGCTGTCGATGAGCATGGATCAGCGGCGATCGGTCAGGCGCGGGCGGCGATCCGCAGCTCGCGAAGCACCGAAAACAGGGCGTCGGCGCGATCGAGGTTCAGGCCCTCGACCTCGCGCGGGAGGACGGTGAGCCTCTCCCATGCCTGCGCCCAGGGATCAAGGCCGCCCTGGCCCGATCTCGCCCGCTCCCGCACCAGGGTGTGGATGCGCTCGCCCAGGCGATCGAGGAAGAGGGTGAAGTTGGCCGCCCCCTCCCCGCCCCGGAACCGGTCGGTGAGCGCCAGGGCCGCGGCCTCGTCCAGGTCCGGCAGGCGCCCCAGGATCTCGCGGGCCGCATCGTCCAGGGCGATGGCCGGGCCGGCGGCCAGAGTCAGCGCCCGGCCAGGCGCCTCGCCCGACATCCGCGCCAGCCGCAGGGCCTCCTCCGGATTGGCGCTGGTGTGGTCGCGCACGAAGGCCGCCGTCGCCTCCAGGCCCAACGGCCGAAACAGCAGGCGCCGGCACCGTGAGCGGATGGTGGGCAAGAGCCTTCCCGGAGAATGGGAGACGATGAAGATCACGCCCCGGGGCGGCGGCTCCTCCAGGGTCTTGAGCACGGCGTTGGCGGCGTTGACGTTCAGGTCGTCGGCCGGATCGATGATCGCCACCCGATGGGGGGCCGAGGCCGGCGACTTGGAGAAGAAGTCCGAGAGCTTGCGCGCCTCGTCCACGGGGATGGATTTGCGCAGCTTGCCGTCCTCGCCCATCCGCTCGATGACCAGCAGGTCGGGGTGCGAGCGGGCGGAGACCTGGCGGGCGATGGGATGGTCGGGATCGACGCCCAGCACGCCATGCCCCTTGGCCGGCGGCGCGCCCAGCAGGCGACGGGCGGCGCGATAGGCGAAGGTCGCCTTGCCCACGCCTTCCGGCCCGGTCAGCAGCCAGGCGTGATGCAGGCGGCCTCGGGCGCGGGCATCCTCGAAGGCGGCCTCGGACGCCTCGTGGCCGGTGAGGTCAAAGACGTCGCGAGGATGGGGCGGGGCGGCGTCAGCCACGGGGGGCGGCTCCCAGACGTTCCTCCAGGGCCAGCCAGATCGACAGGCTGACGGCGTCCAGGGCCTGGGTCGCGTCGATGACGCAGCAGCGCTCCGGCTCGGCCGCGGCGATGTCCAGGAAGGCTTGGCGCAGCCGGCTGTGGAAGGCTTCGCCCTTGGACTCAAACCGCGTCTCGGCGCCGGCCCGGCTGGCGGCCCGGGCCAGGCCGGTTTCCGGCGGCAGGTCGAGGATCAGGGTCAGGTCGGGGCGGACGCCGTCCAGCACATGGGTTTCCAGGGCGGCGATGAAGGCCGGGTCGGTCCCGCCGGCGGCCCCCTGATAGGCCCGGGTGGAATCGGCGAAGCGGTCGCACAGCACCCAGGCGCCCCGGGCCAGGGCCGGGCCGATCACCCGCTCCACATGGTCGCGGCGGGCGGCGTACATCAGCAGGGTCTCGGTCATGGCCGACCAGCGATCGGCCTCCCCCCGCACCAGCAGGTCGCGGATGGCCTCGGCGCCCGGCGAGCCGCCCGGCTCGCGGGTGGCCACCACCTCGTGGCCGGCGCCGGACAGGCGCTCGGTCAGGCGGCGCAGCTGGGTGGACTTGCCGCCCCCCTCCCCGCCTTCGAATGTGATGAAACGGCCCTGGCTCACAGGCCCCAAATTGGCCGTTTCGCCGCGTAAGTCCAGGGGTCGAGGTTCAGTAGGGGTGGATGACCCGGGCGTCGGTGAATCCTGCGCGGGCCACCTGGTCGCGCACGGCCCAGGCCTGGCCCTCGTCGGCGCCCACCTCTAGGATCACGCGATAGAAGCCGCCGCCGGTGGGTTCCACCACGGCCTGGCCGGCATGGGCCAGTTGGCCTGCCACGTAGTCCGCCTTGGCCCGGTCGCCGAAGGCCGCGGCCTGCACCCGGTAATTGGCGGCTGGCGGCGCGTAGACGGGTTCGGGCGCAATCGGCGGCAGGACCGCCGCGGGCGGCGGCGGCGCTGGCGGCGGCGTGTTCTGGGCCAGCTGCGTATAGGGGATGGGCGCGCGCGGCAGGGCGGGCGCGGGCTCAGCCCGGGCGGTGCGCACCCCCAGATCGCCGCCGCCGCCCAGGGGCGCACGGCCGACGTAGCGGACCCGCACCTTGGCCAGGCCCTTGGACTCGTACCCCAGCTCGCGGGCCGCGGCTCGGGACAGGTCGATGATCCGGTCGCCGACGAAGGGGCCGCGGTCATTGACCCGCACGACCACCTTGCGACCGTTCTCCAGATTGGTGACCTCCACCAGGCTCGGCAGCGGCAGGGTGGTGTGGGCCGCGGTCATGGCGTTCATGTCGAAGGTCTCGCCATTGGCCGTGGCCTTGGCGTGGAACTGCGACCCGTACCAGGAGGCCGTGCCGACCTTGTTGTAGCCGGGATCTTCCCGCGGCACGTACCAGACGCCGCCCACCTGATAGGGCTTGCCCACCTTGTAGGCCCCACCGGCGCCGGTGGCCGCCCGGCCCCCCTGCGAGGCGTCGGCGTCGGGCAGGCGGTGGGAGAGCTTCGGCTTGGGCGCCGCACACGCCGTGAGCGCCAGCGCGCCCAGGCTGACCACCACCAGGCCCCGCACGGCGCGGGCGTCCATATCCCGGACCAGACCCATCTTCGCCTCCTTGGCACGGGCGCCTCGGCCAACGTGCTTACCGGAGTGTGAAGGCCGGGCCTTGAGACGAGGTTAAGCTGACGCCGCCTTCCCGCCCCGCATCAGACGTTGGAAGCCCGCGCCAACGCCTGCTATAGGCCGCCCCTCCGGACGGGTGGCCGAGTGGTTTAAGGCAGCGGTCTTGAAAACCGCCGTGGGTGAAAGCTCACCGTGGGTTCGAATCCCACCCCGTCCGCCACGATTTCGCTCGCGGCAGTTTCGCTTCGCTCAAAGCCTCCGCGGGGGCGGCCTGTTCGGCCGGTCGCGCGGTCGCGCTCCGGGTGTTTCACCAGCGCCTGCTAGTCGCCCAGGACCTTGCGGAGCGAGGCCTCGATCTCGCCGCCGCACCAGGCCTCGCCATAGTCGGCCTTGGCCTGCTCTGCCAGGGCGGCGAGCGGTGGCAGGGCGGCGACCCGGCGCGACAGGGCCGCCGTCATCGGGGCGGCGTCGCGCAGGATGGCGTCCAGGGCGGGAAAGCGGTCGGACATGGTGGTCCACAGGGTGGCGGTGACCACATCGGCCACGCCCGGCGCCTCCCCGCCCAGCAGGAAGCCCGAGGTCTCCGTCAGGCCATGGCGTCGCCCGGTCTCCTCCCAGAACGACATCCATTTGCGCAACCGAGGCTCGAACTCCGCCCAGCGGTCCTTGGTCCACATCTGGCGGCCGCCATCCAGAGTCAGCTCGTCGATGACGTCATTGGCGTCGTGGACCACCTTCATCGTCATGGCCCGGGCCGCAGGCGTCGCGGGCAGCAGGTCCAGGGTCTCCCCCAGATAGAGGATGATGGCCGGCATCTGCGCGATGGCCACATCGGCCGCCCCATCCACCAGCACCGGCGGCCCCATGAAGGGGACGGGCATGTCGGCCACGGGCTTGCCCATAAGCGCGGAGATCTCGTCGGCGCCGGCCTCGGTCCAGTCCTGGCCTGCGAAGGCCAGCACGGCGCGCACGAACTGGCCGCGGAACGGCATGGGCCAGTAGTAGAGTTTGTAGTCGGACATCCTCGCGCTCCCTCTGACGGCTGCGCCCCTTCAACGCAGGGCCCGCAGGGGGCGTTCACGGGAAAGGCGCGCGACGCGAGGCCCTAGCCGCCGGCCACCCCGTGGATCTCCGCCAGCAGCCGCTCGGCCACATGGATCGGCCGGGCCTGCCCGACAGGCCCGCTGAGTTCGCCCAGCTCACAGCGCACATGGACGGTGTCGCCGACCACCCGGTAGCGCCCCGTCATCACCACGTCGCCCAACTGACAGCTGAACGCCTGCTCGTCCCCTGACCGCCCTCGAAACTTGACGAAGGCCAGGCACAGCCCGGCGGCGAGCACCCCCAGAGCCGCAAGATCATCGATGCTCATGCTCTGTCCCCCACCCCCGCGATGCTGCCGCAGGCGGAGCTGCTTGGCGAGCGGGGTTTGGGGTTATGGGCTCTCGGCTAGGCTCCTAGCAGACATTCAAAAGGTCTGGACTAGGACAAGGCTCTGATGCGCTGGAACCGAAGTTCAGTGCCCCCCAAGCTGGTAGCGACAGAACGGAAAGGGGCATTCCTCACATGTTCAGAGGTGAGCGGCCAATAAAACAAGCGATTATGCCCGAAGGGCGGCAATTGATGACACATCCAGTCCTTGTGGTGCAGCTTGAGTGTTTGCTAGCATTTCAGCGGGAGAGCGTGCGCATGACGGTATTTGAAACAGAAGACGAAAATCAGAACGAAGCTGTAGCGACCGTCGCTGGGGCCGTGCTCGCTTCATTCTTCGACGCGCTCGAAAAGGCCGATGGCCTTAGCGATGTGGCAGCGCGGCTGCGGAAGGTCGTCATGGAGGACGGCGTGATGGCCGAGCCTGCCATTCGTCAAGCACTATTCCCGAATGACGAGACATGATCCGGATCGACAAAATCCGCATCCACAGGTTCCGGGGCATAATTGATCTTGAGCTGGAGCCAAAAGGCGCAAACTTCGCGGCGTGCGGTCCTAACGGTACGGGCAAGAGCGGCATTGTTGACGCCATTGAGTTTGGGCTGACGGGCAAGCTGTCACGGCTTTCTGGGTACGGGACAGGCGATTTGTCGGTTGCCAAGCATGGCCCGCATGTGGACTTCCGGGGGAAGCCCGACGAGGCTTTTGTCGAAATCGACCTCGTCATACCTTCGCTGGGCAAGGCGGCGAAGATCGTTCGAACGGTCAAGGCTGCAGCCGCGCCGACTATCACGCCAGCGGACCCCGACATCCTAACTATCTTGGAGGAAGTCGCACTACATCCCGAGTTCGTACTCTCGCGGCGCGAGCTGATCGACTACATCATCGCCAAACCAGGCGACCGTGCGGAGGAGGTCCAGGCGCTGCTGCGCCTTGGGCAGGTCGATAAACTGCGCGAGCTCCTCAACAAGATAGCCAATGCCTGCAAGAAGGAGGCAACGACCGCTGCGGCTACCGAGAAGGATGTGGTGGCGCCGCTGCTAACGGCGCTTGGTATCGAAACCCTGAGCAAAGCGCTGGTGCTTGCGGCCGTCAATCCGAAGCGCGAAATTCTCGGGCTTCAGCCCCTGACAGAATTGGCCGCTGACACTTCGCTCGCGGAAGGTGTTGAGAAGGGCCCTGGTGACGGCGTGCTGATGCGCGTGCCCAAGGTGCAGGCGGGGGCAGACGTGAAAGCGCTAAAGAGCGCCCTGGCGGTGCTTACCAATCCCGCCTTCAAGGACCTCTGCGCTACCCTCTCTACGGTAGCTTCGACGCTTGCTGCGGACCCGGCCAGTGCTGAAGGGGTGAAGCGCGAAACGCTGCTGAACGCTGCTCTTAATCTCTACGACAGCGAGCAGTGCCCGGTCTGCGACACGCCCTTCGCGCCGGACGAGTTCGTGGCGCATCTCAAGGAAAAGCTGGAACATCTCAGCGACGTCGCGGCCCGGCGTCAGGATATCGAGAAGAAGCTAGAGCCGGTTCTGGAGGCCATTCAGGCTGCGGGAACCGCGCTCGCGGCCGTCATCGCTCATGGGCCGAATTTCGAACCGAAGCAGGAGATGGGAGCGCTGGTCGGCGCGAAGCAGACGCTGCTCGGGCGCTTCCAGCAGATCAAAAAGCTGCTGCCGCTCGAAGACACGGCTGCTGTCTTGGCCGCAGGTTTCGAATTGTCGGAGATCCAGTCGGGGATCAGCGTGGTAGATGCGGCAATCGCCGCCCTACCTGAACCCGACACGCAAGTCGCCGCAAGAGACTTCCTCCTCCTGGCCCAAGAGCGGCTAGAGCGGTACCGCGAGGCGCGACAGAAGCACGTCGCCGCGCAGAAGCGCGCGGAGCTGTCAGCGCAAGTCTATAAGGTCTACGGCGATACAACGACAGCAGCGCTCGAAGGTATCTACACGCAGGTCCAAGACACATTTGCGGAGCTCTATCGCGAGATCAACCGCGAGGATGAGGGCAGCTTCACCGCGAAGCTGACGCCGTCGATTGGCAAGCTCGGGTTCGATGTCGATTTCTATGGCCGTGGTCCGTTTCCGCCGGGCGCCTACCATAGCGAGGGGCACCAGGACGGGATGGGCGTCTGCCTATATCTCGCGCTGATGAACCATCTGCTTGGTAACAGCTTCACGCTCGCCGTCTTCGACGACGTGCTGATGTCCGTCGATACGGGCCATCGCCGAGAAGTGTGCGCGCTCCTTCAGAAGCACTTCCCAGAGACGCAGTTCATCCTCACCACCCATGATGACGTCTGGCTGCAGCACATGCGGACCGAAGGTCTCATCAAGGGGAAGGGCTTCGCGCACTTCAAAAATTGGAGCGTCGAGACTGGGCCCAAAGTATGGTCCGGGGCGGATATCTGGGAAGAGATCGACGGCCATCTGGCGTTGGACGAAGTGGCCGTCGCTGGCGGGAAACTACGGCGCTACCTCGAATACTTCGCGGGAGAGATGTGCGACCGCCTACGCGGCACGGTTCAGTACCGTGCTGATGGGCGGTTCGAACTTAGCGACCTATTGAACGGCGCGGCGAGCGCCACGATGGACGCATTCAAGGCGGCGAATAAGTCCGCTAACTCGTGGGGAAAGGCTGAGTTGGTCGAACATATTGGTGCGCGAAAGGCCGCGTTCGCGGCGGCGCGCGAAGAGACCAAGTTCGACCAGTGGCAGGTTAACGCGGCTGTGCACTACAACGCCTGGGCCAACCTGAAGAAGGAAGATTTCCAGCCTGTCGTGGCGGCATTCCGGAAATTCACCGAGCAATTCTACTGCGATAACTGCAAGGAGCCCTTGGCCATTTTGCCCAAGTTTCACGATAAGCAGGCGCTGAAGTGCGCGTGCGACAAGTCGAGTCTGAATCTTGTGGCTAAGGCTGGTGGCGGCGCGAACGAAAGCCAGCCGAAAGCGGAGGCCGCCACGTTCACCCCATAAGTCCGCAAAGCGGCGTTGGAGGCTCGATGTCGGCGGCCCGATTGTCTGCTGTTGACACACAATCGCCCTCTCCCCCTACCCCGTATTCCTCAACCCCGCCGCGATGCCGTTGATCGTCAGGTGAATCCCGTCGTGGACGGCTTCGGTGTCTTCGCCGCGGCGCAGGCGGCTCAGGAGTTCGATCTGCAGGTGGTTCAGGGGGTCGATATAGGGCAGGCGTGAGCGGATGGTGGCGGCGAGGTCCGGGTTGTGGTCCAGCAGGGCCGACTGGCCGGTGATGGCCAGGACCGCCTCGGTGGTGCGGTCCCACTCGGCGCGGATGTCGCCAAAGACGCTGTCGGCCAGGGCGCGATCCTCCACCAGGCCTGCGTAGCGGGCGGCGATGGCCATGTCGCCCTTGACCAGCACCATCTCCATATTTGCCGTCATCGAGGAGAAAAAGGGCCAGCTCTCCTGCAACTCTTTCAGGTGGGCGATGGAGACGCCGGACCGGGCCACCGCCGAGCCGAAGCCGTACCAGCCCGGCAGCATGGCCCGCGACTGGGCCCAGGAGAACACCCACGGAATGGCCCGCAGGCCCTCGATGGTGCGCTTGGCCTGGCGGGAGGTCGGGCGGCTGCCGATGTTCAGGTCGGCGATCTCGCTGATCGGGGTGGCGGCGAAGAAGTAGTCGACGAAGCCCGGCCGCTCGTAAACCAGCGCGCGATAGGCGGCCATGGCTTCGCGGGCCATGGCGTCCATGGCCTCGGCGTGGGGGGCGGCCTGTTCGGTGGCTGCGGGCTTGCGCAGGGAGGCCAGGATGGTGCCGGCGGCCAGGGTCTCCAGGCTCTGGCGGGCGATCTCGGGGTCGGCGTACTTGTTGGCCACCACCTCGCCCTGCTCGGTCACCCGGATGCGGCCGCCTATCGTGCCCGGCGGCTGGGCCAGCAGGGCCTCGAAGCTGGAGCCCCCGCCCCGGCCCACCGCCCCGCCGCGGCCATGGAACAGCTGCAGCCGCACGCCGGCCTCGCGGGAGACGTCGGCGAGCGCGATGGAGGCCTGGTTCAGCTCCCAGGTGGAAGTGAGATAGCTGCCATCCTTGTTGGAGTCCGAATAGCCGATCATCACCTCCTGCACGCCCACCGGCGCCACCAGCTCGGCGATCAGGGGCAGGCCAAGGTAGCGGCGCATGATGTCGGGCGCGGCCCGCAGGTCGGCGATGGTCTCGAACAGGGGCTCGGCGAAGACCTGGGTGTGGGCCGGCCCCTCCCCGTCCGCGGCCGGCGTATAGAGCCCCACCTCCTTGAGCAGCACATAGACCTCCAGCAGGTCGGAGACCGACTGGGTGTTGGAGACGATGTGGGCGCGGATGGCGTCGCGGCCATAGCGGCGCTTCAGGTCGGCGGCTGCGGTCAGGATGTCGTACTCGCGCCTCGCCTCCTCGCTGTAGTCGGCGAAGGGGGTGTGGAGCAGGCGGCCGTGGGCGAGCTCTCCCAGCAGCAGGTCGCACCGGGCGTCCTCATCCAGGGCCTCATAGTCGGGACAGACGCCCGCCCCCTTCAGCAATTCGGCCACCACCCGGGCGTGCACCGCGGAGTTTTGGCGCAGGTCGAGGCGGGCCAGGTGGAAGCCGAAGATCTCCACCCCGCGGATCAGGTCCGGCAGGGAGCCTTGCGCAAACGCCTCCCCATAGCTGGCGATCAGGGCGTCCTGCACCGCCTGGAGGTCGGCCTTCAGGGCGTCGGGTCCGTCATAGGGGGCGGCGGGGCCGGCAGGCGGCCTGGGCGGCGCCTCGCCGGTCAGCAGCGGATAGGTGGCCGCCAGCCTGGCATAGATGCCGGTCAGCGCCCGGCGATAGGGCTCGTCGGCCCGCTGGGGCGAGTCGTCGGGCGAGGCCTCGGCCAGGGCCAGCAGGGGCGGCGGGATCGCCTCGGGCTCGCCGCTGATGGAGAGCTCGGCGCCGAGGCTGTGGATCTGGTCGAGATAGAGTCGAAGGGCGGCGCGCGACTGCCGCGCCATGGCCCGGCGCATCACCGCCTGGGTGACATTGGGATTGCCGTCCCGGTCGCCGCCGACCCAGGAGCCGACCCGCAGGAAGGAGGGCAGCCGCTCCGGATGACCCAGCACGTCGAGCCAGTGCTCGTAGAGCCGGGGCAATTCGGTGAGGAAGCTGCGCTCGAAATAGGAGACCGAGGTCTCGATCTCGTCCTCCACGCCCAGCTTGACCCGCCGCAGCAGCCGGGTGCGCCAGAGGATCGACACCTGCCGCAGCAGGTCGCGGTCGAGGATTGGCCGGGTGACGGCGGCGTCCCCCGTCTCGTCCTCCGCGTCGTCCATGGCGTCGAGGATGTTGGCGATGGCCGCCTGTCGGTCGAGCACGCTCTTGCGGCGAACCTCGCTGGGGTGGGCGGTGATCACCGGCGCCACCAGGGCTCCGGCCAGCAGCTCCATCACCTCGTCCAAACCGATCCCATCGGCCTGCAGGGTGCGCAGGGCGCCGGCCAGGGTGTCGGGACGCGCGTCCCCGTCCCGGCCCTTGCGGCGCTGGATCTGGTCCTCGGCGATATTGGTGATCAGCAGGAAACAGGCGAAGGAATGGGCGAACCGCACCGTCTCGGCGGGGCTCAGTCTCGCCAGCCGCGCGTCCATCAGCCGGCTGGCCTCCGCCGTCCCCTCCCGGTGGAAGGCGACCGAGGCCTGGCGGATGTCCTCGATCTGCCGGAACACCGCCTCCCCGTCCTGGGTGCGGATGGCGTCGCCGAGGACGCGGCCCAGCAGGCGGACATTGGTGCGAAGCTTGGTCGGCAGGGACTGAGTCATGGGCAAGAGGCAAAACCCGCACTGGCCGGAAGTCAAACGGCCTTAGTCATGTTAACCCGATGGGAGCCCGCAATTGCAGGCAGGGAGCGAACACGGCCATGGCGATGGGCGCCGCAAACCTGATGACCCCGGCTGAGCGCCGCGCCCGCCGTCTGGTGCAGGTCCGGCGCCTGCGCCGCATCCTGCCGATCGCGGCCATCGCCCTGCTGGCGATCTGCCTGCTGCAGGTGGTGGTCGGCGGGTTTTCCGGCGCGACGCCCGAGGCCGCGCAAGCTGACGCGGCCAGGATGCTGAGCCCGCGGTTTTCCGGCCGCGCGCCGGACGGCCGCCGCTTCGCCATCACCGGCGAGAGCGGCGTGCGCAGCGAGGCGGACCTGAACCAGATCGATATCGCCGCGCCGGTGCTCACCCTGCAGGACGGCGAGCGGATCCAGCGCATGACCGCCCGGACCGGGGTTTATGACGAGGCGGCTCACACCCTGCGCCTGATCGGCGAGGTAAAGATCGACACTGGCGGCCAGGCCCAGCTGTCGGCCCGCGAGGCGGTGATCGACACCCGCACCGGCGCCATCAGCGGCCAGAAGGGTCTGACGGTCCAGGCCGGCGCGCGCGAGGTCCAGGCCGACTCCTTCGCCACCGACGAGGACGGTGACCGCATCATTCTGAAAGGTGGGGTCCGTGGGCGCCTTGAGGCGCCGCGGTGAGCGCGCGCCATTGCCACGCTGGTCGGACTCGGCCACTGGCCTAGGCCATGGCCCGCCGCGAACCGTCCACCAAGGTCTGCTTCCTCTATATCGCGCAGACCCACCAGATCCTGCACAGCCTGCCCATCGCCGTGGCCCTGGCCAGGGGCTGGCCGCAGTTCGAGGTGCACCTGGCGGCCACATCCCAGGGCCAGCTCGACTATATCGACGAGGTGCTGACCAGGCTCGGCGGCGCCCCGGTGCGGCCCGTGCTTCTTGGCCCGGCCTGGCTGCGAGCGGTGCGACTGAACGGCGCTTCGGCGCCGCCCAAGGCCGCCATGCTGGTCGCCAATCTCGGCCGCTTCGCCAGCTACGGGGCGGTGGTGACTCCCGAGCGGACCACAGCCCTGATCCGGCGCCTGGGCGTGACCGGTCCCAGGCTCGTCTACACTCAGCACGGCGCCGGCGACCGGGGCGGCCCCTTCGAGCCGCGCCTTCGCCTGTTCAACCTGGTCATGGCGGCGGGGCCCAAGCAGCGGGACCGGATGGTGGAAAGCGGCCTGGTGCGGCCCGAGGCCTGCGCCATGGTCGGCTATCCCAAGTTCGATATCGTCGAGGCGCTGACGCCGCAGCCGCGTAAGCCCTTCGCCGACGACCGTCCGGTGGTGGTCTATAATCCCCACTTCGACCCGCGCCTCAGCTCCTGGCCCCGCTTCGGTCGCCGGGTGCTGGAGCAGTTCGCGGCGAATGACCGCTACAACCTGATCTTCGCCCCCCACATCCGCTTGGCCGACGAAGCCCCGACCGCCACCTGCGAGGCGGTCGCCCCCTTCGCCGATCATCCGCGCATCCATATCGATCTGGGCGGGCCGGCGGCGATCGACATGACCTATACCCGCAGCGCAGACCTCTATCTGGGCGACGTCTCCAGCCAGATCTACGAGTTCCTGCGCGCGCCGCGACCGGCGGTGTTCCTGAACGCCCATGGCGTGGATTGGCGGGGCGACGAAAGCTATCTGCACTGGACCTACGGCCCCGTGCTCGACACTCCCGAGCACCTGCTCGACCGGCTAGACGGCGCCTTTACAAGCCACGGCGCCTATCTGGCGGCGCAGCAGGCCGGCTTCGCGGCAAGCTTCGATATCCAGCCCCGCCCTTCGTCTGATCGCGCCGCCGAGGCTATCGCCCTCCTGCTGGGTTCCAGGCGCGCTGCGGCATGAGCGCCCAGCCGCCCCGCGACGGCGTGCTGCGCCGGGTGCTCGCCAATACCGGGGTCCTGCTGGGCGGCCGGGCGGTGAACGCCGTGCTCAGCCTTGGCTATATGGCGCTGGCGGCGCGGTCCCTGGGGATCG
>NZ_JBALUY010000043.1:0-28302 GCF_036963605.1 Phenylobacterium sp. | reverse complement strand
CGCTCGACCCTGTTCGATGACCCGTCGGGGCTGGAGCCCTTCATGGAGACCATGACGGCCGAAAAGCTGCCGTGGGTGAGCACTCCGGCGGTGGAAGGGTTTGCAGGCTTTCCGCAGCCGGCGGACTTCGGGCGGCTGATGGGCGCCTATGCGGCGCGGACGGCTGGCTGAGGCCGGAAACGCGGGCGTGGAGAGGCGGAGCGGGGGATCGTCCCGCCTCTCGTCGTTCGAAATCTAAGCGTTCTGGATGGCCGTGGCGATCTGGTCGGTGGTGTGGCCGGTGAGGTCCTTGGCGATCTCGCCGACCAGGCGGGCTTCGGTCTCCTTGTGCCAGCCCTTGCGGAGCTGACCGAGCGTCTTGGGCGCGGCGATGACCAGTAGCTTCTCGGCGCGGTGGGTGAGGACCATGTGGTTCAGGACGTCGGCGACGCCCATGGCGAAGCCGTCCTCGGCCTGGGTGTCGTTGTCGGGATTGGCGTCGCTGGAAATGCGGCCCGGCGCGCCGGACACGCGATCCTCGATCTCAGGCGTCGGCTGGGCCTTCAGGTCGATATCGGTGTGGCCGACGTTCTGGAAGAGCGCCAGCTTTTCGCCATCGACGACGGCCACGTGGGCGCCATTGGGAAGTATCATCTGGGAGCTCCGATGGTTGCGGGACAGCTTGAACGTGCCGCGGGGCGGCGCGGTTGCCAACTGAGGGCGAACCCCTAGTTGTTCCTATTTTGTTCTTGCGTTCCCGCGGGAATTTGGTAGGCTCTGTGTATGGGTCGTTCTTGCGTCTGAGGCGCTGAGGACGCCGCGGCGGGCGAGGCCCGCACTTGCATGACATCTCTCCTGGCGAAGCGTTGAGCGGGCTGCCTTTGGCGGCCGGCTTGGTGCGTGCCTGGATCGAGCCGCCCCCTTGTCCCTCCCCCGAGGACGGCGGCGCGCCCTGAGGTGGTGACTGCGAGGCGGCGTTGTCAGGCGCAGCAGGAGCCCCGCGCCCGGCTCCAGGAGCCAAGTGCGCGCCTCTCGTGGGGCGCGGAGCGGGCGCGGGGCGGACGGTCCGACGAGTTTTTCAGAGTAGAGGTGGCTTCATGGCGCGGGCGGTGCGGCGGCGGAAGGATCCCCGCGAAGCGGTCCTGGCCCTGGCGCCGTTGGCGGTGGAGACCCTGGCGGAGATCATGCGCGGGGCCGGCAGCGACACCGCCCGGATCGCCGCGGCCCGGGAGGTGCTGGACCGCGCCCACGCCAAGGGCAAGGGCGCGGAGGGCGAGGGCGGGCTGACCATCGTGGTGCGGCGGTTTTCCGACGCCGGGGACGCCGAGTCCGGCCCGGCGGAATGACGGGCCCCGAGATCGAGCTGCCCCATGGTTGGAGCCCACGGGACTATCAGGCGAGCCTCTGGCGCTATCTGGAGGGCGGGGGCCTGAGGGCCGACGTGGCCGCCCACCGGCGCTGGGGCAAGGATGATGTGGCGCTGAACTGGACCGCGGTGAGCGCGGTGCAGAAGCCCGGCGTCTACTGGCACCTGCTGCCCGAGAGCGCCCAGGGGCGCAAGGCGATCTGGGAGGCGGTGAACCCGCACACGGGAAGGCGGCGGATCGACGAGGCGTTTCCGCCGCAGATCCGGAGCGCGACGCGGGATGGGGATATGAGCATCCGTCTGGCCAATGGCGCGGTCTGGCAGGTGCTGGGCTCGGACAATTATGACAGCCTGGTGGGGGCGCCGCCGGTCGGCGTGGTGTTCTCCGAATGGGCGCTCGCCAAGCCCGAGGCCTGGACCTACATCCGGCCGATCTTGGCGGAGAATGGCGGCTGGGCGCTGTTTCTTTGGACGCCCCGGGGGCGCAACCATGCGGTGCGCGCCTTTGAGGCGAGAGCGCGGGACGGCGCCTGGTTCACCCAGCGCTCGCCGGCCACGGAGACGGGGGTTTTCTCGCCGGCCCAGCTGGCCCGGGAGCGGGCCGAGCTGGTGGCCGAGACCGGGTCGAAGGAGGAGGGCGAGGCCCGGTTCGCCTCGGAATACCTAGTCGACTTCGATGCGGCTGCGCCCGGCGCCTACTATGCCGGCCCGCTGGGCGAGGCGCAGAGCGCGGGGCGGATCGGACGGGTTCCGCATGATCCAGCGCTGGCGGTGCACACGGCCTGGGACCTGGGCATCGACGACTATACGGCCATCTGGTTTTTCCAGCAGGTGGGGCCTGAGGTGCGGGCCATCGACTATTTCGAGACCAGCGGCGAGGGGCTGCAGGCTATTGTCCGCGAGGCGATCGCGGCGAAACCTTACGTCTATGGGACCCACCACCTGCCGCACGATGTGATGGTGCGCGAGCTCGGCGCCGGCGGGCGCTCGCGGTTCGAGACCCTGGGCGGCCTGGGCGTCTCACCTATCGAGGTGGGGCAGGCGACCCATCCGGAAGAGCGGATCAACGCCGCACGGCTGATGATCCCCATGACCTGGTTTGACGGTGAGGCCTGCGCGCTCGGGCTCGACAGGCTGCGGGCCTATCGCAAGCGCTGGAATGCGGCGACGCGGGCCTATGGCGGACCGCTGCACGACGCCGCCAGCCATGGCGCCGACGCCTTTGGCGAGTTCGCGCTCAACCGTCGTGGGGCCTCGGTCAGGCGCGCCGGCCGTAAGTCGGGCGGAGCCCGCGGGAGCTGGATGGGCTGAGACTGAAATCCCCACTACCTGGAAACAAGGAACGCTCATGGATCCGAACTTGGGCTCGCGCAGAAATGAGGCAAACACTTGGGGTGCTGAAAATTCAGCGCATGGCCCAACCACCGTTCGAGAAGTCGAAGTTTTAGGCCGGAGGCCTGTCCCCGCTACTGTGGGATACTGGTCAAAAGATCCGGGATTCTTAGAGAGTATGATACCCGTCTGGGGAGCTTCTCGAGGCCTGATCGCTGACTGGAAGCAGGGCGACCGCATGGGGATGGCGATCAATGGCGCCATGCTCCTGAGCGAATTGAATCCATTAGCCTGGGGTGCAACCGCCTACAGCAAGGCCGGGATTCGCGCCGCGATGAAGATCGGGAGTAGCCGAACCTGGAACGCGACGCGTAAGCGCATGGCGAGGGCCGGCTACTTTCAGAGTGGGGAGCAAGGCCACCACTGGCTCTTTCGCCAGGGGTCGAATCTTCCTCTTTGGCTGGTCAATCATCCGATCAACGTGATGAAGCTTCCGGCGAACGTTCACAAGCGGCTTCACACCCGTGATCTAGTTAATGGCTTGGATCGATTCAGCGTCGCAGAGAGGCTGTACTATGGAACGCCAACTTGGCTGAAGGTCGAGGCCGGACGAGCAGCAGGTTTAACCGCAGCAAAAGGCGCGCTGGGGACTGATGATAACGAGGTCGCACCCAGTCTATCGGCGACCCAGATCCCTGCGGCGGCCATGCCGCGGGATGATTTCGTCAGCCAAGTCGCCTTGCCGCCGGCGCCGCCCTCGATCGAGCAGGTCTGGTACGGAGATCGCTACTTCCACTGATCTGCATGCAAATCAAGCGAGCCGGGCTTGCCGGATCGCTACTTGAGTGGACATCGGCGATATGTTCCTATTATGTTCCTGGCCAATCTTAGGAGGGGCGAGCGTGATTTGGGATCGGCGCACCACGCTGCTGCCGCTGGCTGCAGGGGTTATGGCGGCAGCGGTCGTGCTGTTGGTCGAGCCTGTGCGGCAGTTCGCCTATGAGGACCAATGCTTCGACCTCGGCGGCGCCACGCGGACGGGCCGATGTGACTACGGGACCCTAAGGGCCTCGGCCCCAAGCGGCTGGCGGTCCCTGCCTGGGGCGGAGGCGCAGGTGGCGCTGGGTTTGGCGAAGTCGCGGAAAGCCGAGCTGCAGCGGCTTTATGAGGAAGCCGATTTCGATGGCGACGGGCGGCTCGACGAGGCCGCGGTCCTGATCGACGAGGCGGGACGATCCTACAGTCTCTTCGTTTTCCGTCAGGGCGCTCGTCCCGAGCAACTGACGCCGCCGCGCGGGCAGACGGGGTTTGCCGACGTCGTGCTGAGCGCCAGGGAGGGCGATCCGCAGGCAGGACGGGCGGCCGAGCTGGCCCTGAAAACGCAGTCGGGCCGTGAGACCTTTGTCTGGGATCCTCGCGTAGAAGTATGGCGCCCATCTTCGGAGGCGCGATGAGGGTGTCCTGGAGCCGACGGCAGTGGCGACCCCTGGTGGTGGTGGCGTTGATGTTGAGCGCCGCAAGCTGCGGCTATGCCTTGGGCGACCTCGTCGGCGTCAACGCCTGCATGGATCACAACGGCGATTGGGAGAATGGGGTCTGCTACGACAGCGGCGGGGCGCTGGAGCACCTGCCGCGCGGATGGCAGGCCGTGGACTCCGATGAACTTGCGGCGCTCACGGGTCGCGCGAAGGACTGGGACTTCCTTGAGACGGGCAGCGTTGATCTCGACGGAGATGGCGCAAAGGATATGGCGCGGGTCCTGGTAAATCCGTCGATGACGCAGTTCCGTCTGTTCGTCTTCTACGGCAAGGACGATCTTGCCGGGGATCGCGCCGTGGCGCTGACGGAACCCCAGGGGGTCGCAGACGTCTCGAGGGTTTCCGTGAGCATGGAGGGGCCACCTCGTGAGCCCGAGAGGGCGTCGCAGATCACACTGCGACAAACGATCAACGGCCAGAGGCGGGACATGGCCTTCACCTGGCGCGGGGATCGCCTGGCGGAGGTGGCGCGGTGATCGAGCCGCCCCCTATTCCGGTCGGACGGATCTTGCGGGGCTGTCTGCTTTCGGTGGTCATGGTGCTGCTGCTGATGGGCTCCTGCACAGTCGGCTGCCTGGGCCGCGGGGCTGAGTATCCGCAACGCTGCCGAGCCAATGGCGGGACGCCGGGCTACATGGCCTGTCACATGCCGCGACTGACCGTGGCCCCGCCGGAGGGCTGGGTGTTCCGCACGGCGGCCGAAATGCGGCCTGGTCGCGATGGCGATCAGGCCTGGCGCGAGGCGCTCGACCACTATCAGCGGCTGGCGGTGGCGGCCGACTTCGACGGCGACGGGCGGGAAGACCAGGCGGCGATCCTGCTGGACGAGACCTTTGAGACTTTCGCGGTCTTCGCCATTCCGGCGGACGGCGAGGCGGTGCGAGTGACGCGGCCGCAGCCGGTCGCGGCGTTGCCGGGCCGCGCCCTGGCCGTGCGCGAAGACGGACGTCGCGGGCAGCCCGCGCTGTTGGTGAAAGCCCCAGACGGCGAAGACGAGGCCTTCGCCTGGGATGGCGCGTCGTTTGTGAGGGCCGGCCAGTGAAACTGGCATGTCAGCGGGAGGCCTGATGGCTTGGATGGGGCGCAGAATGCGGTGGGCGGTGGCCGGGGCGGCGATGCTGAGCGCCGGCAGTTGCGGCTACGCCACCGGCGGCTTCTGGATTAGTGGCGGCTGCTATGACCGGGGCGGCTACTGGGAAGACGGCCTCTGCTACATCATCGGCGCTCGGCGGAGCACGCCTCGCGGCTGGCAGAGTGTGGAGCCCGCGGAACTGGCGGCGGTCAAGGGCGTGGCCCAGGAGTGGGGGGAGCTGACGACGTCCGGAGCTGATCTCGATGGCGATGGCGAAGGCGATACGATCGCGGTGCTGGTGGACCCGACGTTGACGGCGTTTCGGGTCTTCGCCTTCTTCGCCAAGGACGACTTCTCCGGGGACGCGGCGCGCGCCCTGACCGAGGCGCGGCCCATTGCTGAGGTGGATGCGGTGTCCGTGGAGCTGAATGCGCCAGAGGCGGGCTCCGGTATGGCGGCGACCTTTACCCTGCGGCAGAAGGTCGAGTGGCGCTCACACGACATCGCCTATGGCTGGATCGACGGCCGGTTCGTGGAGATGTCTTCGTGACCGAGCCGCCGCCCTTTCCCACCTGGCCCATACTGAGAGGCCTCTTGTTGTCGGTCGTGATGGTCACCCTGCTGATGGGGTCGTGCACGGTGGGCTGCAAGGGACGCGCCTACCAGTACGGGGAGCAGTGTCGCGACCATGGCGGCGTTCGCAGCCGACTGGACTGCCACATGCCCCGCCTGACGGTGACCCCGCCGGACGGTTGGGTGTTCCGGACCACGGCGGACCTGATGCCCGTTTATGGCGACGACCCCACATGGCGAAAGGCGCTCGACCACTATCAGCGCCTGGCGGTGCGGGCGGACTTCGATGGCGACGGGCGTGAGGACCAGGCGGCCATCCTGTTGGACGAAGCCTATGAGAGTTTCGCGATCTATGCGTTTCCAGCGGGCCGCGATCCGGTGATGCTGGCGCCAGGCCGGCTGATGACGGCGCTGCCCGGCAGCTCGCTGGCGGTGCTTGAGGCTGAGGCCGATCGCCCGCCGTCCCTGGTGGTGAAGGCCGCGGAAGGCAAGGACGAGACTTACGCCTGGGATGGCGCGGCGTTTGTGAAGACGGCGGGCTAAGGGCCCGCCGGACATAAGGAAAATCGGATTTCTCTGACACAGCGTCCCCGGTTTGGGACGCTAAAGGGCGTTTGCATGACCCATGACGACATCCTGCGCGACGCCCGCGAGGCGTTTGAGCGCGCGTCGGCCCATGAGGCCGAGATCCGCGAGGAGGCGCGCGACGACCTGCGCTTTGCCAGGCTCGGCGAGCAATGGCCGGAGAAGGTGCGGCGGGATCGGGAGCTGGACGGGCGGCCCTGCCTGACCATCAACCGGCTGCCGGCCTTCATCCGCCAGGTGGTCAATGATGCGCGGCTGAACAAGCCGGCCATCGCCTGCCATCCGGTGGACGACGGCGCCGATCCGCAGACCGCCGAGATCTTCAACGGCCTGATCCGCCATATCGAGCAGTCGAGCGACGCCGAGGTGGCCTATGACACGGCCCTGGATTTCGCCGTCACCTGCGGCTTCGGCTATTTCCGGATCAACACCCGCTACGCCCGGGACGACAGCTTCGAGCAGGACATCATCATCGAGCGGGTGGCTGATCCGTTCAGCGTCTATGGCGACCCGGACTCCACGGCCGCGGACTCGTCGGACTGGAACACCGCCTTCGTGGTCGACAGCCTGCCGCGGGCCGCGTTTCAGGCGCGCTGGAAGGGCGCCGAGGCAGTTGACTGGTCGGGGGCGGCCTATGGCGGCCTGGCCGAGGCTTGGGGCGACGGCGACCGGGTGACGGTGGCCGAGTTCTGGCGGCGCGAGGCGGTGGCCCGCAAGATCGTGGCCTTAAGCGACGGGCAGGTGATCGAGCTTTCCGCCTATGAGGCGCAGAAGGGGCTGTTCGACGCCCTGGGCGTCAGCGTCGTCGGATCACCGCGGCAGGTGGCGAGCCACAGGGTAGTGCAGCATGTGGTCACCGGCGCCGAGGTGCTGGAGACCGTGGAGTGGGCCGGACGGTTCATTCCCATCGTGCCGGTCTATGGCGAGGAGCTGCGGATCGATGGCAGGCGGCGGCTGCGCAGCCTGGTCCGCGACGCCAAGGACCCCCAGAGGATGTTCAACTACTGGCGGACCACGACGACGGAGCTGGTCGCCCTGGCGCCCAAGGCGCCGTTCATCGGACGCAAGGGCGCCTTCGAGACCGATGCGGAGAAGTGGGCGAGCGCCAACGTTCAGACCCATGCCTATCTGGAATATGATGGCCCTGAGCCGCCGATGCGCCAACCCTTCGCCGGCGTGCCGGCCGGCGCGCTGCAGGAGGCGCTGAACGCCAGCGACGATATGAAGGCGATCATGGGCCTGCATGACGCCAGCCTGGGGGCGCGGTCCAATGAGACCAGCGGCCGGGCGATCATGGCCCGCCAGCGGGAGGGGGACGTCTCTACCTTCCACTATATCGACAATCTGAGCCGGGCGATCCGGCACGCCGGGCGGATACTGATCGACCTGATCCCCAAGGTGTACGCAGCCCCGCGGGTGGTGCGCGTGCTGGGGCCGAGCGGGGAGGCGAGACTGGCGGCGGTGAACCAGCCGGTGGCGGTGCGGGAGGCCGATGCGCAGGGCCAGGTGCGCGAGGTGAAGCGGATCTATGATCTGAGCGTCGGCAAGTACGACCTGACGGTGCGGGCCGGCCCCAGCTTCACCAGCCGCCGGGAAGAGGCGGCGACCCAGATGATCCAGCTAATCCAGGCCTATCCGGCCGCAGCCCCGGTGATCGGCGACCTGCTGGCGCGCAACCTGGATTGGCCCGGCGCCGACGAGATCGCCCAGCGGCTTTCGAGCCTGCTGCCGGCCCAGGTGCGGGGCGAGGCGCGCGCGGCCATCGAGAAGCTGTCCCAGGCCCTGGCGGGCGCCAACCAGAAGCTGGAGGCCATGGCGCGGGACCAGGCGCTGGAGACCCGCAAGCTGGAGATCGCCGCCTTCGAAGCCGAGACCAACCGGCTGAAGGTGGCGGGCGCCGCGCGTCCCGCCGACTGACCTTTCTTTCCAGACCTTTCAAGGATCAAGCACATGGCCACCGGCAAGGTGATGGGCGCGTTCACAGCGACGGGCCCGAGCGAACGATTTGCGCCTGACTCGCGGCCCGGCGCCCCGCGCAGGTTCAACCTGTCGCTGTGGGGAACCTTCTCCGGCAGCGTGCGGGTGGAACGGTCCTTCGACGCCGGCGCGACCTGGCTGGAGTGTTCCCGCGACGGGGCGGGCACGCCGGCGGCCTATGCCGCGCCGATCTCGGCGGTGATGGAGGAGCCCGAGGCCGGAGTCCTTTACCGGCTGAACTGCACGGCCCTGAGTTCAGGGACGGTGAACTACCGCCTGAGCCAGTGAGCGGGGGCTGCAAGTTGGCCCAGGGCCTGGCCAGCGGCGTCGCCGTTCGCGGCGCTCAGGCCCTGCGGCCCCAGAGCGAGGCGGTGATCGCGCAGATGGCCCAGGCGCCGGAACCGGCGCAGGCGGCCGCCATGGACCAGATGATCGCGGCTCTGATCTCTGCGGAGGTGTGGGGGCGGCTGGACGCCCTGTTCGTGATGGCGGCCGGCGACGAACAGGCGGCCGGGGTGAACTGGGCGCAGCCGCTCGTGGGCGGCCTTTCGCCGATCAACAGCCCGGTTTTCACGCCCTGGTCCGGCTATGAGGGCGACGGGGCGACGAGCTTCCTGGAGACCGGCTTCCTGCAGGGGAGCGGACTTTATCAGGCCGCCGACCATCATGCCGGCGTATGGGCCGTGGCCGGTCAGAGCGTAGGCTGCGCCTTCGGCAATTCGCGCAACCGGATCCACCCGCGCAACAGCTCTGGCCAGGTGACGACGCGGTCCAACTGCACCACCAACCGCCAGGTCGGAATTCCCAGCGGTCTCGGCCACACCATGATGAGCCGGCGGACGACGGACTCGTACCTGGTGCTCAAGGATGGGGCGCTGCTCAGCGAACCCGTGGAGGCCATCACGGCGGTGGCCGCCCAGCGTTTGATCCTGCACGGCTACGCGGCGAGCGGCACGGAAGGCGCGCTGAGCAGCTGGCGACTGGCGGCGGCGCACTTCGGCGCCGGCCTGACCGCCGAGCAGGGGGCGGCGCTTCATTCGGCCCTTGGTCGATATCTGGCGGAGGTCGGATCATGGGGGTGACGCTGCTGCTGATGGACGAGGTTCTGGCTACAGCCATCGCTGGACCACAACTGAAACCCCGACGAATCCTGGCCGGGGCGCACGCCGGGGCCTTTGCGCTGTCGCCAGCGGTGCTCGCCGATGAGCGGCATGCAGCGGTGCGCCCGCAACTGGAGACCCTGCCGCGGGCCGACCTGTCGCCGGACGAGGCCTGGCCGGAAACCGACTGAGGCCTATCGCCTCCCAAGATTGAGCCCGGAGCGGCATGGCCGCCCGAATTCCAAGGACATGACCCATGATGCAAGACCCGACCCTTTCGGGCGCCGATCCGCGCCTGCTCGGCCCCGGCGCAGAGGCCGATGCGATCGAGGAGATCGAGCACGGCGGGCAGTTCTATCGCCTGCCGCGGGCGCTGAAGGCGCAGCTGATGGCCAATATCGACCATGAAACAGCCGCCCAGGCCGTGGCGGCCGAGCGCCGGGCCTTGGCCGAGCGGGCGAAGATGATGGAGCTGGAGGCCGAGCTGGCCGGCGCCAGCGCGCAGGACCGGGCGGTGTTGATTGCGCTGGAGCAGCAGCTGACCCAGTTCGAGGGCGTCGACTGGCAGGCGCTGAGCCAGCAGGACCCGCAACTGGCCCAGGCGCTGTGGGCGCAGGCGAACGACATCGCCCAGGCCCGCGAGGCCTATGGCCAGGCCCTGGCCCAGCAGGACGAGATGGCCCGGGCCGCGGCGGGCGAGCGGGCGCGGATCGAGCTGGAGGAGACCGGCCGGGTGCTGGCCGGCCAGATCGAGGGCTGGTCGCCGGAGGTGGCGGCCAAGCTGGTGGAATACGCCCAGGCCTTCGGCGTCACCCTGGAGGAACTGCGCGAGGTGGCCGATCCTCGGCTGTGGATGATCCTGCACCGGGCCCAGCAGGGCGAGGCGGCGCTGCAGGCGCAGGCGCCGCAGATGGGCGGTGCGCCGGCCCGGGCGCCTGCCATGCAGGTGCGGCCCGCCGTGCAGGTGGGCGGCGGCTCGGCCCCGGCCAGAGCCGTGCGAGACGACATGGGCGCGACCGAGTGGATGCGCCGCAGGAACGCTCAGGCCATGGCGGGGCGGTGATGGCGGGGCATGTGTACCCCGTCGCCCAGGGGCGACGTGCGGCGGGCGCACCTCTCGAGCCAATGACGACCCAGATCGTACAGACCCGGAACAACGGCGCCGAAGCCTTCTCCGTGACTCGCTTCCAAAGCGATGGCTCGGTGCATTCCGCGCGGTGGATCGCCACCGGGAAGGCGGATGAAGCGCCTTCGCCGGCTGACTTCATCGGTGGTGGAGTGGCGGTAATCCGCGGCGCAGCGGTCGCAGCTCCGCGCGTGGCCGCCGGTTTGGTCAATGTCGGGCGCCGGTTGCGCGGAGAGCCCTACGTGGGTCAAACTCTCTATCGCGTATTCGGCGACGAGGCTCTGCCATACGGGCATTCGTGGACGCGGCGTAGGCCCGACAGATCACCCGATTTTCGTGATGACGCGGGTCTACCACCACAGAACAGCGGACGGTTTGTCATCCAGGGGCGCACTAAAGATCTTACGGACTTCAAGACGCGCCCCGCCGAGCCGCTCGGATCAAACCGGGGAGGGTGGGACGAAGTTCTTGTGCCAGACCCCGTGTCTCAGTTGCGCACGACGCGTGTCTCGGGGGTCAACCCCGAATTCTGAACTGACGGGGCGTACCAGGTCGTTGATCTGGAATATTGTTCTCAATTCGTTCTATACTTCCTGGTCCACCTGCAGGAATGGTGAAATCTCATGAGCCTGCTCGACAAACTGTTTGGCCGTCGGAAGTCGCCATCCTCGCCGTCCATAGCACCGCCCCACACGCCTGTGCCGATGTCGGTTTGGGGGCGGGCCTGCCTGACTTTGCGCAAGGTCGATTCTCGGGACGACCAGGACTGGCCCGGCGAGGTGGTGCGGCCTCTGAATGGTGGGCGGTGGCTGATGGAGATGGATCCGCCGATCCTCTATGACGGCCTGCCGCCGGAGGATCTGAAACTGGTGGCGGTTGGCCCGCGCTATGCCGGCGACGCCCTGAGCATCGATCCCCGGACCTGGCCCGACGTGGTCAACATGTTCATCCCGGCCCCTGGTCAGGACTTCGACGGCGAGCTGGCGCTGAAGGATATCGTCAGCGTTCGCCTGGCGCCCGAGCGCGGCGTGACCTTCGTCGACTAAGGGCTCCGGCGCTGCGCGCCGGGCCGTATTCTGAAATCGCAGGCGCTGCAGCCCCCGGCGTGACCCTCCGGGCGCACGCGCGCGCCTGATCCCTATCCGACAACCCGACCGGCGCAGCCGCGCCGACCTGCATTCCATCCTCAAGGAAGACGAGACCTCATGGCCAATTCGCTGCTTTCCCCGACCGCCGTCACCCGCGAGGCCCTGCGTGTGCTGCACCAGAAGCTGAACTTCGTGGGTTCGATCACGCGGGAGTATGACGACAGCTTCGCGCGCCAGGGCGCCAAGGTGGGCGACACCCTGAAGGTGCGCCTGCCCAACCAGTATGTGGTGCGCACCGGCCCGACGCTCGACGCCCAGGATACCACCGAGACCAGCGTCGAGCTGAAGGTGCAGACCCAGAAGGGCGTGGACCTCAACTTCACCTCGGTGGACCTGACCCTGTCGCTGGACGACTTCTCCGAGCGGATCATCGAACCGGCCATGAGCGTGCTGGCGGCCAATATCGAGGCTGACGCCATGGGCATGTACAAGGACGTCTACAGCCAGGTGAACAACCAGGGCGCGGCCGCCAGCTTCGCCAAGATCCTGCAGGGCCGGAAGATCCTGGTGGACAATCTGGCGCCGCTGGCCGGCCGGACCTGCAACCTGAACACCCAGGACAATGTGGACCTGGTCGACGCCCTGAAGGGCCTGTTCAACGACAAGGCCAGCATCTCCAAGCAGTACCGCGAAGGCTTCATGGGCCGCAGCGCCGGCTTCGACTTCATGGAGAACACGCTCTGGCCCTCGCACACGGTGGGGACCAAGGCGGGTTCGCCGGCGGTGAATGGGGCTGGTCAGACGGGTGCGACGCTGGCCACCGACGGCTGGTCGAACAGCACGGCCGTCCTGAAGGCCGGCGACGTGTTCACCATCACCGGCGTCTTCCGGGTGCATCCGGAGACCAAGCAGTCCACCGGCGTGCAGCAGCAGTTCGTGGTGAAGGCCGACGCCAGCTCCAACGGCTCTGGCGTGGCCAGCCTGCAGATCTCGCCGGCCATCATCACCACGGGCGCCGCGCAGAACGTCTCGGGCGCACCCGGCGACAATGCGCAGATCCAGGTGGCCGGGACGGGCGGCGCGGCCCACGGGGTGTCCATGGCCTACCACAAAGGCGCCTTCGCCTTCGCCACCGCCGACATGGTGATGCCGCGGGGCGTGGATTTCGCCGCGAGAGAGGTGTTCGACGGCGTGTCGATGCGGATCGTGCGGCAGTACGACATCAACAACGACAAGTTCCCCTGTCGCCTGGACGTCCTCTACGGCTTCCAGACCCTGCGCCCGCAACTGGCCTGCCGCCTGGCCAACAACTAGGGCCGCCCCCCGTTCGACGCGAACGGGGCGACGCGAACCGGGGCGGCGCGGGCCTGGCCCGCCGCCGCCCGTCTGGCAGGGAGGAGGGCGCATGGCGCTCGTGACCTATGAGGACCTGAAGACCGCTGTGGCCGACTGGCTGGAGCGGAGCGACCTGGCCGGCCGAGCGGCCGATTTCATCACCCTGGCCGAGGCGCGGCTGAACCGTGAGCTGCGGCTGGCGGTGATGGAGTCCGAGGCGAGCCTGACCGCCGCGCCCGGGGCGCCGCGCCTGGACCTGCCAGCCGACTGCCGCGAGGCCCTCGGGCTTTGGCGGGAGGACGGGGCGGTGCGCGTCGCGATGCGCTATCGCCCGGCGGGCCTGCTGCCGCGCGGCGATGTGGGCGGCCGGCCGGACTATTGGAGTCTGGAGGGGCGCGCGATCGTACTCGACCGCCCCTGCGACCAGGAAACCGGCTTCGTGCTGCGGCAGGTGGGGCGGCTGGCGCTCAGCGCCGAGGCGCCGAACAACGCGGTCCTGGCCGAACACCCGGACCTCTATCTGTTCGCCGCCCTGGCCGAGGCCTGTCCGTATCTGCGGGATGGGGAGATGGCCGGGCATTTCAACGCCCGGTTCGAATTGGCCCTGGCCCAGGCCCGCGCCGCCGACGCCCGGCGGCATGGGATAGCGAACCTGGTCACCGACCTGCCTCGGCCCGAAGCTGTCCCATGTTGAGCGTGGGGCCGGACGTTCCACAGGCCCTGCGGCCCTTGCTGGGCGAGCTGGTGGAGGCGGTGCGCGCCCTGCAGGAGCCCGGCGCGCCGACGCGGATCTTCGCCTGTGACGCCGCCGAACTGCCGCCGGCCAAGGCCTGGCCGCAGACCCTGGTCCTGGTGGCTGACCTTTCCACCCTGGCGGTCTCCGATGGGACCGTCTGGGTGCGGCAAGATACGGGAGCTGTCATCTGATGCCTTCGACCTACACCGCCTCCCTGCGCCTGGAGATGCAGGCGGCTGGGGAGAACCTCAACACCTGGGGCGCCCCGCGGCTGAACACGGTCATCGACCGGCTGGACCAGGCGATCGCCGGGCGCAGCGCCATCGTGCTGGCAGGCGATCATGTGCTGACCAGCGCCAATGTCGGCGACGACGAGGCCCGGCGGGCCATGCTGGACTTTACCGGCGCTGGTCCGGCCACGGTGACCCTGCCAGCGGCGAGCAAGATCTATCTGGTGCGCAACGCCGCCAGCGGCCCGGTCACTCTGACCACCGGGGCCGGAACCACGGCGGTGGTCGACAGTCAGGACGTGACCCTGACGGCCTGCGACGGAACCAATGTCTTCCCCCTGGGGGTCGGCGGCGTGACCTTGAAGGCTTATGTCGAGGCTGTGGCCTGGAGCTACAACGCCGGCGCCTTGCCGGCCCAGGCCGGCAACGCCGGCAAGGTGGTCGCCACGGACGGCGATGACGCCGGCTGGAGCCTGGTCACCAGCCTTCCCGACTATGTCCACGATCAGACTCAACGGGCCACCGCCGCCGACCGGCGCGCGGCCGGCCTGATTTATTTCGGTTGAGGAGAGCCCATGAGCGCCATCGCCACGAACCAGTTCATCGCCGTGCAGCGGACCATCGCCTATATGGCGGTGGCGACCACAGCCGAAACGGAGTTTCACCTCCCGACCCACGCAGTGGAGGTCGTGCCCGCCGCCGACAATGTGCAGGGCCTGCGAATTACCAAGGCCTACGCCCTGACCCGAGCTGCACCTGGGGCGGTGATTCACTGCCAGCTCTATGCCCGGGTCGGATCGACGGACACGCTGATCGACTCCGCGAACCTGCCGAATACCGCGCCCTCGGGCAGCGCAGCGGGCGCTAGGGCTTTATTCGAGGCCAGTGAGGAGGACCCTCTGTTCTTGCCGCCTGGCGTAGGCTTGGCCTTCGCCATTGGCGCGGCCGTGGCCAACGGCGTCGTCTGTCGGGTTTCCGGCGGCGCCTATGATCCGTTGCCGTAGTGAGGGGGCTTGGTCCCAGGGGCGAACAGCCCCGCAGGCGGAGTACGGCCGGTGCCGTCCGCCTTTTGGCCATTCATGAGTTCCAGGTGGGCTCGGGTGCCTTCGTCGTCCCGCAGGCCTGTCATGCCCTGGTCTATATGTGGGGCGGCGGCGGCTCGGGCGGCGGCGGCGGGAGCGGCGGCACCACGGCTGGCGGCGGCGGCGGCGGCGGGGCGGCCTTCCGGTCCTATAAGCTGCGCCGCAACGAGGTGGTCAGCTACAGCGTCGGCGCTGGCGGCTCCGGATCATCCGTCGACGGTCAGGTCGGCGGCGCAACCACGGTGACTGTTCGCGGCGCTCAAATGGTTGCCACAGGCGGGCAGGGGGGGCTGGCCACCGGCGCCAGCGGCGCGGGTGGCGCTGGGACCGGTGGGGAGATCAACCGTGTGGGTGGGTCAGGCGGCACCGGCGCCGGCGGCGCGCCGGGGGCGACTGGCGAGTTCGGGGCAGCCGGTGGGGCTCCGGAGGCGGGACGAGGCGGTGGCGGCGGTGCCGCGGGGTTTGCCGAAGTCTCAGCGCCAATCCTAGCCGCGGGCCCAGGCTCGAAGGCGACAGCTCCTGGCAATAGCCCAAGCGGCGTCGCACCCGGTGGCGGTTCGGGTGGTGCTGAAATTAACTCGGGCGCAGGAGGTGACGGTCGGGTAGTTATTGTTATCGTCTATTAATGGCCACCGTCGTCTCTTGATATGAATGTATAGAGGCTAGATAAAGCGCTGATCTGTTAAGAGTTTTTCCACGGCAAAGGACCAGAGACACCTCGCCCTGGGGCGTGGGGATGAAATAGCGCTTGGCGTCCATGGGTCAATTCTAGCCAGGGGAAGATGTGATGAGAATACCTCTCGATATTCCGCCGGGGCTGGTGGGAGACGATACGAGCTTTGCGGTGGCCGGGCGTTGGGCGGACGGGTCCAATGTGCGGTTCTGGCGTGGGCGGCCCCAGGTGGTCGGGGGCTGGGAGAGCCTGACCAGCGAGCTTCTGACTGGCGTCTGCCGGAAGGTCTTCGCCTGGACGGACAACGCCGCGGTGCTGAACGTCGCCTTCGGCGCGCACAATGCTCTGCAGGTGTGGATCGGCGGAGGCCTGTACGACATTACGCCGAACCTGGCGCAGCCGCCCCGGAGCCTGAGCGCCGACCCCCTGTCGGTGAGTGAGGGCGAGGCCACGGTAAGCGTCGCCATGGCGGGGCACGGTCTGGCGGACGGCGACCTGATCGATGTGACCGGCGCCGCGGACCTAGGCGGGACGACGCCAAACGTCGAAGGTGCGTCGGTCACGGTGATCGACGTCGATCACTTCACCTATGAAGTCATGTCGCCGGCGGCGTCGAGCGCGACGGGCGGCGGCCCGGCAGTGGTCGTCGCGCCTCAGAAGGCTTTCGCCGCCGGCGCAATCGACGGCACGGGGGGCCAGGGCTATGGCACAGGGGCCTATTCGACGGGCGTCTATTCCTCGCCCTCGTCAGTGGATTATTTCCCCAGGACCTGGAGTCTCTCGGCGTTCGGCGAGCGGCTGATCGCCGGTCCCCGGGGAGGAACCCTCTATGCCTGGGCCAATGACACGGACGCGACGGCCGCGCCGCTGACCAATGCGCCGGCCCAGGTCACGGCGTCCCTGGTCGCGCACACAGACCAGATCTTCGCCCTGGGGTGCAACGAGGAGGTGTCGGGGCTCTTCAACCCGCTGTGCATCCGCCATAGCGGGGTGCGGCGGGCCGATGAGTGGGTCACCGCGGGCGACACCACGGCGCGGGAATATGTCCTGGCGGGCGGCGGTCGCATCGTCGGGGCCAGTGTGGCCGGACAGTTCATCCTGGTCTGGACCTCCGACCGGCTGTTCGTCGGGACCTTCGTCGGGGCGCTGAACCAACCCTGGCGGTTCGATCCCGTCGGTGAGCATTGCGGCCTGATCGGCCCCAACGCCTTCGCCATCGCCGGCTCGCAGGCCGTCTGGCTGGCCCCGGACCTGCAGTTTCGCAACTACAGCCTGGGCGGCGCGGTGCAGATCGTTCCATGCCCGATCCGGGACGAGATGGCCCAGAACCTGGCCAGCGCCCAGGGCGACAAGATCACGGCGGCGTCCATCAGCATCTATGACGAGGTCCGTTTCGACTATCCCGACGCTCGCGACGGCAATGAGAACAGTCGGTACCTGGCGGTCGGCCTTGGGGACGGATCCTGGTCCAAGGGAATCATGGCGCGCTCGGCCTTCGTCGACGCCGGCCCGCAGCAGGATCCCATCGGCGTGACCCCAGGGGGCCAGGTGTTCTGGCACGAACGGGGGCGCTCGGCCGACGGCGGGGCCTTCGCCTGGTTCATCGAGAGCGCCGACCAGTTTCTGAGCGAGGACCAGACCCTGATGGTGCGCGGGTTGTGGCCGGACATGGCGGGGCAGGCGGGGCCGGCGGCGCTGCGCCTGAGCACGCGGTTCAAGCCCCAGGGGGAGAGCCGGACCTATGGCCCCTTTCCTCTGGCGCCGGGCACGGGACGGGTGGACGTGCGGGCGAGCGGTCGGCTGTTCCGCGTCCGGCTGAGCGGGCAGGGCTCGCCGACCGGGGGGCGGATCGGTCGGCCGGTGTTCGACGTCGTTCCGGCGGGAACGCGGTGACGCCGGAGGTCTGGACGGCGTGCCGCAACTGGCTGCTACCGGCCCTGCGTTCCGAGGACGGGGACGAGGCGGCCCTGCGAGATGAGATCCTGACAGGTGAGGCGCAGCTCTGGGCGGGCGAGGGCGGGGCTCTGGTCAGCCAGTGCGTGGAGGGTCCAGAGGGCCGCAGCCTGCACGTCTGGCTGGCGGGGGGGCGGCTGGACACGATCCTGGACCTGCGGCCGGGGATCGAGGCCTGGGCGCGCGGTCTGGGATGCGTATGCGTCACCATCGAAGGCCGAGCGGGCTGGGCGCGGGTGCTGAGCGCCCAGGGCTACCGGCGGCATGGCGAGATTCTGAGAAGGAGCCTGTGATGGGCAAGAAGAAGACGAAGACGAGTTCGAGCACGACGGAACGGGCGACCGTGACGCCGACCAATCCGCAGTGGGTGACCGATGACGTGCAGGGCCTGAGCGCCCGGGTCGGCCAGCTGGGCCAAGTGGATCCCTATAGCCTGGTCGCGCCCCTGAACGGGCTAGAGCAGCAGGCGATGCGGGGCGCCGCCGGTCTGAACGGCTATGGCTTCGCCTATGACGAAGCCGCCGACTGGGTGCGGGGCGTGGCCGCGCAGCAGGCGCCCAGCGTCCAATCCGCCAGCCTGCTCGACGGGATCGAGGCCTACTATAACCCCTATCGGAACCAGGTGGTGGACGCCGCCACAGCCGATTTCGACGCAGCAGCGGGGCGGACGCGGGCCAGCCAGGCGCTGGACCTGGCAGGGCAGGGGGCGTTTGGCGGCTCGGGCGCTGCGCTCACCCGCTCGCTCACCGAGGGCGAGTTGGCGCGAGCGCGGAACGCCCAGGTGTCCAACCTGCTGGCCGGCATGTTCAACACCAGCGCCGGGCTGGCCAGCCAGGACGCCGATCGCCGGCAGCAGGCCTCGACGCAGAATGCGCAGCTGGCCGCCCAGAACGCAGCCCTGCGCCTGCAAGCGGCCAACAGCCTGACGGGCCTGGCCGGGTCGCGGGCGGCCAGCGACCGCGACGACGTGGCGACACAGGCGGCGATTGGCGCGCAGGCGCGGAGTGTGGATCAGGCCTATCGCATGGCCCCCTACACGGCCCTGAACAGCCAGGCAGACATCATGGCCAAGCTGCCCCTGGAGCTGTTCCGTGGTTCCACGACCGAGGGGACATCCAGCACCCAGGGGACGCGGACGGATACGCCGGGTTTCCTCGACAATCTAACCCAGGCGGCCGCCATCGCCAGCACCGTCACAGGGGTCAAAAACGCATGGTGACAAGCCCCGCCGGTGACGGAATCGACCATGCGAACGCCCAGATCGTGGCCCTGCGGCAGATCGGCGAACACGTGGCCGCTCAGACTGCCCGCCTGGAAGGACTGGCGGCCAAGATGGACGATGTGCGGGAGCGCCTCGCGCGGCTGGAGGCGCTGGAAGCCGGCAAGCTGGTGGAGGGCCTGCGCGGCGAGCTGAAGGGCGCCCTGGGCCGCATCGACCAATTGGAAAGCCAGCGTGACCGGGTGGCCGGGGCGGCCGACTTCTGGACCTGGCTGGCGCGCAGCATGCCATGGCTGGCCACCGGGCTGATCGCGTTCCTGGCGGGGCTGGGCCTGAAGCCTGCGAGCGGCCCGTGAGCGAGCCGCGACCGCCCATCGAGGTGCGGTGGCTCTATCGCCGCATCTTCACCTATTGCGCCTGCGGGGCCAATTTCGCCGGGCTTGCGGCGATCATCCTGCGGCTGGACGATCCGGTCGCCCTGAAGTGGCTGGGGCTGGCGCTGATCGGGGCCAATATCGTGCTGGGCACCCTGTATCTCGCCGGGGCCACGGTGACCGACTGGGCCAAGCTGGTGGCCGCCGGCCGGCGCGACCTGGACTGAATCTTTCCAATCTGTCGAAGAACTGGAGGCCGGCCATGACCACATGGCTTTCGGCGCACTTTTCCCTGGAAGAAATGATCGCCACCCAGCAGCGCGGTCTGGACAATCGCCCGGCGCCGGCCGTGCTCAAGCGTCTCAAGGCTACAGCGCGGGTGCTCGAGGAGGTTCGAGTCCTGCTCGGGGACGCACCAATGCTGATCACCAGCGGCTATCGTTCGCCGGCAGTGAACCGGGCGGTGGGCGGCTCGATGACCAGCGCCCACATGCGCGGCGAGGCGGCGGATTTCATCTGCCCCCGGTTCGGCTCGCCCCTGACCGTGTGCCGGGCGATCGCGGAGTCGGACCTCGCCTTCGACCAGTTGATCGAAGAGGCCGGGGCCTGGATCCACCTGGGCCTGGGCGGCCGGTGGCGGCGCGAGGTGCTGACCTGGCGGCCGGGCGGCGGCTATGTGAGAGGCCTGTCGGCATGAACCTGCGCTTGATCATGGTCGCCATCGCCGCGGGCGGCCTGGCCGCCTCAGCCCTCTCGCTCTATGTCGCCGGACGCCGGGATGGGGCGGAGCTTCATCGGGACGCTGTTGCGGCGCTTACCCAACAGCGGAACGTCGCCCGCCTGGAAGCCGAAGGCGAGCGAGCGGCCCAGGCGCGCCTGAGCGAGGCCCTGGCCCGCAGCAGCCGCGCCGACCAGGCCGTGGCCGCCTTCATTCCCCAAGCCCTGAACACGGAGGATGGCCATGCGCCCCTGGATCCGGCTCGCGCCGATCGCCTGCACGCTGCTGATCGCCAGCTGTGCCAAGCCGCCCCCGAACTTGTCGGCTGCGCCGCAGCTGAGCCTGGCGCCTGAAGCCCTGCGCCCTTGCACGCTGCATCAGCTGCCCGCCGCGCCGACGCTGGCGGATCTGGAGATCGGCTATGTGACGCGGGGCGCCGATCTGGTCGCCTGCGACGCCGCCCGCAGGCTCGCCGTCGAAACGCACCAGGCTCAGCAGGCGCTGGGCGCGCCGAAGGGCCGCTAGGTGTCGAGGCGCGCCAGAATGTAAGCGGCGACGTCAGCGGGCCAGGTCGCCAGGATGGCGTCGAGCCCTTCGCGGTCGCCGGCGAACAGGGCGCGGGCGGCGGCTTCGAAGCCGGCGGCGTCGCCGGCCAGGGCGGACATCGCGCGATAGGCGGCCTCTCTCTGCGTTCGTAGGCGATCTGTGTCGGCGTGAGTCTTACGAGCCTCCTCCACCAGGCGACGGAGGGCGGCTGAGGCGCCGCCGGGCTGAGCTGCGAGCCAGTCCCAGTGGCGGGGCAGAAGGGTGACCTCCCGTGGGACGACGCCGAGGCGTGGTCGACCGCGGCCGGGACGGGCGGCGGGCGTCTTCTCCACCGCGGGGATTTCAGCCGGGGGCCGCAGATCGATATCCACCGTCCGGCCGTCCACGTCGGACAGGAGAATCGGCGACGCCTCAAGGTCTTCAGTGCGGGCGCGAAGAACGGCGGCGACCTGGGCGACGTCGCCGCTGGCGATGCGTACGCCATTGAGGAATGCGGTCAAGGTGGGGGTCATGGCGGGCTCCATCTCGCTTCCTGACCCGTGGGGACGACGCCGTCAATAATATCCGGGTAGAAGTTGGTCGAGGGGGTTGGACCTGCAAGGGTCCGGGTGTCTATTCAGGTCATCTGGCGGAGGGGGCGACATGCGGCGCGGGATGGTTCTTGCAGGTTTAGTATGCGCAGGGCTGGCGGGCTGCGCCACGCAGCCGGTCGATCTGGCCCTGCAACCCGAGGCGCCGCCGCCGTCCGGAGCCACCGTGCGTATGGCGCCGAGCTCTTTGGCCTTGGCAGGGGGCCTGCAGGAGGCGCTGAGCGCTGCGGGCTTCCGAACCATCAGCGAGGATGGGGTGAAGACGGATTATCTGGTTCAGGCCAGCCTGGCCGAGCGCCCCGCCGGGGTGGGCGCCCTTATGCCCGGGGCCGATGGAGCGGCGGCGCAGTGGCTAGCGGAGAGCCGCAAGGCGCGATTCTGGCAGCGGCGGCGGAGCCACTACAGCCTGACCCTTGTGCTGCTCGACACCCAGACCGGGGCCGCGGCCTTCCGCGCCAATGCGCAGCAACAGGGGCCGGCCGGTGAGATCGAGGCCATGGGACCGATCCTGACGGCGGCCTTGGCGGCGCGCTTCAGGCCTGAATAGCCTGCGGCAGGCGCAGGGTGAAAACGGCGCCTCCCGATGGCCCTGCATTGCGGCAAGCGACCTCGCCGTGGTGGCGCTGCACGACTTCGCTGACGAGGCTAAGGCCCAGGCCAGCGCCCCCGACGCCTGGGGCTTCTGATCGGCTGAGGCGATGGAAAGGCTTGAAGACGCGCGCCAAGGCGTCCTCGGCTACGCCTGGCCCCTGATCGGCAATCTCGCAGACGACCTGATCGCCGTCAGACCATAGGGTACAGGTGATCTCGCTGGCCTGGCCGCCATATTTGAGGGCGTTGTCCAGCAGGTTGGACAAGGTGCGCGAAAGCAGCGCTCGGTCGCCATGGACCAGCAGGTCGTCGGGTGGGGTTTGGAGGCTGATGGTCACGCCCGCGCGCTGGGCCCGAGGCCAGAGGTCGTCGGCCGCCTCGGTGACGAGGTCAGAGAGGTCGAGAACCTCCCACGCCAGGGCGCCTGACTCAGCGCGGGCAAGGTGAATGAAATTGTCGGCCAGGGCGAGGGTTCGGCGGGCGTAGCCGGCGATGCGTAGTACGATCGTTGCGGGCGCGCCCTCGGCTGACGGCGAGTCCAAGACCGCCAGAATCGAGGCCTGTGGCGAACGCATGTCGTGGCTCAGCAGCTGGAGGAGGCGTTCGCGCTGGGCCGCGGCGGCGCGAATCGGCGTGATGTCTGTCAACCGCAGGATCCAGGCCAGCTGCGCGTCAGCCTCGGCCTGATAGCGCACCCGGGTGACATGGAAGACTGTCCCCGTGGGGCTGACCAGCTCACCAGTTTCCTCGGATTCGCCGAGCACCAGGTCATCCAGGCGCAAACCCTCGGCGGTCCAGCCCTCCAATAGGGCCGCAAGTTTCGAAGTCTGAGCCTTGGGAAAGACCTGTCTCGCAGCTGCATTGGCGAAGCTGATCTCGCCAGTGGCTGTCAGAACCAGCGTAGGGTCGGGCAGACCCTGCAGGGTGGCGTGCGCAAAACGGCGAGCGTCCCGCGCTCGGGCGATGGTGTCTTCCATCAACGCGATCTGCCGGGCGACGATGTCCTGCCCTTCGGCGGCCTGGGTGGCGCGGGCGAGCAGGTCGGGTTCGGCGGAGAAGCGGGCCAACTCGCGCACCATGTAGCGGCTGGATGCCTCGAGCCGACGCCAGGCCCAGAGCGGCAGGACGACCAGAATTCCGATCAGTGGGGCCGCCGGCGGCGCCCAGAGGTTAAGGGTCAGGAGCGCCCCGGCGCTGACTGCTGGGATCAGAACCATCAGGGCGACGCCAAGGAGGAGGTTTTCTCGAGGCCCCAGTCTCAGAAGACCCAGGAGCAGAACGAGAACCAGGGCCAGGGCCAGGGTCGTGTGGACCCCGCGGTCCAGCGAGTTGATCGTCCGCCCTTGCAGGAGGGCGTCCAGCAGATGGGCCTGGATCTCGACCCCGGGCGTCAGCTGAGCGGCGCTGCTGGTGGGTGTGGCGTAGCTGTCGTGGAGTCCTGCGGCGGTGGCGCCGACGAGGACGTAGCGATCGTGCAGGAATTCCGACGGCGTCTCGTCGGCCAGGATGCTGCTGACCGAGATGGAGCGATAGTGGCCCGGCGGCCCGGCATAGGGAATCAGGATCGGCTTGGCGCGCACCAGAGGGCCGTCTGGGGGATGCGTGGGGATCTTGGGCGGGGGAAGCCCTTGGCCGATCCGCCGCGCGACTTCCATGAGGTGGAGCACCTCCTGGCCGCCGGCGTTCTCGAGGAGGGCGGCGCGTCGGACGACGCCGTCGCGATCGAACTGGAGGTTGACCTGGCCCAGGCCTGCGGCGCCTTCGGCGATCTCGCGGGCCGGCGGGCGCAGGGCGAAGGCGGCGCCGTCGGGTCCCGGGGACTCGATGAGCAGGGGGAGGGCCGCGACGCCTGTCGCGGAGAGGGCGTCGCCCAAGGCCTGGTCGGCGGCAGGCTCCGAACCGGGCTCTATGAAGAGCACATCATAGGCCAGGGCCTTCGGGCCTGCAGCTCCTATGCGCTCCACGATAGCTGCGTGGACCTGCCGAGGCCAGGGCCAGGCTCCCACCTCTTGAAGGCTTCGATCATCAATGACGACAAGGATGATCTGGTCACTGACTGGTCGTTGCGCGTGCCGCAGCAGGGCGTCGTAGAGCAGATTGTCGAACCGGTTGGCGGCCCCGCTCCAGGCCAGGAGTCCGGTCAGCGTCAGGGCCAAGACTGTGGTCAGCAGCCATTCGCCCCTCAGCCACGAGCGCTGATGTCCGCCACGAGGTGGTACGGGCGAGGCCAGGGTCAGCCGCCCAGCTGGAACCGCTGGACGGGAGACCACTTCTCGAAGGTGCGCCCGTCCTCAAAGCGCGTGACCAGGACCCGCCAGAAATAGACGCCATCCGGGAGTTCGGCGACGGAGATCTGGCGCTCGGCCAGACCTGGCTCATCGATGATCGGGCCGTCCATCTCAGGGTTGGCGGCGAGCTGGAAGCGGAAGCTGGCGACACCGTCGCCGGAGTCGCTCCAGCGGAACAGGAAGCTGCGATCCACCCCTTCCAGGCCCGCGGGCGGTTCAAGGCCGATGGCGTTCAGCCGGCGCTCGATGGCGTAGACCTCGGGCAGCCCCTCGAGGCCGTCAGCGTCGAGGGCCGTCAGGCGTAGGAAATAGATAGCGTTGGGCGCCGAAGCGAAGGTCAGGATCGTCCCGTCGCTCTGGTTTTCGGCAAGGATGTCGACGAAGCCCGCATCCGTCGCCAACTGGCCTCGATAGCTTTGCGCCCCATCGACGGGGACGAGGCTGAAGCTGAGCTCCGGCTCGTCCTGCGGCCGGCCAGGATTGCGGAGCTTTGGGCCCGGCAGGAGAGCTTGCGGCGCAGAGGCGCTGGTGGCGTCGGCCCGGCGGCCGAACGCCTGAGGCACGAGAATTTCGCCGGGCTCATAGCTTGCCTGGGCGCCGACCGAGCCTTCGACCACTTCAAGGGTTGAGTGGTTGGCCTCGGCGTCGTGGCCCACGCGGAACTCGGTGCCGCGCACCGCCGAGACCGTGAGAGGGGTCTGGATGATGAAGCTGCTGCCTGGAGTCGGCGCTGGAGTGACCACCGAACTGCTGCGCCCGGCCTCCAGGGTCAGCCGACGTTGGATGTCTCCGGTCAGAAGCACTCGCCGGGCGCGATCGAGCACCACCCGGCTTTGCGAGGGCAGGGTGATGCGGGAGCCATCGGGCATTTCCAGGGTCAGGAAGGCGCCGGCGGCGGTGGTCAGGCGTGAACCCTCAGGCACCACCAGCCCGATCACAGGCGCCAGCGGTCCCGCCGGAGCGATGATTGTCACATCCCCGCGGAAGGCGGCCAGGCGGGCGACGACGGGTTCGGTGCGTAGCAGGCGAGCGGGAATCCGCAGGATCGTTCCCGGCTGAAGACGCCGCGGCTCGGCGATGCGATTGAGGCGGCCTACCTGCGATGCGTCGCCCGGCCGGATCATGTAGCGCTCAGCGAGGCCGTAGAGCGTGTCTCCCGGCCGCACGACGTAGGTGGCGATGTCGGCCGGCGCCTGACCTGCCTGAGCCTTGGCGCCGGAAGGCGCCAAGCCAAGGCCGATGGCGCAGGCGACGGCCACGGCGAGGTGGATGACCTTCATGGGGCGGAAGACTCCTCGGCGCCGTCGGTGATCGCCTCCAGGCGGTAACCGTAGCTGTAGACGGGGGCCAGTCGGTAGCCCAGCGCCGGGCGAAGGTCGAGCTTGGCGCGGATGCGTGAAACGTGGGCGTCGAGGGTGCGTGTGGGAAGATCCGGATTGCGGCCCCAGACCGTCTCCAGGAGATAGGCGCGGCCCAGGGGCCGGTTCATGTTGCGGAAAAAGGCCAGGGCAAGGGCGAATTCCTTGCTGGTCAGCTTCACTGTCTTTTCTCCATAGGCCACCGTCTCGGCCATCGGATCGAACAGGTGATCGCCGAAAGTCTCCGGGCGCATCGTCGCGCCGCTGGGATAGGCTCGACGGAGGACAGCGTTGACCCGCGCCAGCAGTATCGACCGCTCAATCGGCTTTATGATGAAGTCGTCGGCGCCGGCGTCGAGGGCGGTGACGATATCCTCGGCCGAGGCCCGAGCCGTGATCATCAGGACCGGCGGCGGAGCCTGAAGATTGGCCCGGGACCAGGCCAAGACGTCCAGGCCTGATGGACCCGGGACGTTCCAGTCCAGGATCAGAAGATCGAAGGTCTCCTGGCGCAGACGCACCAGCAGGGCGGCGCCGGAAGCGAAGCGCAGGCAGAGATGGCTTTCGGACCGGAGCGCGGCTTCCACGAGATCCCCATGAGCTGGATCATCCTCCAGTATCGCCACCCTCATGAGGCTTGTCCTTCCCCGAACACGCGCGGGCATACCACTTGGAGCTAAGCGTGAGGCATTGACTGCGGACGCCTGGGTACACGCGACGATCACCGCCGCCTATAATGTGAAGCCAGCCCAATTTGGGCAATGGCGGAGAACAGATTGTAAGAAGTTGTAAAAATTGGGTCCAAACCCAGGCGGGCCTTTCGCTTGGCGCTACTAGGCCAGCATGAGGTCGGGCCAGAAAGCGTCGAGGCCGTCCTCAATCGAGGAGCGCCGCACGTGATGTCATCTGAATTGACCCCAGAGGGGCGACTGAAAGGCCCGGTTGGCCCACGCCAGATTCTAGTGGCGGACGACGATCCGCGCACTCAACGCCTGCTGATCGCCCTGCTTGATTTCGTCGGCCTGACTGCGGTCATCGCCCGTGACGGTTCCGAAGCCCTGGAGGCGTGGCGGAGCGCACGGTGGGACCTTATCCTGATGGATGTGAAAATGCCGCTGATCGACGGCCACGCCCTGACCGGGATCATCCGGCGCACTGAGGCGTGCCAGGGTTTGGACC
The DNA here is from genome assembly GCF_036963605.1 of Phenylobacterium sp. Classification (GTDB taxonomy): domain Bacteria; phylum Pseudomonadota; class Alphaproteobacteria; order Caulobacterales; family Caulobacteraceae; genus Phenylobacterium. The sequence continues at coordinate 1,694 of NZ_JBALUY010000043.1, read as the reverse complement.
GTGTGCCCATCGTGGCGATCACGGCAGGCGCCGGCGAGGCCGATCAGCAAGCCTGTCTGGCGGCGGGCATGGACGCGGTCATCAGCAAGCCCTTTGCGGCCAAGACGTTATTCGAGGCGATCGAGCGTTACTTGGGCGGTATTCCGGCTCCGCGCCAATCGCCCCTCGGCGCGATCCACTAGCCGCTGCGCGATCCCGATTCTACGCGCGTCCGGCGCTAAGCTTAACTATGTAAACAGTTGTAAATTCAAACGCCCTCATCTTGTTTTGGCGGCTTCCATCCCTCCCATTGCGGCGCGTGCGTGCGGGGAGAACAAGCATGGATCGCCAGCTGACTGCGTCTTCATCGGGCCTGGACAGGCTTGGGCCGGGCCGGCTTGAGCCGCCCGCCCCGGTGCGGGCGGCGCTGGCCTGGTTCCTGCCGGCCATGCTGGGCGTCGCGGCCCTGGCGGCGACCAAGCCGCCGCCGCCGGTGCTGGGCGCCGGCGCCATCATCCTGGCGTCCGGCGCCGGCCTGGCCTGGAAGCTTCTAGGCTCCCGTCCCGGCGACTATGCGATCCTCGCAGAGGTAGCCGCGCGCCACCGGGTTCAGCCGGTTCAAATCCGCCGCCTTTGGCTGCCCCTGAACGCCCAGTGGCGCAATCCCCGACAGTACGAAGCCATCGTCCTTGACGCCGCCTCCCAGCACAGGCGACTGCACCTGGCCTTGCCGCTTTTCGCCGGTGGCCCCGTCTGGGTGCGGCTCAGCCTAGAGTCTTCGCCGCTGATGCAGGCCGGGGCCTGAATCATGGTGGCCAGCGTCAGCATCCATCCAGTCGATCTGCATGTGGGCATGCGCCTGCGTCTCAGGCGGCGGGAATTGAAGGTCACCCAGTCCGAACTCGCCGGCCACCTCGGGATCAGCTTCCAGCAGGTGCAGAAGTACGAGCGCGGCATGAACCGGCTCAGCGCCTCGCGGCTCTATGAGATCGCCAGAATCCTGCGGGTCGGTGTGGAGTACTTTTTCGAGGGATTCGAAGGGGTATCGAGCAACGGCGGTCAAACGGCCGCCTGACAGGGCTGACGCGAACAGGCCCGGCGCGAATGAGCCTGATGCAGGTGGGCTGGGTGAGGGAGGCTCCGGAGCGGCGCAGGGCCGCTCCGGAGACGCCTTGAGGCTGGGTGACCAGCCTCCGGATAATGGTGCCGCCGGGCAGGATTGAACTGCCGACCTCAGCCTTACCAAGGATGCGCTCTACCACTGAGCTACGGCGGCGAAAGGCGAGGCGGGGGCTATAGCCGACCCGACGGCCCGCGTGAAGCCCCCAAATCCGGATTTCTCGGACTTGACCTCGCCGGACCCCAGTCGCAAGCCGTGTTCATGAGCCCGCCAGACAAACCCCGATCCCCGCCGCCCAATGCGCGGGAGGCTAAACTCGCCCAGGCTCTGCGCGCCAATCTGCACCGCCGCAAGGCAGCGCCAGCGACGCCGGCGGCGCCGGCCGCCGAGCCGCCGCCGGGAGATGACAAGCGTTCGTGAGAGTCGTGCGGCTTTGCGCCGCGGTGGCCTCAGGCTAGAAGCGCCACTTGGGTTGTTCACGCCGCAGGGCTGCGGCGCTTGAAGGGGCTGGGATTGGACCGAATCGTCATCGAAGGCGGCGCGCGTCTTGAGGGCGAGATCGCCATCAGCGGCGCCAAGAACTCGGCCATCAAGC
>NZ_JBALUY010000042.1:0-30088 GCF_036963605.1 Phenylobacterium sp. | reverse complement strand
GGCCGACGGCGTTGGCCACATCATTGGCCCCGTGGGCGAAGGACAGCAGGCCCGCCGCGCAGATCAGCGGCAGAACGAACAGGCGGCTGACCGCCTTGCGGCGGTTCTCCATCAGGGCTGAGCGGCGGGCGATCCATGGCCGGGCGGCCAGCCAGCCGGCCAGGGCCATCACGGCGCCCAGGGTCAGCGCCGTGCGGTCAGAGGGCGCCCAGATACGGCTGAGCCCCTTGCTCAGCATGTAGAGGGTGAAGACCCCGCTCATCAGGCCGATCAGCACCGGCACCCAGGTGCGGGCCGCGGCGATCCGGTCCTGGCGGTACAGGATGGCGAACTTGATCAGGGCCAGCAGGCCCGCGGCCACGAGCCCGCCCAGCACCGGCGAGATCACCCAGCTGGCGGCGATGGCGCCGAGTGTCGGCCAGGCCACCACCCCGAAGCCGGCCGCGGCGACGCCGGAGCCCAGCACCGCGCCGACGATGGAGTGGGTGGTGGAGACCGGCGCGCCGATCACCGTGGCCAGGTTGATCCATACCGCCGCGGCGAACAGAGCGGCTGTCATCACCAGGATGAAGTCGATGGTGGCGAGGTCCGCCGGCGGGGTGATGATCCCCTTGGAGACGGTGGAGACCACATCGCCGCCGGCCAGGATGGCGCCGGCCGCCTCGCAGACCCCAGCGATGACCAGCGCCCAGGCCATGGGCAGGGCCTTGCCGCCTACCGCCGGGCCCATATTGTTGGCCACGTCATTGGCGCCGATGTTCAGGGCGAGGTAGCCAGCCACCACCGCGCCGACGATGGCGTAGATCGCCAGCGGTCCGTCCGCGACCACCAGGGTGGCGAAGACGGTGACGCCCACCAGGAACAGCACCGAGAGCCCAGGCAGGGCGATCTGGCGGGAGATGTCCTGGGTGGCGCTCTGCAGGCGCGTGACCTTTCCCAGGTCCTTGTCGAGCGTGGTCTTGGCCAAAAGGGTCGTCCGTGGGGCTGATCGTCCGTGGACGGCGGATTAGCACAGGCTGGCCCAGGAAACAGGCTCGTCGCCCCCCGGCGCAGCGGGGGAGAAGAAATTTCTTGCCCGTCTGGAGTCCAGGGTGAACTCTGCCGGCGAGGATCTGAGAGAGGCTGACCCCCATGCGCCGCATCCTGCTCCCCCTGCTGCTGGGGGCCATGATCGCCACACCCGCCATGGCCCAGGACGCCGCGGCGGTCGCCGAGCCGCCGACCGATGTCGCCGGCGTCGATGTGCAGGGCCAGACGGAGCCGGAACCGGATCCCGATCCGGTGATCTGCCGCCGGGTCGAGGTGACCGGGTCGAGGGCGTCCATGCAGAAGGTGTGCAAGCCTCGCAGCGAGTGGAACGCTCAGAGCCGCCGGCGATCGGGAATCGATTCAGTGAACCAGACCGACTGCGGCGGGCCGTCGGGCTGCGAGATGTACCCGTTGCCCTCGACCTGAGAGGGCGGCGTCCTACGGGGCGTCGGCCTCGGGTTTGATCCAGTCCGGCTCGGGCGTCTCGACGAAGCGCACCGCGGCGATATGGCTGTGGCCCTCGAGCCAGGCCTTAGCCAGACGGTGGCCGCCATCCATCAGCTGGCCCTGCGAATTCAGGATCACCGGATAGGCGAGGTCGGCTTTGAAGATGCGCCGCGCATGACCCGCCACCTCGCGGATGCTGGGGGTATGGCGGCCCTGGAACCAGCAATCGAGGTCGAACTCGGAGATCTCGGTCAGCGGGACCTGCTCGATGGGCAGCTCGGCGGCCAGGGCCCAGAGGCGCTGCGTCCACCAGTAGCCGCGCCCGCCGGGCACGGTGCGGGAATGTTTTTCGTCAGGAGGGCCGGCCATGGCGGCAGCGTCGCTTTGACGCCGCCGCCTGGCAAGGTGTTTAGAACCGCAGGGTGCGCGCTTCCTTCACGTGGGGCAGGGCCTGGATATTGGCCATCAGTTCGTCGCTGGGGATCTGATCGACGCCGACCAGGGCGATGGCGTCGTCGCCGGCCGAGACCCGGCCCAGATTGAAGGTGGCGATGTTGACGCCCGCCTCGGCCAGCATCACGCCGAGCGCGCCGATGAAGCCCGGCTTATCTTCGTTGTTCACATAGAGCATGGTCGGCCCGAAGGGCGCATCCAGGTCCATGCCCTTGACCTCCACCACCCGCGGCGTGCCGGCCAGCACCGAGCCGGCGAAGGAGCGCTTGCCCTTCTCGGTGGTGACGGTGATGCGGATCAGGGTCTCGTAGATCGGCGAGTCTTCCTGGTGCGACTCCGACAGCGTGATGCCGCGCTCCTTGGCCACGGCCGGGGCCGAGACCATGTTGACCGCGTCCCCCAGCATGGGACGCAGCACGCCGGCCAGGGCCGCAGCGGTCAGCGGCTTGGCGTTCAGCTTGGAGACCTCGCCCTCATAGGCGATGTCGATGGACTTCACCCCGAAGTCGACCATCTGGCCGGCGAAGACGCCGAGCTTGCCGGCCAGCGCGATGAAGGGCGCCAGGCGCGGCGCCTCTTCGGCGGTGACCGAGGGCGAGTTCAACGCATTGGTGACGGCGCCGGTGAGCAGGTAGTCGCTCATCTGCTCGGCCACCTGCAGGGCGACATTCTCCTGCGCCTCGTTGGTGGAGGCGCCCAGGTGCGGGGTGGCGATGAAGTTCTCGGCCCCGAAGAGGACATTCTCCTTGGCCGGCTCCTCGACGAAGACGTCGAAGGCCGCGCCGCCGACGTGACCTTCGTCCAGCAGCTTGCGCAGGGCCGTTTCGTCCACCAGGCCGCCGCGGGCGCAGTTGATGATCTTCACGCCCTTCTTGGTCTTGGCCAGGTTCTCGGCCGACAGGATGTTGCGGGTCTTGTCGGTGAGCGGGGTGTGCAGGGTGATGAAGTCGGCCCGGGCCAGCAGCTCGTCCAGCTCCACCTTCTCCACGCCCAGCTCCACGGCGCGTTCAGGCGACAGGAAGGGGTCATAGGCCACCACCTTCATCTTCAGGCCCAGCGCCCGGTCGGCGACGATGGAGCCGATATTGCCGGCCCCGATCAGGCCGAGGGTCTTGGCGTAGACCTCGACGCCCATGAAGCGGTTCTTCTCCCACTTGCCGGCCTGGGTGGAGGCGTCGGCGGCGGGCAGCTGGCGGGCCAGGGCGAACATCATGGCGATGGCGTGCTCGGCCGTGGTGATCGAGTTGCCAAAGGGCGTGTTCATCACCACGACGCCGGCGGCGGTGGCGGCGGGAATGTCGACATTGTCGACGCCGATCCCGGCCCGACCGATGACCTTCATGTTCTTGGCCGCGGCGATGACGTCCTTGTCGGCCTTGGTGGCCGAGCGGACGGCCAGGCCGTCATAGTCGGCGATGATCTGGAGAAGTTCGTCTTTCGACAGGCCGGTCTTCACATCGGCGTCGACGCCGCGTTGCTTGAAGATTTCGATGGCGGCGGGGCTCAGCTTGTCGGCGATGAGGACGCGGGGCATGGGCGGTTCTCTTCATCAGAGCCCCTCCCCCTTGCGGGGAGGGGTTGGGGTGGGGGTGTTGGCGAAATTGGGGGATTGATTGAGGGGCGGCGTTTCACCCCCCTCCCAACCCTCCCCCGCACGGGGGGAGGGCCTTAAGGGTGTTCAGGCGGCCTGGAGGTTTTCCGACAGGGTCTCGAAGGCCCAGTCCAGCCAGGGGGTGAGCGCCTCCAGGTCGGAGGTCTCCACCGTGGCGCCGCACCAAATGCGCAGGCCGGCAGGGGCGTCGCGATAGCCGCCGATGTCCAGGGCCACGGCTTCCTTCTCAAGGGCCGAGGCCAGCTTCTTGGCGAAGTCGGCCTGGGCGGCCTCGTCCAGGGCCGTGACCTTCGGATCGACCACCTTGAGGCAGACCGAGGTGTTGGAGCGCGTGGTCGGATCGGCGGCCAGGAACTCGACCCACGGCGTCTTTTCGACCCAGCGGGCCAGGACGTCGAGATTGGCGTCGGCGCGACGGCGCATCTCAGGTAATCCGCCGATGCGCTCGGCCCACTTCAGGGCGTCGATGGCGTCTTCCACGCACAGCATGGACGGGGTGTTGATGGTGGCGCCCTCGAAGATCTCGAGGTTCACCTTGCCGCCCTTGGTCATGCGGAACAGCTTGGGCATGGGCCAGGCTGGCGTGTAGCCTTCCAGGCGGGCGACAGCGCGGGGCGACAGAATCAGGATCCCGTGCGCGGCCTCGCCGCCCAGCGCCTTCTGCCAGGAGAAGGTGACCACATCGAGCTTGGCCCAGGGCAGGTCCTGCGCAAAGGCGGCGCTGGTGGCGTCGCAGATGGTGACGCCCTCGCGGTCGTCGGCGATGAAGTCGCCGTTCGGCACGCGGACGCCCGAGGTGGTGCCGTTCCAGGTGAAGACCAGGTCGGCGTCCTTGCGCACCTTGGTCAGGTCGGGCAGCTCGCCATAGGGCGCCGATAGAACCTCGGCCTCGATCTTCAGCTGCTTGGTCACGTCGGTGACCCAGTCCTTGCCGAAGCTCTCGAAGGCCAGCAGCTGCACGGGCCGCGCGCCCAGCATGGACCACATGGCCATCTCGACGGCGCCGGTGTCGGAGCCGGGCACGATGCCGATCAGGTAGTCGTCCGGAACCTGCAGCACCTGGCGGGTGCGGTCGATGGCGTCCTTCAGCCGCGCCTTGCCCAGCTTGGAGCGATGCGAGCGTCCGAGGACGGCGTTCTGGAGATTTTCGGGGGTCCATCCGGGGCGCTTGGCGCAAGGGCCGGACGAAAATTCGGCGCGAGCCGGCCGCATGGCGGGCTTGGTATGGTCAGTCACTGCGATGTCTCCCATCCTTGCAGATGAGCAGCGCCCCGTTGGGAGGGCGTGGCCCGCCGCGCACAAACGCCCATTTGCGCGTCGGGACAAGCGGTTTTTTTTGCTGAAAACGCTGTCAGATCGTCTCGCCCAGGGGCGAATTCACCCGTGCCTGGGCCTCGCGCCGACGGCGGCTGGCGGCCAGGGTCCCGGCGGTGAGGCAGGCCAGGATGCCGAAGAAGTCGATATTGTTGATGATCACATAGAGGACGTCGTGCGCCCGCCCGGTGACGAAATACCAGGCCTGCAGCGAGAACTGGATGGCCTGGAACAACATGACGCCCCCCAGCCAGAGACTGGCGTAGCGGACGGCGAGCAGCAGGAAGACCAGGGCCAGCGCCCCGTCGCAGACCAGGCGCCCCACCAGGAGCGCCCGCCCGGGCAGGACAACGTCGCCGACGGCGCTGAGCAGGGGGATGACGAACAGGAAGATGGCGCCCATCCGCTCGGCCGGTCCGCCCCGCAGGAACGCGAAAAGGCAGACGGTGATGAGCAGGACCCAGAGCAGGGCCCAGGCCAGCAGGAATGGCAGTCCGGTCGACATGTTGCGCCTCTAACCGTGATTAGAGGCGCAACACAGTTAAACTAATGCAATCAGCCGACGTCGCGCATCATCGGGGCGGCGCGGACCGGCTCCTGCGGCTTGTCGGGGCCGGTGAGCTTGGTGCGGACGCCGAGGCGCAGCTTGGCTTCGTTCAGTTCGCCGTGCACGCCGACCATGGCGGTGCGGGCTTCGCCGAGCGCCTTGATGGCCTCCACCAGCTTGGCGGCGGCGTCGTCGCCGAACACGGTGGAGACGCCCACGTCCTTACGGGCCTTCAGCATCTCGGTCATCAGCTCGGTGGCTTCGATCAGAGCCGCATCGACCGACTCTTCGGTGGCGAAGAGCTTGTTGGCGACGCGCTGGGCTACAAACGCCTTTTCCATGGGGAGTCCCTCCTGGGAGTTAACGGAATGCTAACCAAGGTAAACCAAAAGTTAACGTCCGTCCGACCTTGCAACTGTGACAAGTTCACGCAGAGGTTGCGTTCGCCTCCCACGCGAATTGGGAAGCGAATGGTTAGGACTATTGGCCTATGAGAGGCCTTTAGCCTCCCCAGGATCCCGCCTTCCGCCCCATGGACCGCCCCTCCGATTCCGCCGGCGCCCGTCATGAAGCGACCTTCCATGCGAAGGTGGCCGGGGTGGCGCTTGTCACGACGGTGGTGGTCCTGCTGGCGGCCTGCGCGACCTTCATGCTTCAGCAATGGGCGGTGGCGCGGGAGCAGTCGCGAAGCCATCTCTCATCCCTCGCCGAGGTGACCGCCGACCTCGCCGCGCCGGCCGTGGCGCGCGGCGATATCCCGCGGGCCGCCATGGCCGTGGAATCGCTCAGCCGCGTGCCGCTGGTCGAGCAGGTCAGGCTCACCGACGCCAAGGGCCTTGTCCTGGCTGAGTTCGTCGCCAGGGGCGAGATTCCGGCCGGGGGCATCAGCGTCGCCCATCACCTGAGTTGGCAGGGGCACACCATTGGCGAGCTCCGGGTGGAGGCCAGGCCTCCGGCCCTGCTCGGCATGCTGCCGCAGTTCGCCGCCCTGACCGGAGCCCTGTTCTTTGGCGGGGTGGGCGTTGCGCTCTTCCTGTCACGGGGCCTCGCCCACCAGGTCATCGCGCCCGTGAAGAATCTCTCCGAGGCCATGCGCCAGGTGGCGGCCAGCGGCCGCTTCGCGCCGGTCGCCCTGGAGGCCCGCGACGACCTGTTCGGCAGCCTGGCCCTGAGCTTCAATCACCTCCTGGCGCAGCTAGACGCCCGGGAGCGCGACCTGAAACATACCCTGGACGAGCTGGTGGAGGCCCGTGACTCGGCCAATGCGGCCAGCGTTCTGAAGTCGCAGTTCCTGGCCAATATGAGCCACGAGATCCGCACCCCCCTCAATGGCGTATTGGCAATGGCTGACGTCATGGCCATGGACCGGCTGCCGATCAAGCAGCGGGGGCGGCTCGACGTCATCCGCCAGTCGGGCGGCCTGCTGCTGACCGTCATCAATGATGTGCTCGACATCTCCAAGATCGAAGCCGGCAAGCTGACCCTCGTCGAGGAAGACTTCGATCTGGAGACGCTGGCGGCCACCGCCCGGGCTAGCTACGGCGTCATGGCTCAGGCCCGGGGGCTGGACTTCGCCGTCGAGATCGACCCGACCGCCGACGGCGTCTGGCGCGGCGATGCCAACCGCATCCGCCAGATCCTGGGAAATCTGTTGTCCAACGCCGTCAAGTTCACCCTGACCGGCGCCGTGGCCGCCCGCTTTGCCGTGGATCCGCAAGGGGGCCTGTTGCTGGAGGTCAGCGACACCGGGGTGGGCGTGCCGGCGGGCAAGCTGCCGCAGCTGTTCGAGAAGTTCACCCAGGCCGACAGCACCGCCACCCGACGGTTCGGCGGCACGGGTCTTGGCCTGGCGATCTGCCGCGAGCTGGCCCAGATGATGGGCGGCCAGATCACCGCCGAAAGCCGCGAGGGCGAAGGCTCGGTCTTCCGCGTCCGCCTGCCCCTGGCGCGGGGTCAGGCCCCGGCCCTGGCGCCGATAATGCCGTCCGAGGCGCCGGATCCGGCCGCCCCGCCGTCGGAGGCGCCCGAGCCTGCGAAGGTCGCCCAGCCTGAGGCCGAGGAGGCCGGCCGGCCTCTGCGCCTGCTGGCGGCCGAGGACAATCTCACCAATCAACAGGTCCTGGCCGCGGTCATGGCGTCTCTGGGGGTGGAGGTCGAGATCGTCGCCGATGGGGCCGCCGCCGTGGCCGCCTGGGCCCAGGGCCACTACGACCTGATCCTGATGGATATCCAGATGCCCGTCCTGGACGGCATCGGCGCGGCCCGCGAAATTCGCCGTCTCGAGGCCGGCTCGGGACAGGCCCGCATTCCGATCGTGGCGCTGACGGCCAACGCCCTGGCCCACCAGGTCGCCGACTATCTGGCCGCCGGCATGGACGACCACGTCGCCAAGCCCATTGAGATCGCCAAGCTCTATGAGACCATCTGCACGGTCATGGACCGGCAGGGCGCCGCCGAGACTCGCAGCCAGGTCGCCTGATCGGCCGCCTCGAATCCGGTGAACGCCGGACAACGTCGCACTCAGACAGGCGTCACCGCGCCAGTGCTTTTCTCCTCCTCGACGCCGCGGCTCGCGGCTGACCTGCAACGAGGAGTTTGCACATGAAGTCCCTGCTGATCGCCCTCACCGCCGGCGCCGCCCTGACGGCGGGGCTGGCCACCGCCGCGTCCGCCGCGCCTGGGGGATACGGATATCAAGGCCAGGCCCCGGCCTATCACGGCCCGCAGCATGGCGGCCCGCGCGCCCAGCCCGTCCAGGCGCCGGCCTGGATTTCCATCGCCCAGCGCAAGACCAACCTGGAACGCCGGATCGATATGGGGCAGCGCAGCGGCGCCATCACCCGCAGCGAGGCTGCGCGCCTCCGGGCCGAGTTCAACAATCTCCAGCGCCTGGAATATCGCTACCGCCAGGGCGGCCTGACCCGCTGGGAAATGGCCGATCTCGATCGCCGGATGGATGGGCTTAGCGCCCGGATCTATGTGGAGCGCCGCGACGACGATCGCCGCTACGGCCAGGGCTACGGTCAGGGCTATGGTCAGGGCAATCGCCGCTAAGGCCGGTCACTGAGACGGCGGACGAGCCGGGGCGCAAGCTCCGGTTCGTTCTGCGTGGGGGCTATGGCCGCAGCCGGCTCTCGATGACGCTGATCGCCTGGCCGCGCAGGATCACCCGGTCCCCGGCCAGTTCGCAGTCCAGGTCGCCGCCGCGGCCGGGATAGGCCTGGTGGAAGGCCAGGCGCGGCCGACCAAGCTGCGCGGCGAAGATCGGGCTCAGCATGCAGTGCAGGGATCCGGTGGCCGGGTCCTCGGCGATCCCCGACCCCGGCGCGAAGAAGCGGCTGACCACATCATAGGGCTGGTCCTTGGCCAGGGCGCTGACCCCGACATTGCCGCGGCCCTGGGTGGCGGCGCTGGAAATCGACTTCAGGGCGGCGAGATCGGGGGTGAGGCCGCGCACCTGGTCCTCGTCCTTCAGGACCGCCACCAGGAAGGGGCCCGCCCAGACCTCCCGCGGCTCGGCCCCCAGGGCGTCGGCGAGGCCGTCTGGCGTCTCGATCTGATGGACGGGCGCAGCGGGAAAATCCATGGCGTAGGCGTCAGCCTGACGCGACACGATGAGCGGTCCCGACAGGGTGTCGAAGGTGACGGCCTGCGCCGTGACGGCAAGCTCGGCGAACAGCATGTGGGCGCTGGCCAGGGTGGCGTGGCCGCACAGGGGCACCTCGAGGGTCGGGGTGAACCAGCGCAGGCCGAAGCGCGCCGGATCATCTGTCCGCAACAGGAAGGCGGTCTCGGCCTGGTTGTTCTCCGCGGCCAGGGCCTGCATCCAGTCGTCCGTGGGCCAGGCCTCGAAGGGCTCGACCACACAGGCGGGATTGCCCCGGAACGGGGCCGTGGCGAAGGCGTCTATGGTCCACTGGCGCATGGAAGGACTCGCTGCTGGCGTCTATGCCGCCCAGTTATGCCCTCGCAACGCCGCCATCAAGGCAGAGCTTGCCGCGTTCGGCGATCAAACCTGGATGGTCAGCTCCGGCCAGCGCGCCTGGGCCGCCGCCGCCGTCCGCGCGAACCCCAGGGTCTGGCGCAGGGGATTGGGGACCAGCCGCAGGGCGAACAGGTCCGACAGGCCAAAGGGGGCGAAGATGCGCAAGGTCCCATCACCGTCCAGGCGGGCGCCGACGGCGAACATGGTCGAGGTGAAACGGGTCAGGGCCTCGGCGCTTGAGTTCAGAGGCGCATAGGGTTCGCCGAACCGCTCTTCGAACCACAGATGCACCCGGGCCTGGTTGCGCACCTCCACCAGGGCGTCCAGGGGCGGGGGATAGGCCGCCGCCGCCCGGCGGATCACCTGATCCTCGGCCTCGTAGCTGAGGTCTCCGGCGTCGAAATAACCGAGGTCATAATCCTTCAGCCCATAGTCAGGGTCGCGGCCGGTCAGGTGGTTGACCGCCTTCTGATAGATGGCCCCGGAAAAGATCATCCAGTCGGGCAGGGCGAGGTCGCGGGCGGTCGCCATCACCCTCATCAGGCCAGGGGCGGCCCGCAGAATGTCGGCCAGGCGCTGTTCCAGCTCGGCCTCGCTTGCGCTCATCGGCGCAGGGTCCAGCCGTGGTCCAGGGGGCCATGGCCCTTCCCCAGGCCCGGCGCGCTGGACATGGCCTCCTGCACATAGGCCCAGGCCTGGGCGACGGCGGCGTCGAGGGGCAGGCCCTGGGCGAGGCCCGTGGCGCAGGCCGAGGCCAGGGTGCAGCCGGTGCCGTGGGTGTGGCGGGTCTCCTGCCGCTCGGCCTCATAGAGGCTCTCGCCGTGGCGGGTCATGAGGATATCGACGACCCGCTCGCCGGCCACGTGGCCGCCCTTCATCAGCACCGCCCGGGCGCCGAGCTCCAGCAGGGCCGCCCCGGCCCGGCGCTGGTCGTCCTGGTTCTCCACCGAAAGGCCGGTCAGGGCCTCGGCCTCCGGGGCGTTGGGGGTCAGCAGGCCGGCCCGGGGAACCAGCAGGCTGCGCACCGCGGCGATGGCCTCGGGCGGCAGCAGGGCCGCGCCACCCTTGGCGATCATCACCGGATCGATGACGGCAGGCAGGCCCGGGGCCTCGTCCAGCAGGCCCGCCACTGTCTCGACCATGGCCACGTCTCCCAGCATGCCGGTCTTGATGGCGTCGGCGCCGATATCGCTCAGCACGGCTCTGGCCTGGGCGTGGACGATGTCGACCGGGATCGGATGAACGCCGGTCACGCCCAGGGTGTTCTGCACCGTGACGGCGGTGATCGCCGTTGCGCCATAGCCGCCCAGCGCCAGGACGGTCTTGAGGTCGGCCTGGATGCCGGCGCCGCCGCCGGAATCCGAGCCGGCGATGATCAGGACCCGGCCAAGGGGTGCGGTGGAGGAGGTCATGGGCGCTTTTTCCATATCCGCCGGCCCCTGACGAGAGGCCAGACGGCCTTGCCCACAGGCGCACGCCGCGCGAGGCTGGCCCTATGACGACACGCGCCAAGTTCGCCCTGGTCACCGGGGCCGGTTCTGGAATCGGGCGGGCCTGTGCGCTCGCCCTGCACGAGGCGGGCTATGGGCTCGCGCTTACGGGCCGTCGGCGCGAGGCGTTGGAGGCCACGGCCGCGGACCTGCCGCCGGCCGATGTGCTGATCCATCCGGCCGACGTGTCTGACGAGGATCAGGTGGCGGCCCTGTTCGCCGCCGTGGAGGCCAGGTTCGGCCGGCTGGATGTGCTGTTCAACAATGCCGGGACCGGGGCGCCGCCGGTTCCCCTGGAGGACCTGTCGCTCAAGGCCTGGCGCCGGGTGGTGGACGTCAATCTCACCGGCGCCTTCCTCTGCACGCGAGGCGCCTTCCGGCTGATGAAGAACCAGGATCCCCGGGGCGGCCGGATCATCAACAATGGGTCGATATCGGCCCATTCGCCGCGACCGAGGTCTGTGGCCTACACCGCCACCAAACACGCCATCACCGGCCTGACCAAGTCGACCAGCCTGGATGGGCGGGCCTATGGGATCGCCTGCGGCCAGATCGACATCGGCAACGCCGCCACCGAGATGACCGCCGCCATGGCCAAGGGCGTGCCCCAGGCCGATGGGAGCCTGGCGCCGGAGCCGATGATGGATGTCGCCGCCGTCGCCGAGGCGGTGGTCTTCATGGCCGGCCTGCCCCTGGAGGCCAATGTTCAGTTCATGACCGTCATGGCCACCGACATGCCCTTCATCGGCCGGGGCTAGGGCTTCAGGCGGCAGCGCCTGCCGCGTTCGCGATCGCCCCCCAGACGTCGAGGGCCTGGACCGTCTCGGCCACGTCATGGACCCGCACGGCGGCGACCCCGGCCTGAGCGCCGGCCAGGGCCGCGGCGATCGAGCCCGGCGCCCGGGCGTCAGGGGCGTCTGCGGCCGGGTGCAGGGCGGCGATGAACCGCTTGCGGCTGGCGCCCAGCAGGACCGGAAAGCCCAGGGCGACCACGTCGTCCAGACGGGCCAGCAGGGCAAGGTTGTGGTCCACCGTCTTGCCAAAGCCGATGCCGGGATCGAGCCAGATCTTTTCCCGCGCCACCCCCGCCGCCATGGCGGCCTGGGCCCGGCCGGCCAGGAAGTCGCAGACCTCGGCGGTGACGTCATCATAGTGAGGGGCCGCCTGCATGGTGCGCGGCTCGCCCTGCATGTGCATCAGCACCACCTGGCAACCCAGTTCAGCGGCCACGTCGCAGGCCTCGGGGGCGTAGCGTAGGGCGGCGACGTCGTTCCAGAGGCTCGCACCCGCCGCCACGGCGGCGCGGGCCACCGCGGGCTTCATGGTGTCGATGGACAGGGGGATGTCGCTGATCGACCGCAGGGCCGTGATCAGCGGCAGGGTGCGGGCGATCTCGTCTTCGGCGCTCACCGGGTCGGCGCCGGGGCGGGTGGACTCTCCGCCGATGTCGAGAATGTCGGCGCCCTGGGCGATCAGACGCTGGGCCTGCTCCAGGGCTGCGGCGGGGTGGGCATGTCGGCCGCCGTCGGAAAAGCTGTCCGGCGTCAGGTTGAGAATCCCCATGACCAGGGGCCGTCCAGGGGCCGGCGCTCTCGTCATAGGTAAGTCACGCGTCTCGAGGTTGCAGATTTTCCAACGCCTATTCCCTTATCTTCCAAGGGGAAAGGGCGCCAATCGCTGCGGCGCCGAAGGAGAAATACTGGAAGTGCTCAGTGTGAGCGCGACGAGCATGTCACAACCCCGGTCTAGGGAGGTACGGATAAGAAGGTGACGCTTGGGGGAGCGAATAGCGTTTTGAATATGATGAACCCGATACGCTATCTGAGGCGCCGAAAGCGCCTTCAGCATGAGGCCTCCGAAGAGGCGGCGTACCTGCGCCGGCGGTTCGGCGACACGGCGCATGCTGCAGCCCTTGAAAAACTCCAACGGCGCGATCTCACCCGTTGGGGTCGCCAGGTGGTGGCCGAGGCCGCCAAGCGCCTGGAGCACGGCTGAAGCCCCGCCCCAGGCGATCTGGATCAGGCGGTCTGGGTCAGGCCGGTTCGGGGCCTGGGCGCGGCGAGATCGGCACGGCCACCGCCGGGCCAAGCGCCCGGGGGCTGTCGGCCTCTTCGCGCTTGGGGGCGACGCCCTTGATCACATTGATGATCTCGTCGCCGGACAGGGTTTCATATTCCAGCAGGGCCTTGGCCAGGGTGTGCAGCTCTTCGATCTTGTCCGTCAGGATGCGACGGGCCTCGTCGAAGGCGTTCTGCACCAGAGCCTTGACCTCCTGGTCGATCAGCCGGGCGGTCTCTTCCGAGACGTTCTGGGTGCGCGACACCGAATGGCCCAGGAAGACCTCGTCCTGGTTCTCGCCATAGGAGACCACGCCGAGCTTGTCGGAGAAGCCCCACTTGGTGACCATGGCCCGCGCCAGCCGGGTGGCCTGGTCGATGTCGGACGAGGCGCCCGAGGTGATCTTGTCCTTGCCGAAGATCAGCTCCTCGGCCATGCGGCCGCCCATCAGGATGGTCAGGCGCGAGGTCATCTGCTCATAGGACATGGACAGCTGGTCCCGCTCGGGCAGCTGCATGACCATCCCCAGGGCGCGGCCGCGGGGAATGATGGTGGCCTTGTGCACCGGATCGGTGGCCGGGACGTTCAGGGCCAGCAGGGCGTGGCCGCCTTCGTGATAGGCGGTCAGGCGCTTCTCGTCGTCGGTCATGGCCATGGACTTGCGCTCGGCGCCCATCATGACCCGGTCCTTGGCGTCCTCGAAGTCGCGCTGGGTGACCATGCGGCGGTTCTTGCGCGCGGCCATCAGGGCGGCTTCGTTGACCAGATTGGCCAGGTCGGCGCCGGAAAAGCCCGGCGTGCCGCGGGCCACCGTCTTGACGTCCACGTCGGCGGCCAGGGGCACGTTCTTCATATGGACGCGCAGGATGCGCTCGCGCCCGCCGATATCGGGGTTCGACACCACCACCTGGCGGTCGAAACGACCGGGACGCAGCAGGGCCGGGTCCAGCACGTCGGGACGGTTGGTCGAGGCGATGACGATGATGGCTTCGGACGGGTCGAAGCCGTCCATTTCCACCAGCAGCTGGTTCAGGGTCTGCTCGCGCTCGTCATTGCCGCCGCCCAGGCCTGCGCCACGATGGCGGCCGACGGCGTCGATCTCGTCGATGAAGATGATGCAGGGCGCGTTCTTCTTGGCCTGCTCGAACATGTCGCGCACCCGGCTGGCGCCGACGCCGACGAACATCTCCACGAAGTCCGAACCCGAGATGTAGAAGAACGGCACCCCGGCCTCGCCGGCCACGGCGCGGCCCAGCAGGGTCTTGCCCGTACCCGGAGGGCCGACCATCAGGGCGCCCTTGGGGATCTTGCCGCCCAGGCGCTGGAACTTCTGCGGATCCTTCAGGAAGTCGACGATCTCGGTCAGCTCTTCCTTGGCCTCGTCGACGCCGGCCACGTCGTCGAAGGTCACGCGGTTCTTGTTCTCGGTCATCATCTTGGCCTTGGACTTGCCAAAGCCCATGGCCCCGCGGGCGCCGCCCTGCATCTGGCGCATGAAGAAGATCCACACCCCGATCAGCAGCAGGATGGGGAGGGACTGCAGCAGGAAGCCCACCAGGGTGAAGCCCCCGGCCGGCTTGACCGAAATGTCGGCGTTCTGAGCTTCAAGCCGGCTGACCAGATCGTCCTGGTTGTTGGGGGTGACGGCTGTGAAGGCCTCACCCTGGGCGTCCCGCACCTCGACGGCCGAGCCACGGATCACGGCGGAGTCCACCTGACCGGCGTCGATCCGGTCGAGCAGCTGGGAATAGGTGATCTCGCGGGAGTTGGCGGCCTGACCGCCTCCGCTCATCATGCTGTAGAGGCCAATCAGGACGACGACGATGACGCCCCAGATCGCCATGTTGCGCATGTTCATGTGCTTCTTGTTCCGTCTCGGGAAAACTCAGGTTCACACTAAGATAGGATGGCCTGAGCGGATTCACCAGCAAGGGTCGGGCCAGGGCGACAGGTGGCCGCGGACGGAAGCTTGGCCCTAGGATGGGCCTGCAAGCGACCAATCGCCCAAACGAGAAAGGCCGCGCAGGCGAGCTGCGCGGCCTAAATCAATCTGTCGTGCCGGGATGGCGCAGGGCCGCCCCGTCGGCGTCCTAGCGGGCAGGCCGCTTGGGGGCCGCGATCAGGCCTTCGCGCTGGGCGCGCTTGCGGGCCAGCTTGCGGGCGCGGCGAACGGCCTCGGCCTTCTGGCGGGCGCGCTTTTCCGAGGGCTTCTCGTAATGCACGTGGCGCTTCATCTCGCGGAACGAGCCTTCGCGCTGCATTTTTTTCTTCAGGGCCTTGAGGGCCTGGTCGACATTGTTGTCGCGGACGAAGATCTGAACCAGGGGACTCTCTCCTGCCTTCCAGCCTGTGCGCCAGCCTGCGCATGGGCGGTGGCGTTAAGAACAAAAACGGTTAGACCCCGAAAGCAGCCGCCTCCGGAGCCGAAGGGCGCCAGATAACAGAAGGCTTTGCCGATGTCCACGCAGGACGGGCGTATTCGCTGCGGTTAGGATGAGACTCATGACCGATCCTTCTCAAGCCGCCGACCAAGATCCCGACGCCTGGGCCCGTGAGACCGAGGACAAGGTCCTCGACGCCGCGCTGGTCCATGTCGTCCACGAGGGCTGGACCCGGCGCCTGGCGATCCGCGCCGGCGCCGATGTGGGCCTGAGCGCCGGCGAGACCGAGCTCCTGCTGCCCAATGGCGCCGCCGACCTGGCCGCCCTGCTCGGCCGCCGCCATGACAAGAGAGCCCTGGCCGCCCTGGCCGGGACCGACCCTACAAGCCTGAAAATCCGCATCCGCATCCGCGCGGCGGTGGAGGCGCGGCTGGACGCTGCGGCCCAGGATGAGGCCGCGGTGCGCCGCTGGACCGGCTTCCTGGCCCTGCCGCAGAACCTGACCCTGGGCGGACGCCTGCTGTGGGACAGCGCCGATCAGCTCTGGCGCTGGGCCGGCGACACGGCCACCGACGAGAACCACTATTCCAAGCGCGCCATCCTGTCGGGCATCCTCTCGACGGCCCTGGCCATCCGCCTGCATTCGGGCCGCGAGGCCTCCATGACCTTCGTCGACGCCCGCATCGCCAATGTGATGAGCTTCGAAAAGTGGAAGGCGACGACGAAGATCCGCCCGTCGCTGGCGCTGAAGGGCCTCGCCGAGTCCTTGGGCCGCATGCGCTACGGCTGAGGGGCCTTGCGTCCTTCGAGGCTCGCTGCCGCTCGCACCTCGGGATGAGGGAGGTGGGTGTGGGCTGAAGCGTCTCAGTCCGTCCTCATCCTGAGGCGCCCGAAGGGGCCTCGAAGGACGAGGGCGGTGACGCAGTCTCTCCACCCCACCGCCGTCATCCTGGGCCCTGTGCCCAGGATCCCTCGTGACGCTCGCGCCTGCCCTCGACAGGGACCCTCGGGACGAGCCCGAGGGCGACGAGAATGAGAGGCCTTGCGTCCTTCGAGGCTCGCTGTCGCTCGCACCTCAGGATGAGGGAGGTGGGGCGGGCGTCTCATTCCGTCCTCATCCTGAGGCGCCCGAAGGGCCTCGAAGGACGAGGGCGGTCGCACGGTCTAAAGCGCAGACAGCCGGTTGATGTGGCCCATCTTGCGGCCGGGCTTGGCCTCGCGCTTGCCGTAGAGGTGGATGCGGGTCTCCGGCTCGGCGGCCAGCTTCAGCCAGGCGTCGGCCTCGTCGCCCAGCAGGTTGATCATCTCCACATGGGCGCGGGCCTCGGTGGGGCCCAGCGGCCAGCCGGCGACGGCGCGGATGTGCTGCTCGAACTGGCAGACCTCGCAGCCGTCCTGGGTCCAGTGGCCGGTATTGTGCACCCGCGGCGCGATCTCATTGGCCAGCAGGCGGCCGTCGGCCAGCTCGAACAGCTCGATGCCGATCACCCCCACATAGTCCAGGCGGGTGAGGATCTGGGCGGCGATGCGCTCGGCTTGGGCCGCGCGGTCGGCCGCCGCCGGGGCGGGCGCCACGGTGCGCCGCAGAATGCCGTCCTCGTGGTGGTTCTCGGCCAGGGGATAGATGGCCAGGCCACCATCGCGGCCGCGGGCGGCGATCACCGACAGCTCGCGGACGAAGTCTGCCGGCGCCTCCAGGATGCAGGGCATGCCGCCCAGGGCCTCGAAGACGCTCGCCGCGTCGGCGGCGTGCTCGACCCACTTCTGGCCCTTACCGTCATAGCCCTCGCGGCGGGTCTTCATCAGGGCCGGGACGCCGATCAGGGCCGCGGCCTCGGCGGCCGACTGGGCGCTGTCGAGGGGGGCGAAGGTCACGGTGGCGACGCCGGCCGCGTTCAGGAAGGTCTTTTCGGCCACCCGGTCCTGGGCCACGGCCAGGGTCTGGTCATTGGGGGCCACAGGCGCGCCCAGGGCCTTGAGCCGCTCCACGGCGGCGGCCGGCACGTTTTCGAACTCATAGGTGATCACGTCGCAAAGGTCGGCCAGGCGGGCCAGCGCGTCGGGGTCGTCAAAGGCGGCGATCAGGGTTTCCCGCGCCACCCGGCTGGCCGGCGCGTCCAGCTCCGGGGTGAGGATCACCACGTCGAAACCCAGGCGGGCGGCGGCGAGCGCCAGCATCCGCCCCAACTGGCCGCCGCCGAGAATGCCGATGGTCGCGCCCGGCGCGAGGGGAAAGCCCGACGCCATCAATCTTCGACCGTCTCGGCCACGGCCCCGGCCAGGTCCCGGGCGAAGGCGGTCAACCGAGCCGACAACTCAGCGTCGCCGAGCGCCAGGATGCGGGCGGCCAGGATGCCGGCGTTCTTGGCGCCGGCCTCGCCGATGGCCAGGGTGGCGACGGGAATGCCGCCGGGCATCTGGACGATGGACAGCAGGCTATCCATGCCCTTCAGGGCCTTGGACTCCACCGGCACCCCCAGGACCGGCAGTTCGGTCATCGAGGCGGCCATCCCCGGCAGGTGGGCCGCGCCGCCGGCCCCGGCGATGATCACCTTGTAGCCCGCCGCCTTGGCGGTGGTGGCGAACTCATAGAGCCGCCGGGGCGTGCGGTGGGCCGAGACCACCTTGGCCTCCCAGGCCACGCCGAGGGCGTCGAGCTGCTCGGCCGCCAGCCGCATCGTCGGCCAGTCGGAGCGGCTGCCCATGATAATGGCGACGGGCGGACAGCCGCCTGGGCCGGCGGGGTGGGAATTGGCCATCGGACGGGCCCCTCGATCGGAAAGGCGCGGAGTATAGGCGCCGCCTTTGCGCCGGCAACCGATCACCGGTACGATTCTTATGGTTAAGGCTGGATGTGATTCCCTTCCCATGAAGATCACGGGCGCACGCACCGAACCCTTTGCGGCGATCCGCAAGCGGGCCCTGGCCCAGGCCGGCGCCCAGAGCGCGGCCGCCCGCGCCCTGCCGGTCGATAGCTCGGGGTTCCTGGGGATTTCCGAAGCCGAGATGACGCCGGTGGTCCGCGGCGCCCTGCAGACCCTGCTGAGCGAGATCGACGACCTGCGCGGCGAGGTCGCCCGCCTCAAGGCCAAGCTGGCCGAGGTCGAGGGCCTGGCCGACCGCGATCCCCTGACGCCGCTGCTCAACCGCCGGGCCTTCATGCGCGAGCTGTCGCGGGTGCAGACCTTTTCCCGCCGCTACGCCTCGCCCGCCAGCCTGGTCTATTTCGACCTCGACGACTTCAAGAGCGTCAATGACCGGTTCGGCCACGCGGCCGGCGACGCGGTGCTCAAGGCCGTGGCCGAGCGGCTGACCGGCCTGGTGCGCGAGAGCGACGTCGTCGGGCGGATGGGGGGCGACGAGTTCGCCGTCATCCTGGTGCAGGCCACCGCCCGTACCGCCCAGGCCAAGGCCGAGGCCCTGGCTCGGACCCTGGAGCAGGCGCCCATCCAGTTCGGCGACTGGTCGGCGCCCCTGCACATCTCGTTCGGGGTCTGCGAAATCCCGCACGATGGCGAGGCCGAGGCCATCGTCGCCCAGGCCGATGCGGCCATGTTCATCCGCAAGCGCGAGCGCCAGACCGGCTGATGGCCTGGACGCGCACCTATGAGGAGGCCGAGCCCCAGCGGGTCAATCGCTGGCTGGCCCAGAGCGGCGTCTGTTCCCGCCGTGAGGCCGAGGCCCTGATCGCCGCAGGCCAGGTCTCCATCGACGGCGAGACCGTCTCCGACCCCGGCCGCAAGATCGAGCACGGCCAGACGCTGACCCTGGACGACGGCGCCCAGGCCCGCCTCGAGGGCCAGATGACGGTGATCGTCAACAAGCCGGTGGGCTATGTCTCAGCCCAGCCGGAGCCCGGCCAGGTTCCCGCCGCCCGGCTGCTGACCCGCCAGGCCCTGTGGGGGGACGATACCGAGATCCCGGCCGCCGACCGCAGCCTGGCGCCGGTGGGGCGCCTGGACCTGGACAGCCGCGGCCTGCTGATCCTGTCGGAGGACGGGGTGGTGACCAAGGCGGTGATCGGCCCGGACTCCCAGATGGAGAAGGAATATCTGGTGCGGGTGCGCGGCGACATCGGCGAGCCGGTGCTGGCGCGCCTGCGCCACGGCCTGGCCCTGGACGGCCGCCAGCTGAAGCCCGCCAAGGTCACCCTGGCGGGCGACCAGCGCCTGCGCTTCATCCTGACCGAGGGCCGCAACCGCCAGATCCGCCGGATGTGCGACCTGGTGGGCCTGTCGATCATCGACCTCTACCGGCTGCGGATCGGCCCCCTGAAGGTCGGCGACCTGCCGGAGGGCCGCTGGCGGCCGATCACGCCCCGCGAGCGCGAAGCCCTGCTGACCCCCGGCTTCAGCGCCAAGCCTGTCCGCCGACGCTGAGCGCGCCTCGTCTTCGCCATATTGGCCGGCGAACTGGGTGGGCAGGTCCCGGCGCCCGGCGACCCTTGGAGATGCTCATGTTCAAAGCCCTCGCCGCCTCGACGCTCCTGCTGAGCCTCGCCGCCTGCGCCACGCCCATGGACGGCGGCGGCCAAGCCGCCCGGAGCGAGACGATCAGCCTGGCCGTGGGGCCGTGCTTTGGCTTCTGCCCGGTCTATTCGCTGAGCGTGGCGCCGGACGGGGCCGTGCGGTTCGAGGGCGAGCGGCACACCACGGTGGTCGGCCTGAAGGAAAAGACGGTCGCGCCCGGCGCCTATCAGGCGGTGGCCCGGTCCTTGGCGCCTTGGCGGCCGGCCAGCGGGACCACGGCCCAGACCGAATGCGAGCAACTGGCCAGCGACCTGCCGACCTATACGGTGGTCTGGACCGACGCGGCCGGCGAGATGACCACGCTCAACCACGACGGCGGCTGCATGTCGGAGACCAACAGCCGGCTCAAGGCGGCGCTGCAGGCCATTCCCGGCCAGCTTGGCGTGGAGCCCTGGCTGGAGCGGCCGGCCAACGATCCCAACACGCGCTGATCCTGACGCCTAAGCCTTGACCTTGCCGAGCTTGCGGATGGCCGGCGCCAGCGGCCGCTCGCCCTCGGCGTAGTCGGCCCAGGCCTCGGTCTTCTTCAGCAGGTCGGGCACGGTGCGCAGGGTGTAGCGCATCGGGTCTAGACCTTTGCGCACCTGGCCCCAGGTCAGCGGCATCGAAACCCCGGCCCCTTCGCGGGCCCGGGGGGACAAGGGCGCCACGGCCGTCGCCAGCCGGGAATTGCGCAGATAGTCGACGAAGATCTTGCCCTCGCGCCTGGCCTTGGACATCACCGCCACATAGCGATCCGGCTCGTCGGCGGCCATCTGGCGGGCCACGTCATGGGCGAAGGCCTTGGCCGTGTCCCAGGTGAGCCCGCGGGCCTTGGCCAGCGGCGTGACCACATGCAGGCCCTTGCCGCCGGTGGTCTTGCAGAAGGCGACGAGGCCGAGCGCCTCCAGCCGGTCCTTTACATCCCGGGCGGCGGCGACCACGTCGTCGAAATCGAGGCCCGGTCCGGGGTCGAGATCGAAAACCAGCCGCCCCGGCGTCTCCGGATCGCCCTCGCGGCAATTCCAGGGGTGCAGCTCGATGGCCCCCATCTGGGCCAGCGCCGCGAGGGCCTCGATGCGGTCGATCTGCAAATAGGGCTGCTTGTCGCCGGCCACGTCCACCTGCTCGATCAGGTGCGAGGCGCCCTTGCCCGCATGACGCTGGAAAAAGCTCTGCCCGCCGATCCCGTCGGGGGTGCGGATCACCGAACAGGGCCGGCCGCGGATATGGTCGATCATCCAGGGGCCGACCGCTTCGAAATAGCGGGCCAGGTCGGCCTTGGTCAGGGGGGCGTCGGTGTCGGCCGAGCGCGGCCAGAGCGCCTTGTCGGGGCTGGAGATCGCCACCCCCATGACCACCACCGATCCGGCTGGCCGGCCTTTGCCGCCAGCCTTCGCCGCCGAGGACTTGGCGCCCGTGGGCTTGGGTTGGGCCAGCTCCACCTCCTCCACCGGGGCGGGTTTTTCGACCTCGACCTCTTCGGCGGGCTTGTCGGCGCGCAGGCCCTTGAAGGCGCCCTGGCGGACCATGCCCTCGCCGGTCCAGCCGGCGAACTCGATCTCGGCCACCAGGTCGGGGCGCGCCCAGTTGATGTCGCCAGACTTCCTCGGCGCGCCGGGGCCGCTGAACGGGCTCTTGTCGGCGGCGTGGGCCTCCAGCTGGGGCAGGACCCGGTCGACCACGGCGCGCCCGAAGCCCGTCCCGACCCGACCCACATAGACCAGATGGTCGCCCCGGTGGACGCCCACCAGCAGGGAGCGGAGCTGACCCTTGGCGCCCGTCCAGCCGCCAATCACCACCTCATGCCCGGCCCGACACTTGGACTTGGCCCAGTCCTGACTGCGGCCCGAGCGATAGGGGCCGTCCATGCGCTTGGAGATCACGCCTTCGAGGGAAAGGCGGCAGGCCGATTGCAGCACCGCGTCGCCGGCGGTCTCGAAGTGCTCCACATAGCGGATCTGACCGGCCAGGGGCTTGGCGCGGCGCTCCAGCACAGCCTTGAGCCTGTCCTTGCGCTCCCGCAGCGGCAGGGCGCGCAGGTCTTCCCCCTCCAGGAACAGGGCGTCGAAGGCGAAGAAGATCAGGTCCTCGCTGTGGCCCTCGGACAGGGCCGCCTGCAGGGCGGGGAAGTCCGGGGCGCCGTTGTCGTCCAGGGCCACGGCCTCGCCGTCATAGAGGCCGTCGGGCAGGGCTGTGGCGTGATCGGCGATGGCCTGGAACTTCTCGGTCCAGTCGAGGCCCTTGCGGGTCTTCAGGGTCGCCTGGCCGTCCTTCACCCGCAGCTGCAGGCGATAGCCGTCGAACTTGATCTCGTGGGCCCAGCCGGTCCCCTGCGGCGGCCGGTCCACCGACTTGCAGAGCTGGGGCGGAACGAAGCCGGGCAGGGCGGACGTGGTCTTGGGTTCAGCCTTGGCTTTGGCCGGCTTCGCCTTCGTCGCGGCCTTGGCCGGCTTGGCCGGCTCGCCCTTGGGCCGGCTCTCCCAGACGTCGTCGGCCGGAGCGGGCGCCTTGGCCTTGCCGCGCATGAAAGGCTTGGGCCCCTTGCCGGTCCCCGCCGCGATGGCCTCCATGGCCCGCCCTGAGGCGACCGAGGTGTCCTCGGTTTCCAGAAGATCATCACTCTCGACGGCGGCCTCGTCCCGGTGCTTGATCAGCAGCCAATTCTCCCGCTTGCCGCCGGTCCGGTCGCGCTTCATCCGCACCAGCACCCAGCCGCCGTGCAGGCGTTCGCCCTCCAGCACGAATTTCAGCTCGCCCTTCTTCAGGGCCTTTTCCGGATCGAAGCCGGGCTCCGGCGCCCAATAGCCCCGGT
This sequence comes from Phenylobacterium sp., assembly GCF_036963605.1. Lineage (GTDB taxonomy): Bacteria > Pseudomonadota > Alphaproteobacteria > Caulobacterales > Caulobacteraceae > Phenylobacterium. The sequence goes on along the minus strand of NZ_JBALUY010000042.1, from coordinate 7,449 downwards.
CCCACAACATGACCGAGCCGCCGCCATATTCGCCCTTAGGGATGGTCCCTTCGAAGTCGCCATAGCCCAGGGGATGGTCCTCGGTGGCCACCGCCAGGCGCTTGTCGGCGGGATCGCGGGAGGGGCCGCGGGTCACCGCCCAGGACTTGAACACCCCGTCCAGCTCCAGGCGGAAGTCGTAGTGCAGGCGGGTGGCCGCGTGTTTCTGGATGACGAAGCGCAGGCGCTTGGAGGGCGTAACGCCATCGGCCCCCGAGGGCTCCTGCGTCTTGGCGAAGTCGCGCATCTCGCGGTAGCGCGCCAGTTTCTCCGCCATGGATCTATCCTTTCGTCAGCTGGCCAGGGCGGACGCCTCCTGGACCGGGTCATCGCCGGCCAGGGCGCCGACAAAGGCGTCGCGCCAGGCGCCCACATCCTCGCCCTGAACATTGCTGAACAAAGCGCGCCAACGCTCGATTCGCTCCGCCAGCGGCATGGTCAGGGCGCGCTTGAGGGCCTCGGAAATCTCTTCGGGGCTGTTGGGATTGACGATCAGGGCGGCGGGCAGCTGATTGGCCGAGCCGGCGAACCGCGACAGGATCAGGACGCCCGGATCCTTGGGATCCTGGGCCGCGACATATTCCTTGGCCACCAGGTTCATCCCATCCCGCAGGGGCGTCACCAGCCCGACCTTGGCGGCGCGATAGAGCCCGGCCAGTTCGTCCCGGCGATAGTTGCGGTTCACGCAGCGCAAGGGATTCCAGTCCAGGTCGGCGTGCTCCCCATTGATCCGTCCGGAGAGGGCGTCGAGCCGGCCGCGGATCTCCTGATAGGAACTGACCGACTCCCGGCTGACCGGCGCCACCTGCACCATCAGCACCTCCCGGCGTAGCTCGGGATTGTCGGCCAGGAACCGTTCGAAGCCGAGGAACCGCTCCTCCAGGCCCTTGGAATAGTCCAGCCGGTCCACCCCGATGATCAGCTTGCGAAACACCGTATGGGCGGCCATCCGGTCATAGGTCCTGGCCGCCCGATCGGAGGCGACCATCTCGGCGAAGTCCTGGGCGTCGACGCCGATGGGGAAGGCGCCGGTCTGGACGGTGCGGCCAAAGGCCTTCAGCCGGTCCTCGGCCAGAATCTCGCCGCCCGCCTCGGCCTCCACATATTCCTGGAAGGCGGTGACGTATTCCGGCGTCTGGAAGCCCACCAGGTCGTAGTCGAACAGGGCTTCCACCAGGGCCTTGTGGCTGGGCAGGGTGACCATCAGCTGATGGGCCGGCCAGGGGATGTGCAGGAAGAAGCCGATCCGGTTCTTGACGCCCAAGCGCCGCAGCTCCCGGGCCATGGGGATCAGGTGGTAGTCGTGCACCCAGATCAGGTCGTCCGGCTCGATCAGGGGACGCAGGGTCTCGGCGAACCGGCGGTTCACCCGCTGATAGCCCTCGTCGAAGGTGCGGTCGTAGGCCGTCAGATCCACCCGGTAGTGGAACAGAGGCCACAGGGTCTTGTTGGCGTAGCCGTTGTAATACTCGTCATAGTCGCTCTGCTCGAGATCGACCGTCGCCACCGTGACGCCCTCGATGCGGCGCATGGCCAGCTGGCCGGTGAACATCGGCGTGGTCCGCCCGCTCCAGCCGAACCAGATCCCGGAATACTCGCGCAACGCCGCGGCAAGCGCCATGGCCAGGCCACCCACACTTTCCTCGCCCTTGCCCCCCGGCGGATTCACCCGGTTGGACACGACGATCAGACGACTCATAGGGCGGCCTCCAGCCAATCCAGTACTGCGTTCACATCTTCCAACCGATGGGTCGCCGCACTGTTCCGAACCTGGCCCACCAGTACGCCGGCGCCGCCCAGACGGCGGGCGGCGGCGAAGGCCGGTTCGTCGGTCTGGTCGTCGCCAACAAAGACCGGGATCGCCCCGCGAAACGGCGCGGCGTGCATGAAGGTGGCCAGGGAGTCGCCCTTGTCCGGCCCAGGCGTGCGCAGCTCGACCACCATGTGCCCGGGCTGCATCTTCAGACCCGTGCGCTCAGCCCAGGCGCTGGCCAGGGCGCGGACCGCCGGTTCCTGGTCGGGCGCCTGACGGTAGTGCAGGGCGACGCTGAGGCCCTTGGCCTCCACCAGCAGGCCCGGCGCTGCGACCGCCAGCTCACGAAAGGCGTCGGCCACCGCCGGAAGGTCGGGATGGGGCGCCGGCGGGCTGTGGGACCCGTCGGGCTCGCGCCGGTCCAGGCCGTGGACGGCCGCCACGGGGCGCACGGCGCCGTCGAGAATGTAGTCGATCTCGGCCAGGGTCCGGCCGGACAGTATGGCCACTCGGCCATCCATGCGCCGCACCAGCTCCTCCAGGATGGCGGTGCGGCGGGGTTCGGGGCCCACGTCCTGGGGCCGCGCCACAATGGGCGCCAGCGTGCCGTCCAGGTCGAGGAACAGGGCCGATCGGGTGAGGTCCAGGGCCGGCGGCGCCAGCTCTGCAGGTGTCTGTTCAATAATCGTCATGCCGTGAAATTCGCCCCTGTGGGCGCAGAACGCGCCCGGGCGAGGTTGGCTCCTTCTCCTGACGCCTTGGCGGTTCGGGGCGAACCGGGCCATGGCCTTGACGTTGCCTAAATGGGTTAGGGCTTACTGGTCCCGAGCTCCACCGCACCCGACCGATTTCCAGCCCAGGGAGATTAAATCCATGGTCAAGGCGCCTCAAGCCGATGCGATCGTCCTGTTCGGAGGCGCCGGGGACCTCGCCCTGCGGATGCTGTTTCCCTCGCTCTACTTCCTGGACGCCGATGGATTCCTGCCCGACGGATTCAAAATCGTCGCCGCCGCCCGGGCCGAAATCGAGCCCGGCGCCTTCCAGGCCATGGTCCGGGACTCCGTGACCGAGCGGGCCAGCCCACAGGACCTGGACGAGGATGTCTGGGCGCGGTTTGTCGAGCGGCTGGACTACCGGGCGGTGGACGCCACCAAGGCCGATCGGCTGTCCGTCATCATTGAGGCCCTGGGCGAGGCCCAGGCGCCGATCTTCTATCTCGCCCTGTCGCCGAGCCTCTATGTGGGGGTCTGCGAGGCCCTGGCCGGGGCCGGCCTGATCACGCCGCAGAGCCGCATCGTGCTGGAAAAGCCCATCGGCCACGACCTGGAAAGCTCCAGGGGCATCAACGCCGCCCTGGCGCAGGTGTTCGAGGAGGAGCAGGTCTTCCGCATCGACCACTATCTGGGCAAGGAGACGGTGCAGAACCTGATCGCCCTGCGGTTCGCCAACACCCTGTTCGAGCCCCTGTGGAACAACCTGACCATCGACCACGTGCAGATCACCGTGGCCGAGACCGAAGGGGTCGGGGACCGCTGGCCCTATTATGACGAGCACGGCGCCCTGCGCGACATGATCCAGAACCATGTGCTGCAGCTCCTCTGCCTGGTGGCCATGGAGCCGCCCTCGGACATGGAGGCAGAGTCCCTGCGCAACGAGAAGGTCAAGGTGCTGCGGTCGCTCCGCCCCTTCACCCGCCAGGATGTCGCCCAGGCCAGCGTACGGGGCCAGTACGCCGCCGGCGTCGCCCAGGGCCAGTCGGCGACCTCCTATGAGGAGGAGCGCGGCCAGGAGAGCGCCACCGAGACCTTCGTGGCGCTCAGGGTGGATATCGACAACTGGCGCTGGGCCGGCGTGCCCTTCTTCCTGCGCACCGGCAAGCGCCTGCCCGAGCGGCGGACCCAGATCGCCATCCAGTTCAAGGGCGTGCCCCACTCCATTTTCGGCGGCCAGGCCGAGGGCGACCTGGTGGCCAACCGGCTGGTCATCGACCTGCAGCCGGACGAGGACATCGAGCTCCTGCTGATGAACAAGGCGCCGGGGATTTCGCAAGGCGGCATGCGGCTGCAGTCCCTGCCCCTGTCGCTGTCCCTGCTGCGGGCCTATTCGGGACCGAATGCGCGCCGGCGCATCGCCTATGAGCGGCTGATCCTCGACGTGATCCTGGGCAACAGCGCGCTGTTCGTTCGCCGCGACGAGGTCGAGCAGGCCTGGCGCTGGGTGGACGGCGTGGCCGAGGCCTGGGCCGAGGCCGGCATGGCGCCCAAGCCGTATGCCGCCGGAAGCTGGGGCCCGGCCGGGGCCTTCGCCCTGATCGAACGGGCCGGCCGGGCCTGGTACGACTAGGTGCGCTAGCTTGCGCCGGTGGAGCCGAAGCCGCCGGCGCCGCGGGCGGTCTCGTCCAGGCTTTCGGCCTCTTCCCAGGCCGCCTGGATCACCGGGGCGATCACCAGCTGGGCGATGCGGTCGCCGCGCCGGATGGTGAAGTCCTCTTCCCCCAGATTGATCAGGATGACCTTCATCTCGCCGCGATAGTCGGCGTCCACCGTGCCCGGCGAGTTGAGGCAGGTGATGCCGGACTTGGCCGCCAGACCCGAACGCGGACGCACCTGGCCCTCGAAGCCCGGCGGCAGGGCCATGGCCAGGCCCGTGGGAACCATGGCCCGCTCCATGGGCCGCAGCACGACGGGCGCGTCCTCGGGTACGGCCGCCCGCAGGTCCATGCCGGCGGCCAGCGCGCTCTCATAGGCCGGCAGGGGCAGGTCGGCGTTGTGGGGCAGGCGGGTGATCTTGATCTTCGGGGTCATGCCAGGGCCTTCGCCATGCGCTGGGCGAGCTTGGCCGCCACGTCGGATTTTGCAGTCTTGTCCCAGCGCTCCACGCCCGTGGCGCTGACGATGGAGACGGTGTTGTCGTCGCCGCCCATGACGCCTTCGACGCTGACATCATTGGCCACGATCCAGTCGCAGCCCTTTCGGGCCAGCTTGGCCTGGGCGTAGGCTTCCACATCGTTGGTCTCGGCGGCGAAGCCGACCACCAGCTGCGGACGGTCTGGTCCGGCCGCCGACAGGGTCGCCAGGATGTCGGGGTTCTCCACCAGCCGCAGGGCCGGGGGCGCATCGCCGGTCTTCTTGATCTTCACCGCGCCTTCGTCAGCCGGCCGCCAGTCGGCGACGGCGGCGACGCAGACGGCCAGATCGGCGGGCAGGGCGGCCTGGCAGGCGGCCAGCATCTGGCGTGCCGTCTCCACCTGCACCCGCTTGACGGCGGCAGGGGGCGAAAGCGCCGTGGGTCCGGACACCAGGGTGACCTCGCAGCCCAGGGCCGCCAGGGCCTCTGCGATCGCATAGCCCTGCTTGCCGCTGGAGCGGTTGGTCAGATAGCGCACCGGGTCGATGGGCTCGACGGTGGGGCCGGCGGTGACGATGGCCCGGCGGCCGGCCAGCGGGCGCTCAGCCTCGCCTTCCAGCATCCCCATGATCGCTCCGAAGATGACGGCGGGCTCAGCCATGCGGCCGGGACCATATTCGCCGCAGGCCATGGCCCCTTCGTCGGGACCCACGAAGGCGACGCCGTCGGCCTTGAGGGTCGCCAGATTCCGCTTGGTCGCGGCGTGCTCCCACATGCGCACATTCATGGCCGGCGCCATCAGCACCGGCTTGTCGGTGGCCAGCAGGGTGGTCGAGGCGAGATCCCCGGCCAGGCCGTGGGCGGCCTTGGCCATCAGGTCGGCGGTGGCCGGGACGACGACCACCAGGTCGGCGGAGCGGGACAGCTGGATATGGCCCATCTCGGCTTCGTCGGTCAGCGAGAAGAGCTCGGAATAGACCTTGTCCTCGGCCAGGGCCGCCAGGGACAGGGGGGTGACGAACTGGGCGCCGGCGCTGGTGAGGATCGGCCGCACGCCGACACCGGCCTTGCGCAGCAGCCGCGTCAACTCCAGGGCCTTATAGGCGGCCACGCCGCCGCCCACGATCAGGAGAACTCGCTTATCCGCCAAGGCCCGATGTCCCTTCCGTCAAGGTCGCAACGCTATAGCCGCATATAGGCGCTGGACAAACCGCCGCATCTGTTCTTTGTTCGTTCCGCTACAGCTTGAAGCTGAACTCTGGGGAGAGACACCGTGATGATGCGGTCAGCTTGGGCGCTCGCTGCGGGCGCCAGCCTTTTCATTCTCACCGCCTGCGACAATGGCCCGTCGGCGGTGACGCCGGCCCCCAGCGCGGGTGAAGCGGCCCAGGACGCCTCGGCCACGGCGCCGGCGACATCCTCCGCCGCGGCGCGGGCGCCGATCCCGCAGGTGGACGGCCGGCCCCTGTGGTCGGAGACCCAGCGCTATTCGGCTCAGGAAAACGCCGAGCGCGCCTATGCCCGCAATGGCGAGGCCTTCGGGGCTACGGATCTGGACGACTTCGTCCGCAAGGCCCACGCCTTCGTCAATGACCCGCCGGCTGGCGCCGAGACGCTCAAGCGGGGCAATGGCGACACCCTGATCTATGATCCCGACGCCAACATCTTCGCCGTGGCCACGGCGGCCGGCGCGCCGCGGACCATGTTCAAGCCCGACAATGGCGCGGCCTATTGGGAAGAACAGAAGGTCCGGGAAGCCGAGCGCGGCGACGACTGACGCCGCTCTGCTCTCAGGCGAGCGCGCCCAGCAGGAAGGCGCCGCCGGTGGTCAAGGCGCCCAGGAAGAACCACAGCCAGCCGGAGTCCCGCTCGGGACTCGCGACCACGGCCACCGTGGGTTCCGGCGCCTGCAGCCGGCGCTTGAGGCCGTGGAGGATGTCCAGGCTCTCCTGGGCCAGGCGCTTGGCCTGGGCGGGCGGGGCCAGCTCCCGGGCGATCCAGCGGCGCACCACTGGATCGGCGGCGGCCCAGATGTCGTGGTCGGGATCGATGCGGCGGGCCACGCCCTCCACCGTCATCATGGTCTTCTGCAGCAGCACCAGTTCGGGGCGCAGGTGCATGTCGAATAGGGCGGTGATCTCGAACAGCTGGATCAGCACCCGGCTCATGGAGACCTGGCTGGCGGCGCGGCCGAACAACGGCTCCCCCACCGCCCGCAGGGCCTGGGCGAAGGCCGCCCGGTCGTGGTGGGCGGGCACATAGCCGGCCCGGAAATGCACCTCGGCCACTCGGGGATAGTCCCGGTCCAGGAAGCCCCAGAGGATCTCGGCCAGATAGCGCCGCTCATCGGGGCCGAGGCGTCCGACGATGCCATAGTCCACCGCCGTGATCCTGGCCGGCGCCTCGACGAACAGGTTCCCCTCATGCAGGTCGGCATGGAAGACGCCGTGGTCGAGCGCCTGGGAGAGGAAGGCCCGCAACAGGTTGGAGGCGAGCGTCGGACGGTCCAGGCCCGGCAGCTCCAGGGCGGCGGGATCGGACAGGGGCGCGCCGGCCGCCCATTCCAGGGTCAGGACCTGCTTGCCGACGCCTTCCCAGATCACCGCCGGCGCGGCCATGTAGCCGTCTCGGGCCATCACCTCGCCCAGCTCGTCGCAGCCGGCGGCCTCCAGGCGAAGATCAAGCTCCAGCTCGGTGGCGCGGATCACCGTCCGGGCGAAGGCCAGGGGCTCCAGCCGGCGAGCGGCGGGGACGTAGCGGGCGACCAGCTGTGCGGCCTGGGCGAGCGCCGCGGAATCCTGGGCGACCCG
>NZ_JBALUY010000041.1:0-30716 GCF_036963605.1 Phenylobacterium sp. | reverse complement strand
GCTGGCGTCCGCGATCCGCGGGTCAGCTATTGGGAGCCGGGCAAGTGGGTCGCCGAGATCCGCGCGCAGGCCACCGGCGGCGGCCCGATCCTCTTCCTGACGGACATGGCGGCGGGCCACCAGGCGGCAGGCGGCCTCTCGTCCCAGTTCAAGCAGATGGGCCGCTTCTGGGCCTTCGCCGAGCAGAGCCTCGTATGGTCAGCATAAGACGGGATGACGCCTTCGCCATCGGCCGCCTCGACGCCCATGATCAGGCCGCCCTGGTGGCGCGCGGCGAGGTCACCGCCGCAGAACTCACCGAAGCGGCGATCGTCCGCATCGAGGCCCTGGATTCCCGGTTGCTGTCGGTGAGCTGGCCTGCGTTTGAGCTGGCCCGCTCGCGCGCCGCCGCGCCCCTGCCAGAGGGTCCGCTGGCTGGCGTGCCCTATCTACTGAAAGACTCGCTGGACTATCCGGGGCTGCCCAGCCGGGCGGGCTCGGCCAGCCGCAGCATGGCGCCCCGCGATGCGGCGCATCCCTATGTCCAGCGGCTGGATGCTGCAGGCCTCGTGCCCGTGGGCAAGTCGGCCATGCCGGAGTTCGGCCTGCTGCCTGTCACTGAGCCGCTGGTCGGGCCTGTGACCCGCAATCCCTGGTCACCGGCCCATTCACCGGGCGGCTCCAGCGGCGGGGCTGGCGCCGCGGTGGCGGCGGGCCTCGTCCCGCTGGCTCATGGCAGCGATGGCGCCGGTTCGATCCGCATCCCCTCCTCGGCCTGCGGACTGCCGGGCCTGAAGCCGGGGCGCGGAACCACCGTCCGGGTGCGCGGCCGCCACGTGATCGAGGATCTGCTGGTCGGCGACAGCCTGATGGCGCGCAGCGTCCGCGACGTGGCCGCAGGCTTCGCCCTGGCCCGGCCAGACTTCGCGCGGCCGGTCCAGGGACCCAGTCGACGGCGACTGAAGATCGCCTATGCCTACCGCACCCTGGCCGGCGCCGAGCCCCACGAGAGCCTGATCAAAGCGCTGGAGGACGCCATCCATCTCTGCGCCCGCCTGGGCCATGAGATTCGCCCGGCCTGGCCAGGCATCGACGGCCCCGCCGCCGAGCGGGCCGAGCAGGTGCTGTGGAGCCATATCGGCGCGGACTGCGTCGACGCCGTCATCGGCGCGGGCCTCGACCCGGCCGCCAACCTGGAGCCCTGGACCCGCGCCCTGGGGGAGATCGCCGCAGGCCTGAGCCATGCCGACCTGGAAGCCGCCTACGGCCAGATCGCCGCCCTGCCCCGCCAGCTAGCGGCCTTCTTCGGGGATTTTGACGTCCTGCTGACCCCGACGCTGTCGGCGCCCCCGCCCCTTCTCGGCGAGATGTCGCCCGACCGCCCCGCCGACGAGCTGATGGCCAGGATGTTCGGCTGGTGTGGTTACACCCCCCTGCAGAACATGGCCGGGACTCCGGCCATGACCCTGCCTTTGGCCTGGGACGGGAACGGCCTGCCGCTCGGCCTGATGTTCGCCGCCGACAGAGGCCACGAAGACCTGCTGCTCGCCCTGGCCTTCGAGCTCGAGGCTTCAGCCCCTTGGAAATCCCACTGGCCGCAGATCTCCGTGAATGGAGGGCTCGATGGACGCGCCGCCTGAGAAGTACGCCGCGCGATCCGAGGCCGACGTGCTGGCCCTGGTCACCGCCAATCCCTTCGCCTGGGTGGTCAGCGCCGACGAGGGCTTCTCGGCGACGCCCCTGCCACTTCGGCCGCGGCTGGACGAAGCTGGCCAACTCACTGCGCTCGCTGGACACTTCGCCCGAACCAATCCCCAGGTGGCGCGGCTGCGGGCCGTGCCCCGGGCGTTGATGCTGTTCATGGGACCGCACGGCTATGTGTCCCCCTCCTGGATGGCGGACCGAACTCAGGCGCCGACCTGGAACTATGCCTGCGCCGCCTTCGAGTGCGACATCACCTTCGACGAAGGCCCGGAGGCGACGCGGGCGGTCCTGGACGACCTGATCGAGACCATGGAGGCCGGTCGCCCCAAGGCATGGCGCACCGATGACATAGGGCCGCGCTATGAGGGCCTGTCCCGGGGCGTGGTCGGCTTTCGCGCCGAAATCCGCGCCCGGCGGGTGGTGTTCAAGCTCGGCCAGGACGAACGGGACGACGTCTTCGCCGACATCATGGCCCACCTCCAGCAAGATGGCCCACAGGATCTGGCGCGCCTGATGGACGTCTACGCCGCCGCCCGAGAATGATCGATCGCGGCTTCGAAATAGTGGCTGGGCGCCACCCCAAAGGCCCGCTGGAACATGGCGGTGAAGGCGCTGGGGCTGTTGTAGCCCACGTCGAAGGCCACCGTGGTGACCGCCCCGCCCAGGGAGAGCAGCGACAGGGCGTGCGCCAGCCGCACCTGTTGGCGCCATTCGCTGAAGCTGATGCCCGTCTCACGGCGGAAGGCGCGGGTGAAGGTCCGCCGGCCCATGCCCGACAGGTCGGCGAAATGGTCGAGATCGGCCTCGTCGCCGGGGGCGTCCATGACGAGGCGGCAAGCTCGAAGCAGCCGCTCGTCCTGGGGCATAGGCACCTGCAGGGCCTGGACCGGGTGCTCCACGGCCACGGCGATCTCATCGAGGATCAACTGCATGATCCGCGCCTCGCGGCCATCGAGGGCGTACTCCACCGGCAGGTCGGAGGCCTCCAGGATCAGCTCCCGCAACAGGTTGCTGACCTTCAACACCTGACAGCGATCGGGCAGGCGCGCATCGGCGCCGGGCTCCACATAGAGGGTGCGCAGGGAGACATGACCCCGGCAAAGCGCCTGGTGGCGCACGCCGGCCGGCATCCAGACCGCCCGCTGCGGCGGGATCGTAAAGCTGGTGTCGTCGGTCATCACCGACATCACGCCCGCGCTGGCATAGAGCAGTTGCGCCCGCTCGTGACTGTGGGGCGGGTCCATGAAGTGCGGCGGATACTCGTCCACCAGCACCGCCACGGGCCGGGGGACGTGCTGATAATCGTCGCCGCGTGTGCTCCGCTCCATATGGCCCATACTAGACGATCACGGGCCGATGGTCGACGGCGAGCCAGCCGGCAGCCTGCTATCGGCCTCAGACGCCTGGCTCGCAGGCGGCAAGGTCATCAATCAGGCGCCTATGCGCGCCATAAGCGGTCAGGACGAGCATGAGCGGCATCCAAGGGCTGGGCGGCGCCGATCTGGATGACGCCGTGCGGGAGTTCATCACCCGCACCGGCGAAGACCATGCCCGCCATGCGCAAGGCCGCGCCCTGTCGCCTGCCGAGGCCCGGCAGGTGGCCGAAAAGGTCCGGGCGTCCTGGCGGGCGGGTGGTCCCCTCATGCATCGCACCACCGAGGCGCACGCGCCCTCCCCCCACGGCCCTGTGCGCCTGCGGATTCACGATCCCTCGCCCGAGCCGGCCAAGCCGATCCTGATCTATGTCCACGGCGGTGGCTGGATGCTGTTCAGCCTCGAGACCCACGACCGGCTCATGCGTGAATACGCCGCCCGCGCCGGCGTCGTGGTGGTGGGCGTCGACTACGCTCTTTCGCCGGAAGCCAAGTTCCCGCTGGCCTTGGAACAATGCCTGGCCGCCGTCCGCTGGGCCGCCGGCGGCGGTGTCGGCGCAGCGGGCGATGTCTCGCGGCTGGCCATGGGCGGCGACTCCGTCGGCGGCAACATGTCCCTGGCCAGCGCCGTAGCCTTGCGGGACGGCGGCGCGGGCGACCTTCTGAAGGCCCTGATGCTCCACTACGGCGCCTTCGACACCGAGATCGATGACGAGCACAAGATCCGCTTTGGCGGCCAGGGCTACATGCTTACGCCTGAGGAGATGGACGTCTATTGGGCGGCCTACCTCACAGACCCGGCGGAACGGACCGATCCGCGGGCCGTGCCCGCCCGGGCCGAGCTGGCCGGTCTCCCCCCTGTGTTCCTGACCATTCCGGCCTGCGACATCCTGACGGGCCAGAGCCTGGCCCTGGCTGACCGCCTCGCCGCCGCAGGCGTAAAGGTCAGGGCCGAGGTCTATGCCGGCGCCTCGCACAGCTTCCTGGAGGCGGTCTCCATCAGCGCCCTGGCTGACCGCGCCCTGCAGGACGGGTCCGACTGGCTGGCCGCGCTCCTCGCCCCGGCGCCCTGAAGGCTCCACGTGGTCTAGGGTCGGGCCGACTCCTCAAAGGCGATTCGGATCAGTCCCATGAGCAAGCCCCCAGAACTGAAGTACCGCCCCCTCCCTGACGGGCGCTACGAGGTGTGGCTCCATGCGGTGGTGCCGCAGGACGCCCTGCTCGGCCTTCATGGGGTGCTCGCCCAGTACGCCGCCGAGGGTCCGCCCGAGTTGGAGGACGGGACCGACGAGCCCGGGGCGGATTCGGGTTCAGGTTCCGGCGGTCTCGCCCATTGAGTTCGTGTGGGCCAGAATCTCCCGCCGTCGCAGCAGAACAAGAGCGAGGTCGTAGGGGTAGGCCAGGACCTCGCGGGCGCTCATCCGCCACCATTCGCCTCGCTGTGCCCCACCACGGCCGGCGCCAATAGGGCCAGGCTCGCTCCTCACGCCCAGCAGGGCGAGCATCATCGCCACCCTGGGAAGGTGGTAGGCGTCAGTGCAGATGATGGCGCGGCCGAGGCCCCGGGCGCGCAGAAAGCCGAGCGCGGCGATGACGTTCTCAAGGGTGTCGCAGCTGTGCTCGTCCAGGACCAGCCGACCCGGATCGACTCCCGCAGCCTGGAGCAGGTCGGCCATCACGCGGGCTTCGGATGGCCCGTGCCGGCCAAGGCCGCCCGAACAGAAGACGGGACAACCCGGCCTGGCGCGGGCGGCGGCCAGCCCGTAACCCACCCGCCGCGCCAGGGCGGGACTGGCCCGGCCCCCGGGCCAGACAGCGGCTCCGAATATGACAATGGCGGCGTCGTCCAAGGGCGAAGTCTGCCCGGCGGCGGCGCCCGCCAACAGTTCAAACCTCGGGGGAGAGATCGTCCTGGCGAGGCTCGGGCTGCGCCACCGGCGCATCATTGAGCGGCGGCGCCAGACCCGCGATCAAGTCGTCCTGCTCGGCCTGTCGCACTGCGCGGCGGACATTGAGCCGCAGCAGCAGTTCGGCGTCACGCCAACGCTCGCGGACCTCCTCGAGCCGGGCGGCCAGATCCGAACCCATGACGTTTTCGGTTTCGCCGGCATAGAGCACACGGGCCTCGGCCCCCGGGTTCAGTTCGGCGATCACATAGTTCGCGCCCGCGGTCGGGGGGATACGGTCATCCTCCAGAGCGGTGTAACGATAGGTCGTGCCGGACTTGCCGACGAAATCGAGTTGGCGGGCCAACGCAACGCTCCCAGCCTTGATAGGTATTTCAATCCAGCCTGCGGACGCCCCACAGACAGCCCTTCTCTACACGGTCAAATCGGGCGAAAGCGAGACGAGATCCGTGGTCAAGCTATTGAAATTTGTGCGGCTACCTGTGGACGGAACAACCTCAGCCATAAGACGTTCGAACCGGGGGCTGGCTCTGTTAGGGTTCTGGCTTGCGGCGATTCAGCCGGCCTTGTGTTCGGAGCAGCGCCATCAGTAGTGTCTCGACCTCGGACGAAGCCCCAGCCGCCTTCGAGCTGACGGGCGACGGCGCCGACCGCGCCGTCCGTCTCACGGGCGACTGGACGCTGAACGCCCTGGGGCGTGAAGGCCGGCGGCTGGGCGAGACCCTGAAGCGAGAACCCGCCAGCCGCTTCGATCTGACCGAGGTCGGCAAGCTCGACACCGCCGGCGCCTTCGCCCTGATCCGTGCGGCCGGCGGCGACCTGGATCCCGCCAAGGTGGACGCACGCCCCGAAAACCAGCGCCTGATCGAGCTGGTGGCCGAGGCCGCGGCCAAGCGCGCAGAGCCCAAGCGCGAGCCCCGCGGCTGGCACGAGATGACCGTGCGGATCGGCAAGGGGGTGGTCGGCACCGGCTATGACGCCTTCGACACCCTGGTCTTCGCCGGTCACCTGCTGATCGTGCTTGGCAAGAGCATCGTCAATCCGCTGCGCATCCGCTGGGCCTCTGTCTTCTCCCTGGCCGAGCGCGCCGGCCTGGACGCCATCCCCATCGTGGCGGTGACCTCCTTCTTCATCGGCGCCGTCGTGGGCCTGCTAGGCGCCAACATGCTGCGCGAGTTCGGCGCCCAGGTCTTCGCCGTCGAACTGATCGGCGTCGCCGTGCTGCGGGAATTCAACATCCTGATCACGGCCATCCTGCTGGCCGGCCGGTCGGCCTCGTCCTTCGCCGCCGAGATCGGCTCGATGAAGATGAACCAGGAGGTGGACGCCATGAAGGTCATGGGCGTCGACCCCTTCGAGGCCCTGGTCTTTCCGCGTTTCATGGCCCTGCTGGTGACCATTCCCCTGCTCACCTTCGTGGCCACCCTGGCCGGGCTCTGCGGCGGCCTGGCCGTCACCTGGAGCGTGCTGGACATCGGCCCCAACTTCTTCTTCCAGCGCATCCTGGAATATGTGGGCCCCACCCACTTCTGGGTCGGCCTATCGAAGGCGCCGATCATGGCCATCGTCATCGCCGGCATCGGCTGTCGCCAGGGCATGGAGGTCGGCGGCGACGTGGAATCCCTCGGCCGCCGGGTGACCGCCGCCGTGGTGCACGCCATCTTCGCGATCATCATGATCGATGCCGTCTTCGCCCTGCTCTACATGGAGCTGGATATTTGACCGACCTGGACCACCCCATCACGCCTGCGCCCGCCGACGCTCCTGACGACGAGGCCCCGGCGAACGACTATGTCATCGAGGTCTCGGGCCTGCGCTCCCAGTTCGGCGACCACGTGGTGCATGATGGCCTCGACCTCAATGTCCGCCGGGGCGAGGTCGTCGCCGTGGTCGGCGGGTCGGGATCCGGCAAGTCTGTGCTGCTGAACACCATCATCGGGCTCAAGTCCCCCGAGGGCGGCTCGGTCAAGGTGTTCGGTCAGGAAGTGGACAAGACGCGGGAAGCCGCGGGACTGGAACGGCGCTGGGGCGTTCTGTTCCAGCACGGCGCTCTCTTCTCAAACCTGACCGTGCGCGAGAATGTCGAGGCGCCCATGCGCGAACACACACGCCTGTCGGCGCGCGAGATGGTGGAACTGGCCGATCTCAAGATCGCTCTGGTCGGCCTGCGCCCGGACGCCGGAGCCCTCAAGCCGGCCGAGCTATCGGGCGGGATGCGCAAGCGCGCGGCCCTGGCCCGAGCCCTTGCGCTCGACCCCGACCTGCTCTTTCTGGACGAACCCACGGCGGGCCTGGACCCTATCGGGGCCGGCGCCTTCGACGAACTGATCCGCGACCTTTCCGACAGCCTTCACCTTACGGTCTTCATGATCACCCACGACCTCGACAGCCTCTATGCGATCACCGACCGCGTCGCCGTGGTCGCCGACAAGAAGGTGGTCGTCCAGGCTCCGGTGGCTGAACTGGAGACCTCCGACCACCCCTGGATTCAGGAGTACTTCCTGGGTCCCCGCGGACGCGCCGCCGCCAAGGCCCGCGCCCAGGCGAGCGAGGCCTGACCATGGAGAAGAACGCCAACTACGCCCTGGTGGGCCTTTCGACCCTGATCCTGTTCGTCGGCCTGGTGATCTTCAGCATCTGGCTGGCCCGCGTCGCCTTCGCCCAGGACTACGATGTCTATGACATCCTGTTTCAAGGCCCCGTCCGCGGCCTGACCGAGGGCGGCGAGGTGCATTTCAACGGCATCAAGGTCGGCGAGGTGACCGACATCTCGCTGGACCGGACCAATCCCAGCCGCGTCATCTCGCGCATCCGGGTGAATTCCGACGTGCCGATCCGCGTCGACTCCTTCGCCACCCTGGAGCCCCAGGGGATCACCGGCCTGAACTACGTGCAGATTACGGCCGGCACCTCGACCCGCCCGCTGCTGAAGGAGGCGGCGCCCGAGGGCAAGGTTCCGATCATCCAGAGCCAGCGGAGCACTCTGTCGGACCTCCTCGAGGGTGGCGGCACCGTGCTGTCGCGCACGGTCGAGGCGCTCGATCGGGTGAATCGGGTCCTCTCCGATGAGAACATTCTGACGCTCGGCGCGGCCATTTCCGACGCCCAGGCGGTGACCGCAGAGCTGCGCGAGCGCAAGGCCATCATCGCCGACGCCCAGGTCGCCCTGCAAAACATCGGCGAGGCCGCCGAGGAAGCCCGCGCCCTGGCCGCCTCCACCCGCGACATCGTCGACACCGATGGCCGCTCGGCGATGGCCAGCATCAGCCAAGCCGCGGCCGAGACCGAGGCCGCCGCAGCCGATATGCGGAAGATCCTGGCTGGCCTCGAAGGCCCGACCTCCGATTTCGCGACCTACGGCCTTCCCGAGATCACCCGGGCTGCCGAAAGTCTGCAGGAGACGGCGGAGTCCCTTTCGCGTCTGACCGACGAGGTCAGCTCCAATCCCCGCGGCGTGGTCGGCAAGGCGCCGGCCATGGAAATTGAGGTGAAGCCATGATCGCCGCCCTTCGCGCCCTCAGCCTGATCGCCGCAGCCTTGGCCCTTTCCGCCTGCGTATCGCTGCTGCCCGACGCCGAACCCTCGCAGCTCTATCGCCTGGAAGGGGCGATCGACCCGTCGGCCACCATCGCACCGCCCGCCCCAAACTTCGGCCTCGTGCTGCCCAGCACGGGTTTCGTCCAGGCGGCCAGCGGCGACCGCATCCTCACCGTCACCGGCGATGAAGTGGCCTATATCGCCGGCGCCCGCTGGGTGGCGCCGGCCAGCGAATTGTTCGAAGAGGCGGTGGAGCGCGCCTTCGACGCCAATACCGGCCCGGCCCGCCTGGTCACCCGCGGCGAGATGCGGACCGCCGAGAGCGTCCTACGGCTCGATGTCCGGCGGTTCGAAGTGGTCTATGACCGCGGCCAGGACGCCGCCCCCCTGGTGGTGGTCCGCCTGCGCGCGACCATGGTGAACCGCGGTGATCGCGCGCTGATCGACGAGGAAGCGTTCCAGGCCGAGGTCCGCGCCACCGACAACCGCGTCAGCGCCATCGTCGCCGCCTTCGACGCCGGGACCGGCCAGGTCCTAACCCAACTGGTTGACTGGTCGAACCGGATGGGGGCTCCAACCTAGCCCGCCGGGGCGATGTCTAGTCGATACCGTTCTGCCGCTTGGCGGCGGTGACGGTGTTTTGCAGCAGGCAGGCTACGGTCATCAGGCCGACGCCGCCGGGCACCGGCGTGATCCAGCCGGCCACCTCGCGCGCCTCCTTGAAGGCCACATCGCCCACCAGCTTGGTCTTGCCGGCGGCGGCCTTTTCCGGATTGTCAAAGGGCACGCGGTTGATGCCCACGTCGATCACGGCCGCGCCGGGCTTGATCCAGTCGCCCTGGATCATCCGCGGACGTCCGACAGCCGCCACCAAGATGTCGGCCTGACGGCAAACCTCGGCCAGATTCTTGGTGCGCGAATGGGCGATGGTCACCGTGCAGTCGGCCTGTAGCAGCAGTTGCGCTACCGGCCGACCTACCAGGACCGACCGGCCGACGACCACGGCGGACTTTCCCGTCAGGTCGCCCAGGGTCTCGCGCAGCATGATCATGCAGCCGAGCGGCGTGCAGGGGGTGAGCGCCGGTTCGCCATTGGCCAGCCGGCCCGCATTGACCACATGCAGCCCGTCCACATCCTTGTCAGGACTGATGGCCCCCAGCGCCGCGCGCTGGTCGAGATGGCCCGGCAGGGGCAGTTGCAGCAGGATGCCGTGAATGCGGGCGTCTTCGTTGAGGCCGGCGATCAGCAGCAGCAGCTCGTCGATATGGGCGTCAGCAGGCAGCCGGTGGGTGACCGAATGCATGCCTGCGGCCAGGGACTGCTCGCCCTTGGACTTCACATAGACCTGGCTGGCCGGATCATCCCCGACCACGATCACCGCCAGGCCCGGCTGAATCTCATGGTCCCGACGCAGGCGCGCGACCTCCTGCGCCACCTCGGCGCGGACGCGTTCGGAATAGATCTTGCCGTCGATGATCTGGGCCTGGGGCATGACGACTCCTGAGGTGAGGCTGTGGCCCGCCACCTAGCCCCTGGCGGCGCATGGCGCAACGCCGTGGGCTTGCGCCCTTCAGCCGCGGCGCAGCCAGCAGGCCAGCGCCCAGGCGTGGCTGTCACGGCTGAGCAGGGTCAGAGCCTCGGCCGGGGGCCGCCAGAAGAGGGTGTGGTCGGCCTCTATCTTCTGGTCGGGCCGTTCGTCGAGAATCTCGACGGCGAAGAAGACCCCGCGGGTGTTGTAGGCCTCGGACGCGCCATTGACGAAATAGTGGTCGGCCAGGGTCAGGCGCGCCTTGGCCGAAACCTCAAGCCCAGTCTCCTCGACGAACTCCCGCGCCAGCGCCTGCTCGGCGCTCTCGCCCGGATCGATCCCGCCGCCAGGCAGGTCGATGCGGACAGGGCCGTCGGCGGGCTCGACGCGGACCAGGGCCACCAGCCCTTCGCGCACCCCGACCCCGAAGGCCACCGGCCGGTCGGGATAGGCCCGGCCGGGCTCGGGCGCCCCAAACTGTGGGACCGTGGCCATCAGTCGATCGAGTACAGCGCGTCGAAGGGATCGACCTCGCCGGCCTCGACATCGGCCACCTTCACCGGGCGCCAGCCCACCTGGGAGTGGGCGCTGTCGCGCCAGGCCTCGACGATAAGATCCCGCAGTTCCGAGGCGCCGGCGGCAGTCTGGGTCAGCACGAAGGCCACGCCGCGCGCATCTCCCTCGGCCAGGCCGCCGGCCTTTTCCAGGGCGTAGAGCGGCTCGACCTGGGAAAAGCCGGCCAGGATGTAATCGACGGCGCGTTGCTCGATCGGACAGTCGCAGACGTCCAGCGGCGCCATGGCGCCCTTGAGCTCGGCCAGGCTCACATGGGCCCGGGTGAACTCGCCCTCGAAAGGTCCGTGAATCCGGGCGCGGGTATAGCCCTGCGGATTGGGATAGTCGCCCCAGCCATTGTAGTGGACCGAGGTGTGCAGCGGCTGGGCGCCATCGGCCACATAGTGGGACAGCGCGCCGATCGTGGTCTTCAACAGGCTTTCGCGCAGGGCGCGGTCCTGCGCGTACCAGGCGCGGCGTCCGGGATCGGTCTCGCGAGCCTCAGCGGCGGTCAGAACCCGCCAGTAGGCGAAGTCCAGGGTCAGCTGCTGATACTGATCGACGATGGAATACTGCAGATAACCGGCCTTCCAGCTGTCGGTCCCCGCGGCCTGGAGCAGCTTCTCGTAGTCGGCGCGGGTGGGCGGCAGCGGCGTTTCAAACTTCGGCCCGCCCATCACCAGGCCGGCATCGTCGAGATCGACGAAATGGGCCGGGTCGCGGTTGGAGTCATGGATCTTGCCCGCCCCCTTGGACCGGTCAGGCTCTCGGCTCAGCTCACCAACCTGCGTCACGGCCGTGGGATCGCGCAGGAAGGCGGGGACCTCGTCCGGCAGAGCCTCCATGGCGGCCACGCCGATGATGCGGTGGCCGTGTCCGCCCCAGGCCAGGGCCTGGCTCGGCGCCACGAGCCACAGGGTCGCCAGGGCGAGAGGAAGCGCAGCAATCCGCATCGCGGGAGACTCCTAGTCTTTGATCGGCAGGGCCGCTTCCACCCGCGCGATCCAGGCCTGCACCTGGGGATAGCGCGACAGGTCGAAGCCGCCCTCGCCGGCCAGCCGGGTATAGGCGACGAGCGCGACATCGGCGAGACTGAGCTTGTCGCCCACCAGAAACAGACCTGCCGCCAGGGCGTCTTCCAGACGCTGCAAGGCCGCGGCGCCCCGCTCCACCAGCCGCGGCTCAAGGCGTTCTACAGGCCGGCCCTCATAGCGGACCCGGAACCGGGCGACCGCCACATAGGGCTCGTGGCTGTACTGTTCCCAGAACATCCATTCCAGCATCTGGGCGCGGGCATAGGCGTCGGCGGGGATCAGGTCCGAACCCTCGGCCAGATGCAGGAGGATGGCGTTGGACTGGGCCAGGGGCCGACCATCGGACAGAATCACCACCGGAACCTGACCGGCCGGATTGATCGCCAGGAACTGCGGCGTACGGGTCTCGCCTTTCAGCAGGTCGATCTCGATCCACTCATAGTCGAGGCCCAGCCGCTCGGCGGTCCACCTCACCTTTAGGCAATTTCCGGAGATGGAATCGCCAAAGATCCGAAGGCCCATCGCGTCTCTCCCAGACTGCACGCCAGTCTGCTGATACCTGACCTGATCCGGGCGCCAAGCCTGTTCGACTCCGCTTGCCGCAAGAAGACCTCAATTGAACCGCTTGCGAGGCCGGCGCGACCCGGCTACGCAACGGCTCACCAGCTTCACGACGCAGGATGACGCCGCCATGCGACGCCGCCTCGCCGCCCTGGCGGCTCTACCCCTCCTGGCCCTGGCTTCCAGCTCCCAGGCCGCGACGAGCGATCCGATCGGCGATCTGATTGTGGGCGCGATGACCGGCGGGCTCCCCGGCACGCCGGCCTACAGAATGCGGGCCACCCTCTATCACGCGGGCGCCGCGGGTGTGGGCGCGCTGGATTCCCTGGGCTGCAAGGTTGTCGCCATGCGCACCGCGGCCATCGACAAGAAGCTGATCCCCCGCCGCACGGTGCTGTTCATCAAAGAGACGGTGGGCCTGCCCATGCCCGATGGCGGCGTGCACGATGGCTACTGGTACGCTTCTGACGTGGGCGGGGCGATCAAGGGCGAGAAGATCGACCTCTTTACCGGTCATGGGCGTTCGTCCATGAAGCCGATGATGCCCCTGAACCTGTCGGAGCTGACCGTCACCAAGGTCGGCGAATTCAAGGGCTGCCCCCCGGCCAAATAGGCCCGCCAACCGCGAGCGACATCTTTTCCTGACGATCCGTATTCGGCCCGTTCCCGAGGAGAAGACGCATGCCCCGCCGGTTGTTCCCAAAAAAGTTGTTCGTCATCACCGGCGGCCCCGGAGCTGGCAAGACGACCCTGATAGACGCCCTGCGCGCCCAAGGCGAAGCCTGCGTCGCCGAAGCCGGCCGCGCCGTCATCCGCGAGCAGAGCGCCGCTGGCGGGACCGCCATGCCCTGGGCGGACCGGCACGCCTATTGGCGCGCGATGTTCGAGAAAGACCTGGCGGCATACCGCGCCGCCTCGGCGAGCGGTCGCCGCACCTTCTTTGACCGCGGCCTGCCGGATCTGGTGGGCTATGCGGCCCTGGAGGGTCTGAGCCCTCCCACGTCTGCGGTGGAGGAGATCGAGCGCGCGCGATACGCCGACCTGGTGTTCGCCGCCCCGCCCTGGCGACAGATCTACGCCCAGGACGCCGAACGCAAACAAGACTGGGCGGAGGCGGTCAGAACCTATGACGCCGTGACCCGGGCCTATATCGACCGTGGCTATCGCCTGTTCGAACTCGCGCCCTGCAGCGTGGAAGACCGCGCCCGCTTCGTCCTCGACGCCGTCGCCTGATCAGGTCTCGACGAAGGCCTTTTCCAGCACGAAGTCGCCCGGCTTGGCGATGGAGCCTTCCTCGAAGCCGCGCTCGATGAGCATGGCCTTGAGGTCGGCCAGAACGCCGGGGCCTCCGCACAGCATCAGCCGGTCCACGGCCGGATCCAGGGGCGGCACGCCCAGGTCTTCAAACAGCTTGCCCGAGGCGATCAGGTCGGTGATCCGGCCCTGGGTCTTGAACGGCTCTCGCGTGACGGTCGGATAATAGCGCAGCTTGCCGCCGATCACCTCGGAGAGGATTTCGTCCTTGGCCAGATCTTCCTCGAACAGCTCGCGATAGTTCAGGTCGGCCACATTGCGCACCGTGTGGGTGACGATGGCCTCGTCGAACCGCTCATAGACCTCGGGATCGCGCGCCAGCGACAGCCAGGGGGCCAGGCCCGTGCCGGTGCCCAGCATATAGAGCCGCTTGCCGGGCTTCAGGCCATCCAACACCAGGGTGCCGGTGGGCTTGCGGCCGATCAGCACCTGGTCGCCGACCTGGATCTTCTGCAGGCGCGAGGTCAGCGGGCCGTCGGGCACCTTGATGGAATAGAATTCCAGCTCCTCGTGCCAGGCGGGGCTGGCGATGGAATAGGCCCGCAGCAGCGGCTTGCCGTCCACTTCCAGGCCGACCATCACGAACTGGCCGCTGGAGAACCGCAGGGACGGATCACGCGTCGTGCGGAACGAGAACAGGCTGTCGGTCCAGTGCTGGACCCAGGTCACGGTCTCCAGGTGGAAGGCCCCAGCCTTCTTCGGGGCCGGCGCGGCCACGGTCACGTCAGTCATCAGGTCGTCTTTCTATTCAGGCGCCCCATGGGAACGCCGATCAGATATAGGCGCAGATCAGATGTCGCCGCCGACATTGGCTGATCCGCCGGCGGCCGTCGTGATCCCAGGCGCGCGGGCGACATGTATGCCGCATTCGCTCTTTTGCGAACCCTGCCAGCGGCCGGCGCGGACATCCTGGCCATCCTCCACCGGGGAGGTGCACGGCCAGCAGCCGATGGACGGGAAGCCTTGCGCCACCAGGGGATGGGGCGGCAGGTCGTGGGCCACGACATAGGCGTCCAGGTCCTCCTTGCCCCAATTGGCCAGGGGATTGAACTTCACATGCGGGTCGGCCTCCTCGACCACCCGCAGGGACAGGCGGTCGCCCCCATGGAAGCGCTTGCGCCCGGTGATCCAGGCGTCGAACTCACCGAGCGCCCGGTCCAGCGGCAGGACCTTGCGGATATGGCAGCAGCCGTCCACATCGGTCTTCCAGAGCTTGGCCTCGGGGTCGGCCACGGCCAGGTCCTGGTAGTGCGGACGCAGGTCGCGCACGTCGGTCAGGCCCAGACGTGCGGCCAGGTTGCGGCGATAGTCCAGGGTCTGGCCAAACAGCATGCCGGTATCCAGGAACAGGATCGGAATGTCCTTGCTGACCTGGGCGGCCAGATGCAGCAGGACCGCCGATTCCGCCCCAAAGGACGAGACCATCGCCAGCTTGTCGCCGAACTCGCGGTGCGCTGCGGCGATGATTTCGGTCGGTTCGGCGTGGCGCAGTTCGGCGTCGAGCCGGTCTGCGATCGATGGCCGATCAGTCTGATCATAGGCCATGGTCACCCTCCTTCGCGCTCCAGAAAGGCCGGCGTGCGAGCGTCGGCGGCGCGCTGATAAACGTGGCGATGCCGGCTGACGGCATGCGCCCAGATGTCCGGGGTCGAGTCGTCCGAAGGCTCGAAGGCGTTGAAGCCACAGCGGACCATGAAGCCCGCCTGCTCGCGGAAGACATCGCCCACAGCGCGGATCTCGCCGGCATAGTCGAACCGCTCGCGCAACAGCCGCGCCGAGGTGAAGCCCCGTCCGTCGCGGAACTTGGGAAAGGCCACCGCCACCAGGCTGATGCGCGGCAGGTCGTAGGCGAGCGCCTCGACCTCCTCGTCCGGCTCCAGCCGAACGCCGACCGCCCGGCCCTCGGCCAGCAGGCGATCGCCTTCGGTCTGGAAGCGGGTGAACGAGATGATCACGTCGCCCAGGGGCAGGCCCTCGTCGTCCGCCACGGCGGTGAAGGGATCGTTGGCCAGCACGAAGCGGCCCGCGTCGAGCTTAATGAGCGTCGGCATAGACGGCCTCCTTGAAGGGTTCGACGCCGGTGCGGCGATAGGTGTCGAGGAAGCGTTCGCCGTCCTGGCGCTCTCGCAGATAGACCTCGACAAGGGTGTCGATGGCGGCGGCCACCTTGTCGTAAGGCAATGCCGGGCCGAGCATCTTGCCCACCGAGGCGTCCTCGGCGCCGGAGCCCCCCAGGGTCAGCTGGTAGAACTCCTCGCCCTTCTTATCGACGCCCAGGATGCCGATGTGGCCCACATGGTGGTGGCCGCAGGCGTTGATGCAGCCGCTGATCTTGATCTTCAGCTCGCCGATGGCCTCGGCCTTCTCCTGGTCGGCGAAGGTCTGGGCGATCTGCTGGGCCACAGGAATGGCCCGGGCGTTGGCGAGCGCACAGTAGTCCAGCCCCGGGCAGGCGATGATGTCGGAGATCAGGTTCACATTGGCGCTGGCCAGGCCCACGGCCTGCAACCTGGCGAACACCTCGGGCATGTCGTCCAGCCGGATGTGCGGCAGGACGAGGTTCTGCTCATGGGTCACCCGGATGTCGTCCTGGCCGTAGCGCTCGGCCAGGTCGGCGACCGCGTCCATCTGGTCGGAGGTCGCATCGCCCGGGGTTTCGCCCACGGTCTTCAGCGAGATCTCGACGATGGCGTAGCCGGGCTTCTTGTGCTCGCGCAGATTGTTGCGGGCGAAGCGCGCCAGGGCCGGATCGGCGGCCTTGGCCGCCTCGAAGGTGTCCGACACTGCCGGCAGGGCTTCGAACGCGGTCTTGGCGAAGGCCCCGCGGATACGGGCCAGCTCGGTGTCGGGCAGGTCGCCCTCGGGGCCGATCTTGGCCCATTCCTCGGCCACCTGGCGGGCGAACTCCTCGGCGCCGAGCGCCGCCACCAGAATCTTGATCCGGGCCTTGTAGAGATTGTCCCGACGGCCATGGCGGTTATAGACCCGCAGGATCGCCTCCAGATACGAGAACAGCCGGTTGGCCGGCAGGAACTCGGTGATGGTCGGCCCCACATAGGGGGTGCGGCCCAGGCCGCCGCCGACGACCACCTCGAAGCCCAGCTGCCCGTCGCGACCGCGACGGATCATCAGGCCGATATCGTGCACCTTGGCCGCCGTGCGGTCCTTGGGCGCAGCGGTGATGGCGATCTTGAACTTGCGCGGCAGGAACGAGAATTCCGGATGCAGGCTCGACCACTGGCGGATCGCCTCGGACCAGACCCGCGGATCGTCCAGCTCCTCGACCGTGGCGCCGGCATAGGGGTCGGACGTCACATTGCGGATGCAGTTGCCGCTGGTCTGGATGGCATGCATGTCCACCTCGGCCAGGTGGTCGAGGATGTCGGGCGTATCCCGCAGCTTGATCCAGTGGAACTGCAGATTCTGGCGGGTGGTGAAGTGGCCATAGCCGCGGTCATAGGTGCGGCCGATATAGGCCAGCTTGCGCATCTGGCGGGAATTCAGCGAGCCATAGGGCACGGCGATCCGCAGCATGTAGGCGTGCAGCTGCAGATAGAGGCCGTTCATCAGGCGCAGGGGCTTGAACTGGTCTTCGCTCAGCTCTCCGGCCAGGCGGCGGCCCACCTGCTCGCGGAATTCGCGCGAGCGGTCGGCGACGATCTCTTTGTCGAGGGTGTCGTACTGGTACATCCCGCGCCTCCTTACTTACGCTTGATCAGGTTGACGCGGCCGCTGGAGCGCGCGGCGCCGTCGGCGTGCATCAGGGCCTCGATCATCTCGCCGCCCTCGGCCTGCTTGCCGTGGGTCGGATGGTTGGTGGGGCCGAGCGCCCGGATGCGCTCGCGATAGCTGAGCGGCGCCCACAGACCGTCGGATTCCATCAGGTCGATCAGATAGGGGTCGATCACGACAGTGGGTTGCGACTTGGCCTGTCCCTCGGCGAGCTCGGCGGCCGCGGCATCGTCAAACAGGTCGGCGTCGGCGAAACGCTCCACCCACTTGCCGGCCTTCCAGAAGACGACATCGCCGTCGATCAGGCGGTTGGCGGTCAGGGCCTTCATCTCACTTGCCTCCCAGCTCGACGGCGCGAGCCTCAATCTGTGTCACCTGCCCGGGCTCGCGAGCCTCAGCTTCGCCGGACAGGGCCAGAGCCATCGATTCGCCGACGATCAGAAGCGCCGGCCCGTTCAGGGATGCGGCTGCCTCCGACAATTCATCCAGACGGGTGACGATGCGACGCTCGTCGGCCCGGCTGGCGTTCTCGACTATAAGCGCCGGCGTGGCGGGGTTACGGCCGGCCTGTGTCAGCCTGCGGGCGACGCCTGCGGCCGTCGACACACCCATATAGATGACCACCGTCTGGTTCGGCTTGGCCAGGCTCTCCCAGTCCAGGTCCGGCTCCTCGCCCTTGGCCGCGTGGCCGGTGACGAAGGTCACCGCCTGGGCCAGGCCGCGATGGGTCAGGGGCGCCCCAGCGCCGGCGCCGGCCGCCAGGGCCGCGGTTACGCCAGGCACGACCACGCAGTCCACGCCGGCCTCGCGGCAAGCCTCGAGCTCTTCGCCGCCGCGGCCGAAGATGAAGGGATCTCCCCCCTTCAGACGCACCACCTTCAGGCCCTGCAGGGCGAAGGCGACCAGCATCCTGTTGATCTCATCCTGGGCGTAGGAGTGGCGCGACTTGCGCTTGGCCACGCTGATCTTCTGGGCGGCGGCGGGCGCCATGGCGAGGATCTCGTCGGACACCAAGCCGTCATGGACCACCACATCTGCGCCCTGCAGGGCCTTCAGCGCCTTGACCGTCAGCAGCTCCGGATCGCCGGGACCGGCGCCCACGAGCCAGACCTGGCCCGTCGGCCGCGTCGTCGCGCCGTCCAGGACCACCAGTCGGCCGTTCCGCTTCGTTTGTCGCTCGCCAGGAGCCATGGGTTTAGCTTCTCTAATACGTCTGCCCCGGAATGCCGGCGGGGCGGACCTTGGCCCGCCCCGCTTCCATCCGCCGACGAAAAGGGCCGATACATCGCCGGATGCTTGCAAACTGGGGAAAACCACCCCACTTCGCAACCCAAGGAGTTCTGCCCGGGGGTTCAGGAAAACTCATGGAACGACAGGCCGAACGGACAGGCGACCGCCGCCGCCTGCCGCCGCTGAACGCCCTGCGCGCCTTCGAGGCCGCTGCGCGCCACCTGAATTTCAGCCGCGCCGCCGAGGAACTCTCGGTGACCCCCGGCGCGGTGAGCCAGCAGATCCAGAATCTGGAGGACTATGTCGGCGCCGCGCTCTTCAAGCGCACGCCCAAGGGCCTGCTGCTGACCGATGCGGCGCAAACCGCCCTCCCCGCCCTGCGCGAGGCGTTCGACCGCCTGGCCGAGGCCGCCTCCCTGCTGACCGCGCCGGTGGACGGCCGACGCCTGACCATCACAGCGGCCCCCTCCTTCGCCGCCAAATGGCTGGTGCCCCGGCTAGGCAAGTTCGAAGAGGCCCATCCCCAGGTCGATGTCTGGCTGTCGGCCGGCATGGAGCTGGTAGACCTCAGCGCCGGCGAGGTGGACCTGGCGATTCGCTACGGCTCGGGCCGCTATCCGGGCCTGGAGGTCACCTCGCTGATGAGCGAGACGGTGCTGGCGGTGGCCAGTCCGGAGCTTCTGGCGCGCACGCCGCTCAATGATCCCGCGGACCTCGTGAACCACATCCTGCTGCACGACGGCTCGGCCGAGCTGGACGCCTCCTGCCCCGACTGGGCCATGTGGCTGGCCGCTCGAGGCCTGAAGACGGTGGACGGCTCCCGTGGGCCGCGGTTCAACCAGTCGAGCCTGGTGATCGAGGCCGCCGTCAACGGCCGCGGCGTGGCGCTCGCCAAGCGGACCCTGGCCCAGGCCGACCTGGAGGCTGGGCGCCTGGTGGCGCCATTACAGATCGCCACGGCGGTGGACTTCGCCTATTACCTCGTCCATCCCAAGGCCAAGGGCCGGCTGCCGCAGGTCAAGGCGTTCGTCGCCTGGATCACCGCCGAGGCCGAGGCCCATGAGGCCGCCCTGCGCGCCATAGACAACGGGGCCGGCATCTAGCCATGGCGCCGGCGTCGGGGCGTTTCTGAGTCCAATGCTGCCGAGTGCTGAATGCTGATTGAGATCGACGACCACAAGGCCCCCGCCGACTGCACCACCATGACCGAGGTCCGCCAGGGGGTCGACGCCCTGGACCGCGCCCTGGTCAAGCTGCTGGCCGAGCGCCAGGGCTTCATGGACGCCGCCGCCCGCATCAAGCCCCACCGTGGCGTGGTGCGCGACGAGGCGCGGATCGAGGACGTGGTGGCCAAGGTCCGCGCCGCCGCCCGCGAGGCCGGCCTCTCCGAAGCCATCGCCGAGCCGGTCTGGCGCACCCTGGTGGACCGCTGCATCGCCTATGAGTTCGGGTCCTGGGACAAAAACCGCCAGCCCGACGGCGAGCCCCTGCCTTAGGGGCGCCCAGGCGCGCTGAGGCCCGCAGGAGAACTGCGCGACCGTCACCACCAAGTCTTTGAAATAATGGTGGGTGCAGTAGGATTCGAACCTACGACCCGCTGATTAAGAGTCAGCTGCTCTACCAACTGAGCTATGCACCCATCGCGTCAGACTCCGTGATCTGGGGTCTCGGCGAGGGCGCGGAACATAGCCAGATTTTGGGCCTTGGCAAGCGGGCGACGGAGAGAAAGATGGCGCGGCGTGATCTGACCGGGGCGGTGGACTTCGCCTATCTGGAATCCTACGCCGCCGGCGACCTTGTCGTGGTCCACGAGGTGCTGGAGCTTTTCCGCCAGCAGGCCGGTCTGTGGGCGCCCCTGCTGACCCCTGGCGCCGAAGGGTGGCGCGACGCCGTCCACACCATCAAGGGGACCGCCCGGGGCATCGGCGCCCGGGATCTGGCCCAGGTCTGCGAAGAGGCGGAGATCGCCGGCGAAGGCCGTCTGCCGGCCGTGCGCGACGCCCTCGACACCGCCCTCGCCGATGTGGCCGCCTACGTCCACGAACTGATGTTGCAATCCCTGAAGACGCCGAACGCCCGGGGCTGAGCCTCGGCCGTCAGGCGGCGACCTCCGCCTGTGTCTCCTGCCCCACCCAGCGGGCCAGACAGGCCTGCAGGGTTTCCAGATCGATGGGCTTGCCGACGCTGTCGACCATGCCGGCCTCGCGTGTGCGGGCGACCTGTTCGGGCAGGACGTCGGCGCTCATGGCGATGATGGGGGTGCGGCTCGATGGGCCGTCCAGGGCGCGGATGGCGCGGGTGGCCGCCAGGCCATCGACGCCGGGCATGTGCACGTCCATGAGGATCGCGTCATAGGTCTCCCTGCGGGCCGCCTCGATCGCCTCGCGGCCGTCGCAGGCGAGGTCGACGCTGCAGCCGAGCAGATTGAGCATCAGCATGCCCAACTCGCGGTTCATCGGATGGTCGTCCACCAGCAGGATGCGAGCCGACAGCGGGACATCGGCCGCTTCGCGCTCCGCCTGCGCCTGAACCGCGCGAGCGCGCTCCAGGGTCAGCTCCAGCCAGAAGGTCGAGCCGGCGCCCATTTCCGACGAAACCCCGACCCGGCCGCCCATGGTCTCGATGAGTCCCTTGCAGATCGCCAGGCCGAGCCCCGAGCCCCCATGATTGCGGCTGACCGAGGAATCCACCTGGCTGAAGCGCTGGAAGAGGGTGGCGGCGGCATCCGGGGCGATCCCCACGCCGGTGTCCTCGACACTGATGCGAACCCGGTCTCGGTCACCCTGGGGCGCCACGGACAGGGTCAGGGTGACCGCCCCTGCGTCGGTAAACTTCACCGCATTGTTCAGATAGTTGAGCAGCACCTGGCAAAGGCGGTGGTCGTCACAGACGTGGGCGCCGACAAGATCTCCCTCCACCCGCATGGCGAGGGTGAGCCCCTTGCCCGCGGCCGTATCGGCGACGATCGCCAGAGCGTCCTCGCAGACCACCCGCAGATCCACCGGCTTAGGATCAAGCTCGATACGCCCCGCCTCGACCTTGGAGAAGTCCAGGATGTCGTTGACCACGGTCAGCAGGGCGATGCCGGACCTGCGGATCAGATTGACATGGTGCCGCGACTGATCCGTCACGCCCTCGTCCCGCTCGAGAATCTCGGCGAATCCGATGATCGAGTTCAGCGGCGTGCGGATCTCGTGGCTCATGGTCGCCAGGAAGTCGGTTTTGGCGTGGGACGCGGCTTCGGCCCGTTCGCGGGCCCGCTGGTGGCTGATCGAGCGGCGCAGGATGAGCTCGCGCAGGCGCTGCTGGTGGTTGGCCATCAGCGCGGCGAGAATGCCGGTGGCGAACACCAGGCCGAAATAGACCTGGAACAGGGAGACCTGCTCCTCAAGGCTGCGGACGTCGGCCAGGACCGCTGCACGGCCGCCGATCAGGCCCCCGCTCATCAGGATGGCCGCCGCCATCATGACGGCGAAGGTGACCGCCTGCGGCCCGGCCCGCAGACCAAGCACCGTGACCACGGGGAACATGACCAGCAGGGCTATGGGAGCCAGGGGAGTGAACACCAGGGCGATGAGTCCGCCGGTGACCAGCGCTCCGACCAGCCCCTCCAGCCGGCGATCGGGAAGATTTGAGCCCCGGCGCTGCTGGCAGATCAACAGGATGGCGGGCAGCACCATGGCCATTCCCAGCAGTTTGGCGGCAAAACGATTGACCAGCATGTCCTGGGAGACGTGGCCCTCGATCAGCTGGGCGCCGACGCCCAGCAACACCGTCGCCACCAGCAGGACGGGCACAAGCGCCATGAAGATCAGACGGGCGAAGCGGCCCGGCGTGGTCAGCCGGACGGCGTTGAACCGACGCGCCAGATGGGCGACGGCGCCGGCCTCGACGACGTTCAGCACGGAATATCCGACCGCGGCGTAGAGCGGATGGCCAAAGCCGAGAATGACCGCGATCTGAAGCAGAAAGCCGGCCCCGAGACAGGCCCAGGTCCAGCGGGCCGGCAGCAGCAACAGGGCGGCGATGACGAAGGCGTTGGCCGTCCAGATCGTGCCGACCCCGGCCAGCTCACGCAGCACATTGGTCAGCCACAGATTGGCGACGTAGAGGACGCAAAGCGTTACTGCGATGACGAGCAGGCGCTTTTGTCGCGAGATGGCTGACAAGGCCGCCCCCTTCGTAAATGGCCGGTAGGGCGCGACCCTATGCCTCAGCCTGTCAATCAAAGCTTAAGCCTAACAGGGCGAATGCGCTGAGCCGCTCAGGGGGCCGCGGCCCAGAATCGCGGCAGGATGGGGCATGCCTTCGCCGCTGCGCCCTTCTCCATCAGCCCTTCGCGCGCGGGCTGCGCGCCTGGAGCGCGAAGGCGACCTGGCCGCCGCCCTGGCCGCCTATGAGGCCGCGCTGGCGGCCGCCCCCCACGATGTCGATCTCCTCGCGTCCCTGGCCCAGATCGCCGAGCGCCTGGGCATGATGGCGCCGGCCGAGGGGTTGTGGCGCCAGGCCTGCGCCCTGGCGCCCGACAACCTGCAGGCCCAGGACGGCCGCGCCCGGACCCTGCGCGAACTCGGGCGGTATGACGAGGCCATCGCCGTCCTGCAGGCCGCGATCGCGGCCCATCCCACCGAGGCGCGGCTTTGGAACAGCGTCGGCGTCACGCTCAGCCAGCAGGGCCAGACGGAGAGCGCCCTGACCTTCTATGATGAGGCCCTGCGGCTGGATCCCCGGCTGGCCACGGCGGCCTATAACCGCGCCGGGGCCCGCTTCGACCTGGGCGCCCTGGAGGCGGCGCAGGCGGATTTCGCCATAGCCGGCAAGCTCGCCCGCAAGCCGGCCGACGCCGCCATGATCAGCTTCGCCGCCGCCACCCTGGCCCTGGCCCGGGGCGACCTGGCGGCCGGCTGGGAGGGCTATGAGGCCAGACTCTCCCCCCATCGCCCCAAACCCGTGGCGTTTGAGGCGCCGGGCCGCCGCTGGACGCCCAACCTGCGGTTGGCCGGCAAGCGCCTGCTGGTCCTCGCCGAGCAGGGGCTGGGGGATGAGATCCTCTTCGCCAGCCTGCTGCCGGAGGTGAGCGAGGCCCTGGGCCCTGGGGGTCGCCTGACCCTGGCGGTGGAGCCGCGCCTCGTCGCCCTCTTCGCACGCAGCTTTCCCCAGGCTGAGGTTCTTCCCCATCGGACCGAGCCGGTCGGCGGGCGGGTGCGGCGCAGCGCCGGGATCCTGGCCGATCCCCGGGCCATCGACCTCTGGGCGCCGTTGGCCTCCCTGCCCCGCCAGTTCCGCCGCGCCATCACGGACTTTCCAGACCGCCCCGGCTTCCTTGTTCCAGATCCGCAGCGGGTCACCTACTGGCGCCAATGGCTCGGCGAGGGTCCGCCGAGCGCGGGGCTGACCTGGCGCAGCGGCAACCTGCTCGGGGATCGGCGGCGGCAGTATCCGCCAATGGCCTCGTGGAAGCCCGTCCTTGAGGCCGGCGACACCCGGCTGGTGAACCTGCAATACGATGTCCAGGCCGAAGAGCTTGAGGCCCTGGCGGCCCTCGGCGGGCGAACCCTGCTCCAGCCGCCGGGCCTGGACCTGAAGAACGACATCGACGACCTGGCCGCCCTCTGCACAGCCCTGGACCTGGTGGTCAGCGTCTCCAACGCCACGGGACAACTGGCCGGCGCCTGTGGGGCGCCGACCGTGATGCTCTGCGTGCCCGCCGCCTGGCCTCGGCTGGGTCAGGAGTCCTATCCCTGGCATCCGACGATCCGGCCCATGGCGCCGCGGATCTTCGGCGAATGGGAGCCGGCCATGGCGCAGACCGCGGCGCTCATGGAAGAGCTGACGGCGCGCCGATAAAGCGCGATCGGCTCAGGACTGGGTCAGCCGGCCGCTGAGGGCGCCGATTTCCTGGCGCAGGGCCGCAAGTTCTGCACGCAGGGCGGCGAGGTCGGCGGCGTCCTCGGCATGGGCCTGCTGGCGCTCGACACTGGCCAGGCGGAGGTCTTCCTCGATCTGCAGGCGCTCGGCCTTGGCCTCGTCCTCATGCTCGCTCTGCATGGCGTTGACCACGATGCCGATGAACAGGTTCAGCATGGTGAAGGTGGTGCAGAGGATGAAGGGGACGAAGAAGGCCCAGGCATAGGGATAGACCTCCATCACCGGCCGCACGATGCCCATGGACCAGCTCTCCAGGGTCATGACCTGGAACAGGGTGTAGGCCGAGGCCGGGATCGTCCCGAACCACTCTGGGAAACTAGCGGCGAACAGCTTGGTGGCCATTACCGAGGCCACATAGAAGATCAGCGTCATCAGCAGGATGATCGAACCCATCCCCGGCAGGGCGCTGATCAGCGCGCCCACCACCCGGCGCAGGGACGGCACCAGGGTGATCATCCGCAACACCCGCAGGATGCGCAGGGCCCGCAGCACCGAGAAGGCGCCGGCCGCCGGCACCAGCGCTATGCCGACGATGGCGAAATCGAACAGGCTCCACGGATCCTTGAAGAAGGCCAGCCGGTGGACCGCGATCCGCGCCACGATCTCGGCGACGAAGACCGCCAGGATCACCTTGTCCAGCACCATCAGGACCGGGCCGAAATGGGCCATGGCCCAGGCGCTGGTCTCCAGCCCAAGTGTGATCGCATTGAGCACGATCAGGGCGGTGATGATCTTCTCGGTGCGCGACGAGGTGATCAGCGCCTTGAGCTGGTCCAAGGGGTGGCTCCGTGGGGTTGCAGACAGAGGCCGCCATCTGCCGCAAACCTTGTCCCAGCGCCAGAGGCGAGACGGCCCAGGGATCTGGCCCCGCCGCCTCGCCCGTGCTCGCAGCGCTTCAGAAGCTGGCGCGCAGACTGACCGTGACCCGGCGCGGTTCGCCGAAATAGCCGCCGTTGTAGAAGCCGACGCGACGGTAATAGGTCTTGTCGAACAGGTTATCGACATTGAGCTGGGCGCTGAGGTTTTCATTGAACCTGTAGCGGGCCATCAGGTTGGCCAGCACATAGGCGTCCTGCGAGACATTGGTGCGCACGGTTTGCGGCGGCGTGCTCGTATTGCCCGGAACCGGGATGGTCGCCAGCGTGTAGATCTCGCTCTGCCAGTTCAGGCCTCCGCCGATCCGCAGGCCTTCGAGCGCACCGCCAAGATCATAGGTGCTGTAGAGCCGCGCGATGTGGCGCGGGTTGAGCGTGCTGATCCGCGTCCCAGACGCATCCTCGGTATAGGCGAAGGTGTAGCCGCCTACGACGTTCCAGCGTGGGCCGACCTTGCCGGTGATCTCCGCCTCGAAGCCCCGGGTCTCGGCCCCGCTGACCGCCACATAGGCCGAGCTGCCGTCGGGCAGCAGGAAGCCATCGGGAACCGAGGCGTCCAGGGCGGCCAGGTTGTCCTGCTGGGCATAGAAGAGCACCGTCGAGGCCAGCAGGGCGCCGTCAAGGTACTCGCCCTTCAGGCCCATTTCGTAGCTGGCGCCGATCACCGGGGCCAGCTGCTCGTTATTCTTGTCCTTGTTGCTCTGCGGCTTGAACAGGTCCGAATAGCTCGCATAGGCCGAGACCTGCGAGGTCAGGTCGTAGATGACGCCCACATAGGGGGTGATGCGTTCGTCGGCGTAGTCGCTGCTCGTTCGCGTATAGGCGCCGGCCAGATCGAACAGATCGACCTTGGTTTCCCAGCGGGTGCTGCGCACGCCCAGGATCACCTTCAGGCGGTCAGACGGGTTCAGTCGCGCCGCGCCATAGACGCCGGTCTCCTTGGTGGTCGTGATCTGGGCGGGCGTGCCGTATTCCAGCAGGTAGGGTTCGGGAATGCGGCCATCCCAGTTGCGGAAGTCCGGGATGGTCATGGCGTAGGGACGGCGGGCGGCGTCGATCTTGTCGTTGAGCGTCGTGGCCTCCCGCTCGAAGCCGTTCACGCCGATCACCGCCTCATGCTGGCGGCCAAACAGCTGGAAAGGGCCTGAGGCGAAGAGGTCGAAGCCGGTCTCCTCCTCCTGATAGACATTGTAATAGTCGGCCACGAACAGCCCCGAACCGTCCACCGGATCGGGATAGCCGCCATAGCCATAGTAGAGCAGCGCCGTGGACTCGCTGTCGCGCTGGTTGAGGGTCAGGCGGAGCGACCAATCGGCCGGCAGGTCCTGCTGGATCATGCCGTAGAAGCTGGAGCTGTTGCGGTCCCAGGTGCTCCAGTTGGCCGCTACGCTGTAGGATCGGGGCAGGTCGGTGGGCGTGCCGTCGCTGTAGAAGAGCGGCGCCGTCCCCCAGGTGGAGCCGCGCGGCGTTGCCTCCAGATAGTCATAGCCCAGGCGAACCAGGGTGCTGGGGGTCAGGTCGGCCTCGACCACGGCCATGGCCACGGCTTTCTTCTCCTCATAGAGGTCGATGTGGGACTCTCGGTCCTCGAAGGCGGCCGAGACGCGGGCGCGCACCCAGCCCGAGGCGACCAGTGGTCCAGAGACGTCGGCCTCCACCCGGCCACGCGACCAGCTGCCGGCCGTTACGCTGGCCGAGCCGGTGAAGTCGCGGGTCGGCGTCTTGCGGATCAGGTTGATGGTGGCCGACGGATCGCCTGCGCCCGTCACCAGCCCCGCGGCGCCGCGGATAACCTCGATCCGCTCATAGAGCGAGGTGTCGCCCATGGCGCTGTTGCCCGACGAATAGCTGGTGGGCGCGCCGTCCAGCTGGAAATTGCTGATCGAGAACCCGCGGGAGGTGAAGTTGACCCGGTTGGAGTCATTCTCCTGCACCGTGATCCCGGTGGTCTGCTCCAGCACATTGGCGATGGACGAGAGGCTGAAGTCCTGGATGCGTTCGGCGGTGATCACCGTCACCGACTGCGGCGTCTGGCGCAGGGAGAGCGGCAGCTTGGCCGCCGAGTCCGTGACTTCGACCGCATAGCCGTCCTTCTTGCCCGTGACGATGACCCCGCGAAGGGTGGCGGCGTCGTCGGCCATGGCCTGGCCCGACAGAGCCGAACCGGCCGTCAGGGCCAAGAGGAAGACGCCCGCGCGGCGTCGGCTTGTATTTGAGCTGTACACGGATCTTATCCCCTGCTGATGCGTCCCCCGGGGCGCCGTTGGGGTGCCGATAAGCCGCTCTGGCTAAAGTTGCAAACGATTCTTAGTATCATGTCAGAGACGCCCCTGCCTCTGCGGCGCCCCTTCCCTCCCCGGGGTCGCGTGCTCTATGCCGAGCCAGTCCAGCGACGGAGGGCGTCATGCGCGACGAAGATCTGCAGCCCGTGCTCGAAACCGTGCGGCGGCTCTGCGCGGACTTTCCGGGGGAATACTGGCGGACGCGGGACCGGGAACGGACCTATCCGACGGAGTTTGTCCAGGCCCTGACCCAGGCCGGCCTGCTCGGCGTCCTGATCCCGGAATCCTATGGCGGCAGCGGCCTTGGCCTGTCGGCGGCCGCGGCCATCCTGGAGGAGATCCACGCCAGCGGCTGTAACGCCGCGGCCGTCCACGCCCAGATGTACACCATGGGCACCGTCCTGCGGCACGGCAGCCAGGCCCAGAAGTCCCAATGGCTGCCGAAGATCGCCACGGGCGAGGTGCGCCTGCAGGCCTTTGGCGTCACCGAGCCCGGCGCCGGCACCGACACCACCGCCATCACCACCCAGGCGGTGCGGCGGGGCGACGCCTACGTGATCAACGGCCAGAAGGTGTGGATCAGCCGGGCCGAGCACTCCGACCTGATGGTGCTCCTGGCCCGGACCACGCCTCGCGAAGAGACGACCAAGAAGACCGAAGGCCTGTCGGTCTTCCTGCTGGATATGCGCGAGGCCGTCGGCCGCGGCCTGACCATCAAGCCGATCCGCACCATGTTCAACCATGCGACCACCGAGCTCTTCTTCGATGATCTGGAGATCCCGGCCTCCTGCCTGATCGGCGAAGAGGGCAAGGGCTTCCGCTACATTCTCGACGGCATGAACGCCGAGCGCATCCTGATCGCCGCCGAATGCATCGGCGACGGGCGCTGGTTCGTGGAGAAGGCGCGCGACTACGCCACCGGCCGCGAGGTGTTTGGCCGGGCGATCGGCCAGAACCAGGGAGTCCAGTTCCCCATCGCCCGGGCCTATGCCCAGGTGCGGGCGGCGAAGCTGATGACCTATGAGGCCGCGGCCCGCTATGAGGCCGGCGATCCGGCCGGCGAAGAGGCCAACATGGCCAAGCTGCTAGCCTCGGAAGCCTCCTGGGCGGCGGCCGACATGTGCATCCAGACCCATGGCGGGTTCGGCTTCGCCGAGGAATACGATGTCGAGCGTAAGTTCCGCGAGACCCGCCTCTATCAGGTGGCGCCGATCTCTACGAACCTGATCCTGGCCTATCTGGCCGAACACGTCCTGGGCCTGCCGCGCTCCTATTGAGGGCTGACTTAGTCGGTAAAGACCACTGTCTTGGCGCCGTTCAGCAGCACCCGGTCCTCCAGGTGCCAGCGCACCGCCCGCGCCAGGACCCGACGCTCGATATCGCGACCCTTGCGGATCAAGGCGGCGGGTGTGTCGCGGTGGCTGATCCGCTCCACGTCCTGCTCGATGATCGGACCCTCGTCGAGGTCGGCGGTGACATAGTGGGCGGTGGCTCCGATCACCTTCACCCCGCGGGCATGGGCCTGGTGATAGGGCCGCGCGCCCTTGAAGCCCGGCAGGAAGGAGTGGTGGATGTTGATGCAGCGCCCCTCCAGCTTGCCGGCCAGACCGTCCGACAGGATCTGCATATAACGGGCGAGCACCACCAGTTCGGCGCCGGTGGACTGGACCAGCGACCAGACCGCCGCCTCCTGCTCCAGCTTGGTCTCTCGTTTCACCGGCAGGTGGTGGAAGGGCAGACCGCTGAGGTCGATGCTGGAATAGGTGTCGGCGGGGTGGTTCGACACCACCGCGCAGATCTCCATCGGCAGTTCGCCCCGACGCCAGCGCCAGACCAGGTCCGACAGGCAGTGGTCAGCCTGGGAGGCCAGGATCATCACCTTTCGGCGCACCTTGGGGTCGCGCAGGGTCCAGTTCATGCCGAACTCGGCGCCGATCGGGGCGAAGGCGTCGCGCAGGGCCTGCGCCGAGGTTTCGCCAGCCTCGAACACTACCCGCATGAAGAACCGGCCGGTCTCGACGTCGCCGAACTGCTGGGCGTCGATGATGTTGCCGCCGCGGTCGAACAGGAAGCTCGCCACCCGGCTGACAATGCCGGGCCGGTCGGCGCAGGAAAGGGTCAGGATCATGAGGCGGCTGACTAGCCTGCGCGGGCGATCAGCACCACCACCAAGACGGCGATCACCACCCCAAGGGCCAGCCGCCACAGGGGCGCTGGCCGCAGTTCGCCCTGAAGGCCTGCGGTGGCGTCACGCCCCGTCACCATCGGCCCCACCAGGTTTCGGCGCTTGAAGAGGCCGTAGGCCGCGATGGCGACCAGATGCAGCACGACGGCGGCCTGCAACAGGCGGAAGTTCAGCTCGTGCAGGTCCGCGGCTTGCCGGCCCGTTTCGAAGGTGATGAACCGGGCCATGGGTCCGGACTCCAGTCCATCCACATCCACGGCGAAAAGGCCCAGGCCCACCTGGGAGATCAGCAGCACCACCAGCAGCAGAACGCTGAGCGCGCCGAGCGGGTTATGACCAAAGCTTGCGGGCGCGCCACGCCAGCCTCGGACATAGGCCAGGACCGTCCCCGGGCCTTTGACGAACTCAGAGAACCGCGCCGTCGAGCCGCCCGCGACGCCCCAGTAGAGCCGGAAGATCATCAGGCCGAGGATTCCGTAGCCGGCGTAGCGATGGATATCCATCCGCTCGCCCCCGGTCAGCCAGGCGACCACCACAAGGACGGCCAGGGCCCAGTGGACGAGGCGGGTGGGAAGGTCCCAGACCCGCACCCGCGCCGAAGACGCGCCCGAGGCCATGTCTATTGCTCGACGCGGAAGTCGTCGTGACAGCCGCCGCAGCTGGCGCCGACCACCTTCACATGGGCCTCCAGACCTGCCGCATCGCCGGCGGCGGCCAGTCGCTGAAGTTCCGCCGTAGTCTCCACCAGCCGCTGCTGGGCCGCGGCGAAGCCGTCGGGATTGGTCCAGACGGTTTCCAGGGCGTCGGTCTCGACGCCGTCCTGGGGGCCGGAGCCCGCGGGGAACCAGTTGGGAATCTGCTGGGCCAGCTCATGCATGCGATCGGCGGCCGGGACGATCTGCGCCATGTCCGGCGAGCCCGTCTTCAGCTGGTCATTGATCAGCTTGAACGACGAACCCAGGGCCTTGTAGCCCTCCTGCCGCTCTTTCACG
>NZ_JBALUY010000040.1:0-31010 GCF_036963605.1 Phenylobacterium sp. | reverse complement strand
GGACGGCGTCCACGTCGATCTACTCCACGGCGCCGCGGCCAAGCCGCGCCGCGCCCGCAGCGGCCTCACCCTTGAAGCCCAGCCGCGGCCGCCCCGCCAGCAGCGACAGCGGGCTCACCCCAAGGCGGACCTCGCCGAGCCGAAGGCCCCGATAGGCGGCGTCCGCCAGGCGTCCCCGCCAGACGGTCCCCGAGACTTCAGTGGCGCTCAGGCCAGCCTTGGCGGCGCGATCCCCCACGACAAGGCTCAGAGGCGCCACGGCCAGGAGGACCAGCAGCGTCGCCAGACCGAACACCGCCCCCAGGGCCGGGGCCACAAGCGGCAGGTTTGGTGGAGCGGCCCTCATGGGGTCACCGGAGCGAAGGTCGCATCCACGTCCAGCTGGCCCACATCGCCCTTCAGCACCGTCAGGTGACGGGCGGCGATGGCGTGCTCGGCCAGCAAGAGGGCGATCCAGGGCATGACCGAGGCGCTTGGCCCCATGACCACCGCCTGGACGCCGCCGTCCCCACCGGCCTCGATCCGCACCACCTCCAGGCCGGCCGCGGCGGCGGTGTCGGCCACCAGCTGCTCGACCGGCGCCGAGCGTGTGGGCGCAGGCGCAGCTTCGCCCAGGCGGGCGATCTCGGTCACCGCGGCGTCCACCACGGCCTCATCGGCCAGGGCGCGGGCCAAATGATCTTCTGCGTCCCGCGCCGCGCCGCGCAGGGGCGATGCCACGCCAAACCACAGGATGAAGATCAGGAGCAGCCCGGCGAGCGCGCCCAGGAGAATCTGCTCGCGCCGGCTACGCGTCGTCCACCAGTCCACCATCACCGTGCTCCCAGAATGACGTCGCTGATCACCCGCCCGCCCTCTTCCCGCGAGCCTTCAACCTGCACGGAAAGGCCAGAGGCGTTCAGGGCCTGAGCCAGGCCTTCGCCGTCCGAATAGGCCGCATGACTGATGGCGGCGCGCGCTGT
The DNA here is from genome assembly GCF_036963605.1 of Phenylobacterium sp. Classification (GTDB taxonomy): domain Bacteria; phylum Pseudomonadota; class Alphaproteobacteria; order Caulobacterales; family Caulobacteraceae; genus Phenylobacterium. Next base: position 30,048 of record NZ_JBALUY010000040.1, on the reverse strand, counting down.
GCCGTCAGGCATGATGATCAGGCTTTCCACCTGGACCTGGTCCATGGGCTCGACGGCGGCGAACAATTGCGCCGCCAGGCCGCTGGCGCCGCCGCCGGAGACCAGGGCCAGGGCGTCCAATTGCGCCTGGGCCTGGACGGCCGGGTCGGTGACCGGCGTCCCCTGCGGCAGGATGGCGGCGACCTTGGCCTCGGCCCTCGCCTCGGCCTGACGGGCGCGCATGTGGTCGACGCCGGCCTGGGCGCCCCAGAGGATCAGCGGGCTGATCAGGAGCGCGAGCGCCAGGATCGCGGCCCGGCGCAGGTCCTGCCGGCCCAGGGGCTCGCGGCGGGCGGGGTCAAACTCGCCCTGCAGCAGGTTGACCGCGGGACTGACCGCCATGTCGGCCAGGGCGCGCTCCAGGGCGGGGCCGGCCAGGGTCTGCGCCGGACGCTCGCCAACAATGGCGGCCACCAGATCCGGCTCGCCGGTGAAGGCCAGCCGCTGACCCCGCACGGCGGTCAGGGCGCCGAACGCTGCTGTGATGATCACCGGGACCCCGTCGGGATCATCTGGCGGCTCGGGCAAGGCCAGGCAGTCGGGGATGACCAGATCGGGGGCGACCCCATGCAGGGCGGCGTGGTCCAGCCAGGCCTGCATCCGCGCGGCCGAAAGCGCGACGATCAGGCGATGACCGTCAGCCTCGGGCGGCGACAGGGCCACATGGGCGCCCACCGCACTGGTCATCTGGTCTTCCAGCAGGGCCAGGGCCGCGCCCCTCGCCTGGGCCTCCGAGGCGGCCTTGATCGGCGCCCAGCGGACCAGGACCTCGGCGCCGGGGATCACCAGCACATTGCGCATGGGCGTGAGGGCCGAGGCCTCCTGCACTGGCAGGATGCCGCGCCCCACCACCGAGCCCAGCTCGTCGAGGATCAGATAGGTTGGCTCGGCGTCGGGCGCCGCGCCGGCGAGGACGATGCGGGTTCGGTTCATTCGTCGTATGTCCATCGGCGGGCGACCAGGCGGACCTGGTCGGTGGAATCGACCTCGAACAGGCCGCTGGCGACCACCTCAGCGTCGAGATAGTCCACCTGCGTCTGCAGGGTGAAGTAGTCGGTGGTGGCCTTGACCTGGCTGGGATCGGCAAGGCCGGCCTCGACTATGGCCGGCAACTGCAAGAACTCAGACGCGCTCCAGCCGCCGGCCGGCCGCGCGGCGATCACGCGCTGGGCAAGCTCCGGACTCACCTCGCCTTCCGTCAGCATGGTGATCAGCAGGGCCTTGTCCGGCGTGATGGTGTTCACATTGATCGGCGATAGGTCGTTGGTCGGCAGGGCGCACACATAGGGCCGAAGGCGGGCATAGACCGCCGGCGTGAAGCCGCGGATGGCCCGCAACTCACTGACCTCGGCCAGCAGGGTCCCGCCGGTTCGATAGGCCGGTGATCCGGCCAGATAGGCCTCGTCCTCGGCGCCGCCGCTCTCGCGCACCCCGTCGCTGTCGACCCAATCGGTGAGGGCCGCGCCCAGCATCTCGGCCTCCCGGGGGGCGAAGTTGAGAGCGCCCAGCAAGGCGTTGAACTGGGCGACGCCGGGGTCGCGCCGGCTAAGGACATCGCCCGCCCCCTGAACCACGCTGTTCAGGTTGAAGCAGGCGGCGCCGTCGGTGATCCGGCTCTGGATCAGGCCATTCTCCACCGGGAAGCTGAAGGGCCGGTCGTGCCAGCCGCCGTCCAGGGTGACCCGGTCCGACGCCCGCACCAGCTGGCTGATCTGTCCGGCAGCCAGGGTCTCGGCGCCCAGGGCGTACCAGCGGGCCTGGCCCACGGCCTCGGCGTTGGCGGCTCGCCGGATGCCAAATCGGATATCGTCGAGCACCACGGCGGCCAGCGTGGCCAGCACCGCCACCAGCAGCAGGACGGTCAGCAGGGCGACGCCGCGCTCGGAGGGCTTGGTGAGGCGCCGGATCATGCGCCGCCATCCGGCAACAGGATCAGCTGGGTCACCTCGCCGAAGGACTCCAGGTCCAGCTGCAGGCGGACCGCCTGCGGCAGGGGACGGTCGGCGCTCGGCGCCCAGGCCGGCGCCCAGGATCCGCGGGCGTAGAAGGCCACCACAAGGCCCCTCACCCCGCGCAACAGCACCTGGGGTTCGCCCAGGGCGGCGCCATCGAGGGCCGGACGGGCGCGCCGCTCCAGGCGGTCCTCCACCAGGCGGTATTCCACATATTGCATCGCCGCCCGCGGCGCGGCGTCGGGATTGTCCCAGCCGCGGCGGGTGAAGGCCAGCACCGGCGCAGCGTCGCTCTCGCCGCCTGAGAGGCTCCGGCTGGGCACGCCCCCGTCGGCGCGCGTGCGGCGGTCGGCGATCTGCTCCAGATCGGTCTTAATCAGGGCGCGCGCGCTCTGCAGGGCGGCGATTTCATCCATCCGTTCGCGCACCACGGCGCGGTTGTCCGCGGCGAAGCCGAGCACCGCCACACCGGCGGCCGAGAGCAGGCTGAAGACCAGCAGGGCCACCAGCATCTCCACCAGGGTGAAGCCCTTCATGCGCCCCCCCGGAAGACGGTGACCTCGGCCACGGTGCGGGGTTCGCTGACGCCGCGGACCTGGATGTCGATGCGCAACAGACCCTGGTCGGCAGGCGCGGTGATGCGACGCCAGATCCAGTCCTCACCGCCGAGCTGGACCTGGCCCTCGGCATCGCCCAGGGTCGGCGGTTCGGGCGAGATCAGGGCCTCGACGGCGGCGTTCTCCGCCACCATGGCCGCCAGGGTGCGGGTCTGCAGCAGCTGGGCCGTGCGGGTGTTTTCCCCCGCCAGGTTCAGGAGCGCGAGCACCACCAGGCTGAAAACCGCCAGGGCGACCAGCAGCTCGATGAGGGTGAAGCCCTGTTCAGCCGGCCGGCGCATCGAGCCGCACCTCGCCGGTCACATCGACGCTGATCGTCATCTGCTGGTCGGCACGCGACAGGGTCACCTTGGCCGGTTCGGCCGAGCCGGTGGGATCGAACCGCACGGCGTCGCGGCCCGGCGCAGCCTGCAGACGCGCGTCCAGGCCCACGGGCCAGGCGTGGGCTTCGAAGGGCGCAGCCTCCAGCGGCGCCCACTGGCCCCCGCGAAGGACGCGGAAGTCGTAGCCGTCCGCGTCCAGGCGAACCTCCACGGCGCGGTTGGTCAGCAGGGATTCCTCCCGCGCCCGGGCGAAGCGCCCGGCGAGCGCCTCGGCCTCGCGGCGCACCTCGCCCCGGCCGTCCGGGGCGGTCATCACCACCGCGGCGCCCATCAGGCCCAGGATGACAAGCACCACCATCAGCTCCACCAGGGTGAAGCCGGCCTCAGCGCGGCGGCGCGTCCCGGGGACGGCCTCAGTTCCAGTTGCCGATGTCCGCATCCTCGCCTTCGCCGCCCTTGGCCCCGTCGGCGCCGAAGGAATAGACATCGAACCGGCCCCGCTCGCCGGGATAGGCGTACTGATAGGGATTGCCCCAGGGATCGTCGGGCAGGCGGCGGATATAGCCCCCGTCCCGATAGCGATCGGCCCGGGGAACGCCGGCCGGAAGCTGGGTCAGGGCCGCCAGGCCCTGCGCCGTGGTGGGATAGGCCAGCATTTCCAGTCGGTAGGTCTCCACCGCCTGCTCCAGGGTGGAGATGTCGGCCTTGGTCTTTTCCCGCATGGCGCGGTCCTGGCTGGGCAGCACATTGATCATCACCACCGTGGCCAGCAGGCCCAGGATGACGACCACGACCATCAGCTCCACCAGGGTGAAGCCGGCCTCGGAGGCCGGACGGGGGCGCATCTTGCGTCGGGTCATGAGGGCTCCTTCGAACGCTCTGGTCCCCTAGCCCAGGGCCAGGGTGTTGATCTGCAGGATGGGCAGCAGGATGGACAGGACGATGACCGCCACCAGTCCGCCCATGAGAATGATGATCGCCGGCTCCAGCAGGCTGAGCGCCACGGCGGTGAAGGTGGCGAACTCGCGCTCCATATACTCCGCCGCCCGGCCCAGCATCAGCTCGACCCGGCCGCTGTTTTCGCCGCTGGCGGTCATATAGACGAGCAGCGGCGGGAAGACCGCCACCTTGCGCATGGCCGAGGACAGCGCCCCGCCCTCGCGGATCATCTCGGCCATGTCCGTCGTCGCCTGGCGCAGGACGTGGTTGTGGATGGTAGGCGCGGTGATCTGCAGGCCCTCGAGGATCGGCAGGCCGCTGGCGATCATGGTCGAAAGCGTGCGGGCCAGCCTTGCGGCATGCAGGTCGCGGGTCAGGCGGCCCAGGATCGGCAGGCGCAGCATCAGCGCGTCGGCCTTCATCCGGATGTCTGGTTGCCGAAGCGCACGCGCCGCCAGGAAGCCTGCGACCACCAGGACCAGCAGCATGACCAGGCCATAGCTGCGGATCGCATCCGACGTTCCGATCACCAGCCGCGTCAGCAGGGGCAGGGTCTGGCCCATGGACTCGAACTGGTCGACGACCTTGGGCACCACGAAAGTCATCAGGGCCAGGACCACCAGCAGGGCGGTGGCGGCCAGCACGGCCGGATAGACCAGGGCGGCGGTCACCTTGCTCTGGGCCTGCTGGTCCCGCTCCAGTAGGTCAGCCAGGCGTTCCAGGATCGACGGCAGGGCGCCGGAGCCTTCACCGGCGGCGACCATGGCCCGATAGAGGGGCGGAAAGGCTCGGCCTTGGCGCGCCATGGCGTCCGACAGACGATAGCCCTCCAGCACCCCTCCGTGCACGCCCATCAGAGCGGTGCGCACCGCAGGCTTCTCGGCCTGTACGGCGATGGTGCGCAGGGCCTCTTCCAGCGGCGCGACGGCCACCAGCGTCGCGAGCTGCCGGGTGACCAGGGCCAGGGACCGGGCGTCCAGGCGGCCGCCGAACAGGCCCGCCGAGCCCGCCTTGGCCTTGCCCGGCGAGAGACGGATGGCGGCGAGACGGCGGCGCTCCAGGACCTCGCGGGCGGCGATCTCGTCAGCCGCGGTCAGGTGGCCGGTGCGGGTGCGGCCGGCCAGATCCAGGGCGACATAGTCAAAGCTGGCCATGACCGCCGCCTTCCTGGCGCGTGACCCGCATGGCCTCTTCCACGGTCGTCAGGCCTTCGATGACGCATGCATGCGCCTCGGCCGAAAGACTGCCGCCGCCCGAGGCCACGCCGGCCGCAGCGATAGCCGCCTCGTCGGCGTTCTCGCCGATCAGGCGTCGCACATGGTCGTCGACCCAGATGGCCTCATAGATGCCCACCCGACCCACATAGCCGGTCTGGCCGCAGTCGGCGCAGCCCTGGGCGCGATAGAGGACCTGGCCCTCGGCCACGCCGGCCTGGCGGGCCGTCGCCTCATCGGCGGGCTCGGGCCGGCGGCAGGTCGGGCAGAGCCGGCGGACCAGGCGCTGGGCCACGATCAGCCGCACGGTCGAGGCCAGCAGGAAGGGCTCGACCCCCATGTCGCGCAGGCGGGTCACGGCGCCTGCCGCGTCATTGGTGTGGACCGTGGAGAGCACCAGGTGGCCAGTGAGGCTGGCCTGGACGGCGATCTGGGCGGTCTCCACGTCGCGGATTTCGCCGACCATGACCACGTCCGGGTCCTGGCGCAGGATGGCCCGCAGGCCGGCGGCGAAGGTCATGCCCACCTTGGCGTTGACCTGGGTCTGGCCGACTCCGGGCACGGCGTATTCCACCGGGTCCTCGATGGTCAGGATATTGCGGCTGGCGTCGTTCAGCAGGCTGAGGCCCGCATAGAGGCTGGTGGTCTTGCCCGAACCGGTGGGCCCGGTGACCAGGATCACCCCATTGGGTTCGGCCAGGGCCCGCTGGAAGGCCGAGAGGACGGCGGGGCGCATGCCCAGTTCCGGCAAGGGGATGCCGGCCTGTTCCTGGTCGAGGATCCGCATCACCACCCGCTCGCCGGCCCGGGACGGCAGGGTGGAAACCCGCACGTCCAGGCTGCGGCCGCCCAGCGCCAGGGAGATGCGGCCGTCCTGGGGGATGCGCCGCTCGGCGATATCCAGGCGCGCCATGACCTTGATGCGGCTGACGATCAGCGGACTCAGCCGGTGCGATAGACTGAGCACCTCGCGCAGGACGCCATCGATCCGCAGCCGGATGATCAGGGCGGTTTCGAAGGGCTCCACATGGACGTCCGACGCGCCGCGGCGGATGGCCTCGGCGATGACGCCATTGATCAGGCGGATGATCGGGGCGTCGTCCTGGCTGTCGAGCAAGTCGGCGGCCGCAGGGATATCCTCGGCCAGGCTGTCGAGGCCGCCGGGCATGTCGAGATCGTCAGGGCCGCCCGCCGACAGGCCGTCATCGGCATAGGCCTCCGACAGGCGCCGCTCGAACTCCGCCCGCGGCAGGGCGTGGACCTTCAGGGCGCGGCCCAGGGCGCGGCGCGCCTCCACCAGGGCCAGGGGATCGGCGCCGTCGCGCAGGCCCACATGGGCGACCTCGTCCACGCCCAGCAGCACGACGCCGTGGCGCTTGGCGAATCCATAGGGCAGCAGGGGCGGACCGGCGGTTTCCATCTTAGAGGCCCGGCGAGGGCGGCGGAGGCGGAGGCGGAGGCGGCAGGGCCGTGATCGGCTCGGCCTGCATGTAGTCGCGGACCAGGGCGTCGAGATTGCTCAGGCCGTCGGGGCTGCGGGCCAGTTCCCGGTCGCGGATATAGGCGTAGCGCGGCGCGGTCAGGGCCTGGGCGTCGGCGGCGCTTTCGATGATCGTCGGGCGGATGAAGACCATCAGGTTGCGCTGGACGTTCTGGCGCGAGGTCGCCTTGAACAGATTGCCCACCACCGGGATGTCCCCCAGGATCGGCGTGCGCTCGACGGTGGTGCGCTCATTGCGGTCCAGCAGGCCGCCCAGGACGACAATGGCGCCGTCATCCACCGCCACGGTGGTCTCGATGGAGCGCTTGTCGAGGATCAGCTCGTTATAGTCCTCGCTCACCGGCCCGGCGATGCTGGAGACCTCCTGGCGCAGGAACAGCGTGATGGCCCCCCCGGCGTTGATCTGCGGCTTCACGTCCAGCTGGATACCCACATCCTGCCGCTGGACGGTGCGGAACGGGTTGCTGTTGGAGTCGCCGAGCACCTCGCCGGTGGTGATCGGAATCTCCTGGCCCACCAGGATGGTGGCCTCCTGGTTGTCCAGGGTCATCACCGAGGGGGTGGAGAGCAGGTTCGAGGTGGTGTCGTTCTTCACCGCATTGATGATGAAACCGAACAGGGCGTCGCCGCTGCGGCCATAGCCGCCGGTGATCATGCCCCGGGCGCCCAGCAGGGAGTCCATGGCCGTCTGGCGCAGGGCTGCGAGAGCCGCGGAATCCTCGGGCAGGTTCGCCTCACCGGCCGCCGCCCCGGCCAGGGCCAGGAGGTTCGGCGCGGCGTTGGAATAGTTGGTGGCCGAGAACGGGATGCTGGAGCCGTTGATCCCGGCCAGGGCGAACTGGACGCCCAGCTGCTGGGCGGCGTTGTCGGACAGCTCCACCACAACGGCCTCCACCAGCACCTGGCGGCGGCGGGTGTCGAGCTGGCGGATCACCTCGCCCAGCACCCGCTGGGTGTCGGGATCGGCGGCGATGACGATGGCGTTGGCGCCGGGATAGCGCGCGATATTGGCGCGGCGTCCGCCCCCGCCCGCCGTCGCGGTCTGGTCGCCAGCGGCGGCCGTGGGCGTGGTCGCGGCCTCGTCGTTGCCGCCCTGGGTCGGGGTCTGACCGACCAGTTGCTGCAGCACCGGCACGAGCTGTTCAGCATTGGCGTGCTGCAGGTTGATCACCCGTACGTCGCCGCTGGTTTCGGCCCGGTTGTCGAGATCGCGCACCAGGTCCAGAAGCGGGCGGACGGCCTCGGGCTCGCCGCGCAGGATCAGGGAATTGCTGCTCTCCACCACCACCAGGGAGACGATGCCGTTGCGGGCGCCCGGATCGGCGCCGGGGGGATTGAGCACCTGGTTGACCACGCTGGCGATCTCCCGGGCCGAGCTGGAGCGCAAGGTGACGGTTTCGGTCAGGGTGCGGTCCTGGTCCACCTGGCCCAGCAGGCTGCGGATGCGGGCCAGGTTGTCGGCATAGTCGGCGACCACCAGCAGGTTGCCCCGCGGGCTCGGCATGATCACGCCCTGGCGCCCGATCAGGGGCTTTAGGGTTTCGGCGGCCGAGACGGCGTCGATATTCCGCAGCCGGAAGACCTGCGTGGAGAAGCCATAGCCGCCTCCGCCGCTGAGGCTGGAGGGTTGGGCCGCCGCGCCCTCCTCGGGCGTGATGCGATAGACCCCGGCCCCAGCCGGCACGGCCACCAGGCCGTTAGCGCGCAGGGTCGAGAGCATGACCTCGAACAGCTCGTTGCGCGAGAGGGGCTCGTTGCTGCTGATGCTGACCTTCCCCTGGACCCGCGGGTCGATGATGAAGGTCTGGCCGGTGGCCCGGGCGACGTCCTGGATGAAGACGCGGATATCGGCGTCCTGCAGGTTCAGGGTCTGCTGCTGCGCATAGGCTGCGGGCGCCGGCCCGAGGCTCGCGCCGGCGGCCAGAAGGATGGCGAGGGCGATCAGTCTCTTCACGGGGCAGCCATCCGCAGTCGAGTGTTCATGACCTGGCCGCCGCGCTCATAGCTCAGGTCCACATGGGTGGCGGCGGCGAGAATCTGGGGCAGTTCGCTCATCCGCTCGCCGTTGAGCTCCGAGCCGTCGATGGTGAGCAGGACGTCGCCGGGCTGAAGGCCGGCCCGGGCGAGGATGGCCGCCCCCTGGGCGCCCCGGGGCGTGACCGTATAGCCGGCCGACCGGCCCTCGCGCATCCGCGGCGCCAGGGCCAGCGCCGCCATGAGCTGGGCGCCGGTATAGTCCGGCGCTGCCTCCGAGGCGGCGGCGACGGGCGAGGATGGGGTCGGCGGAACATAGGCGCCGCCGCTCGGCGTTGGGAAGCCGATGCGACGACGATTGGCGCCCTGGCGCACCACCACATGATCGTCAGCCACCTCGACCAGGGTAATCCCGTCAGGCCCCTGCTCGCCGATGAAATAGAGGGTCTGGGCGCCGCCGGGGGGGCCGAGAATGGCCGAGGCGCTCGCCCCGCCCGCGCGCAATCCATAGAGCTGAAGATCGGAGCCCGTCGTCACGGGGGCGTCTGACGGCCCGCCCAGGCGGAAAAAGGGATCGAACCGGGCCAGGATTTCGGTCTGGGCGGAGGCGTCTGCCCCGCTCGTCGGCGCGACGCCGAAGGGACCGGCGGGCGGTGCGACGACAATCCAGACCAGCCGCGCAGCCTGCACGGCGAGCAGGAGAACGAGGGCGATCTCCACCAGCCCCAGGAGGGTGCGGGGCTGCAAGGCGACGCCGTGACGAACGGCGGCAAGGTTCACAGGAGAATCTCCGAAGTCCCTGGGATGGTGGGCTGGGCCGGCGGCCGCATGCCCGTCGGGGCCTTCATGTAAACTTTCGATGACAGGTCCGTGACAGCGCCGGGGTTTGATGACGCTTTGCCGCAGGCCCGTTCGATCAGGCGAAGGCGACCGCTGGCCGCCTTCGCCCTGTCGTCAGAAGCGGGTCGAGAGGCTGACCGAGTAGCTGCGGCCAAGCTCGTAGTTGTTCAGGATCACCTTGTCGCCGCCCTGGGTCTGGAATTCGTCGAACTCCTCGCCCAGCAGGTTGCGGGCCTCGAGGCCAAGGGTGAATTCCGGGCCCCAGATTTGGAACTTCTGGCGGAAGTTGAAATCCAGGGTGACACCGGGCTCCTGCAGGAAGTCCGCCGCGCCGGCCCCGCCGCGGGCGGTAGTCCGCTCGCTGGCGTAGTTGGCCAGGATGGTTGCCTGGGTGGCGCCGTCCAGGCTTTCGAAGCCGAACTGGAGGTTGGCGATGTGCTCCGACGTGCCCTGCAGTCGGCTGCCGTCGATCACGAAGTTCTCGGCCGGCGCCGGCTGGCCCAGGCCCGTGAGCGGGAAGACGATATCGCCCTCGTCCACCTGCACTTCGGCCTTGGTCCAGGTGTAGTTGGCGCCGATCAGCCAGCGCTTGTCGTCCACCCAGTTCATGCCGAACTGGGGTTCGAAGAACTTCTTAAACTCGGCCTCGACCCCGTAGAGCACGGCCTTGGGCGCGTTCAGGAAGGTCTGCTGCAGGCCGCCGCCGGTCTCGTTGACGATCGACTCGATCGGCTTGTCGATGTCCTTGTAGAAGGCGCCGATGGTGGCGAACTGGCCCCGCTCGAAATAGCGCTCGTAGCGGATGTCCAGGTTCAGCAGCTCGCTGTCCACCAGGTACGGGTTGCCGATGAAGGTGCGGTCCGATTCCGGGTCGAGATAGAGCTGCGGCGCCTGTTCGCGGAACTGCGGACGGGCGATGGTCTTCGACGCCCCGAACCGGAGCTGCTGGTCCTCGGCGAAGTTCCAGGTGACCGTGGCGGCGGGCAGGACATAGTCGTTGTTCAGCTCGACGCCCAGCGGCTGGTTGGCCGAGAAGAGATCCAGCGCCCGGACGAACTGCTCGGCTTCCTCGTAGCGCACGCCAAGGCTGGCGCGCACGGCGGGGAGGACTTCGCCTTCGGCCTGCACATAGACCGCATTGGTGGTCAGCTTGGCCTCATAGGCGGCCGCGCCTTCCGAGCCCGTCACTTCCCGGAGGAAGAGGCCGTTGGGACCGATATTGTAGTCCGAATAGAGGAAGTCGATCCGCTGCTGCTGGAAGGCCAGCGACGGGGTCTGGTCCATGGTGAAGCGGAAGACCCGGGTCACGGAGTCGCGCTCATTCTCGTAGAAGGCGTAACCGCCGGACACCGTCAGATCGACGATCAGCGGATTGTCGAGGCGATAGCGAACATCGACGCCGGCCCCGTAGGTGGTGTCTTCCAGCTCGCTGAACCGGATGAAATTCGCGTCCGACTGGGGGTTATGATAAAAAGTGTCGGCGATCCGGCGATAGCGGGTCTGCGTCTCATAGGGCGCATCACGACGGGTCTGGGCATAAGACCCGCGCCAGTCGATTTCCAGATCCCCAAAGGTGTGCTCGCCGGTCAGCTGGCTGTTGAACAGCTCGCGCTCGTACCAGGCGGTGTAGTCGTCCCGGATGAAGTTGCTGGAAAGCGTGCTTTCGCCCTCAACCGAGCGGGCTTCCTTGGTGACGTTGCGGACGTAGAAGTTGGTCCACTGGAACTTGTGATCGTCGAGGTCGAGGGCGAGGCTGCCCAGGCCATGCCACTCGACATCCATTTCGGTCGAGTTGGAGATCAGGTCCTCGGTGATCGACAGGCCGCCAAGGCTGACCACGCCGGCCTGCTGGACTGCGCGCTTGGTCTCCCAGCTGCGGTCGTAGCCGCCGACGGCGATGACGCCCAGCGAACCCCAGTCGTAGTTCCAGCGCGAGCCGGCGGAGAGGCCGAAGCTGCCATTGATCGGCACGTCGTTGGTGGACTGCAGCAGGCGGACATTGGCGTTCTGGAAGCTGCGCCCCATGGTCGCCAGGGTGGCTGCGTCGAAATTGCTCTGGTCGATCCGTTCACCCGTGGCGATGCCAGCGGCGATGGCGGCCGGGACATCACGGGTGCCGTCGTCAAAGCCGGTGAGATCGGACTCGCCGCCGAAATAGGTCAGGCCCTGCTTGAGCGAGGTCTCGTCATTGGCGCCGAGGCTGAAGCTGAGCGCCAGGAAGGGCTCGTCCGGCACGCCGACGGTGCGCAGGTCGATGACGCCGCCGCCGAACTCGCCCGGATAGTTGGCCGAATAGGTCTTCTGGACGTTCACGCTGGCCAGAATGCCGCTGGGGAAGAGGTCGAGCGGCACCACCCGCTGCAGCGGCTCGGGGCTGGGGAGCGGCGAGCCGTTCAGCAGCGCCGAGGAGTAGCGCTCGCCGAGACCACGGACGTAGACGAACCGACCGCCGACCACGCTGAGGCCGGTCAGGCGGGTCAGGGCCTCGGCCGCGGTGCCGTCGCCCTGGCGGACCAGGTCGTCGGCGGTGACGATCGAGGCGACCTCGGCCGTCTCGCGCATCACTTCAGGGATGTAGCGGCCGCGAACAACCAGTTCCTGAACCTCGGCCCCGTCAGAGGCGGCCTGGGCGGATACCACCGCCGGCGCCATCAGCGCCGTGGTGCAGAGAAGGAGGCCCGAGAGGGGGCGGAGCATATTCATGGAAGGTCGCCTTGGTTGTCGACGGACGCGAAGAGAAAGGGGGCGGCCCAAGGGCCGCCCCGTTCCGGCTCGATCAGCAGTTGCTTCCGCTGGCCAGACCGCAGGTCCAGCCCTGCCACCAGGTGTCGCTCGCATCGCGAACGGCGCCGACATAGTTGGTGGTGTCGAAGAAGGCGTAGATCGTCTTCGGGTCGGTGGCCGTCGCGGCGGTTTCATTGGCGCCGTTGACGAAGCCGTTCAGGGTCGAGGTGTGGCTGGCGTTGTTGTTCGTGCCGGCGGCGAAGAGCGCCTGGGTCGCCGCGCCGTCCACGTCGCTGTCGGCGCGGAAGGCCGTGGCGCAGGAGAACAGCACCGAGTCCCAGCGGGGGGCGGCAGCGACGGTGGAGGGGGTGTCCACGTCCAGACAGGCCGTGGCCGGATTGGCCGACACGTGGATGCCGTTCACGAAGCGACCGCCGGTGCCGGTGTTCAGCAGCTGGATGTCGCCGGCGCCGGTGCGGCCCGAACCGATGACCGTGTAGTTGGCGAACTTGGGCTGCGAGTTGTAGGCGGCCTGCACGCCGACCGAGCTCTCTTCGAAGCCGCGGTCGCCGCCATTGGCCCGCTGGCGAACGATCAGGTACTGGATCCCGCCGCGCCAGCCTTCATCGGTGTCCACGCTGTCGTCGTCGGCGCCGGTGATCACGACGTGCTTCAGATTGGCCGTGCCACCGAAGAACTCCATGCCGTCGTCCGAGCCGTTATGGACCTGGATGTACTCCAGGGACGTGCCCGCGCCGACGCCGTTGAAGGTGATGCCGTTCAGCTCACGGTTCGGCTGGATTTCGAAGCCGGCATAGCGGACCTGCACGTAGCGCAGACGACCGGAATTGTCGTTCGGGCTGTTGCCGCCGTAGAGCGCCACGCCGCCTTCGAAGGTGGCCACGCAGTTGATGTTCGGCGGCGTCGTGCCGGCCGGGCAGGAGGCGATCGGGGCGCGGCCCGAAATCACCAGGCCGCCCCACTGGCCGATGGAGTCGGCGCCGGTGGTGCCTTCGATGTTCTGACGGCTGGTCAGGATGATCGGGTTGGTCGAGGTGCCCTCGGCGAAAATCTGCGAGCCGCGCTGGACGTTAATGTAGTCGAGGCCCGCCGAACCGAAGATGCGCACGCCCGGCTCGATGGTCAGCACGCCTTGCTGGGCGCCGGCGACCGGGTTCGCCGGATCGGCGCCGCGGTCATCGCCCACATCGGTGCGGCCGCTGATCGAGTAGATGGTGCCGGCGCGGGCCGGGACGACCAGGTTGCCGGTGATCTTGGAGGGCAGCTGGCAGTTGCGCAGGGTGCCGTTCAGGATGATGCCGACATTGGTGAAGCCCGTCGGGCAATCGGCGGCGGCCTGACCGGTGCCGGGGTCGGGGTTCGGATTGGGGTTCGGGTTCGGGTTGGTCGTGGGCGGCGGGAAGGCGCCCTCGCCCGGCGAGGCGACATTGTCGGCGCCGCCGCCGCAAGCGGCCAGGGCCATGGCGCTGATCGACATGATCAGCAGGTTTCTGAGGGTGGTGGTGCCGGTCATCTTGATCTCCGCCGTGGCGATGAATTGCGCAGGCGCCGGCTTTCCCCAGATCCCACCTTGAGACCTGAACGCCCGCTTGCCCGACCGCCGTTCTAGGTAGGCTGCGTGACAGGTCGCGAACGGATATATGACAGTTCTATGCTGACCCAGACGTGCGACATCTGAGCCACGGTTGGGATCAAGCTACTGATTAAATGAATATTTTTCTCACCTCGGCCGCTCAGCGGTTTCGATTAACGCTTGCCGAAATCTGGGCGGTCCACAGGGAAAAAGGAGATTTGTCGCGCGGGGCGCGACAATCTCATTCCTCGTTGGGAATGTTGAGGAGGGTTCCGCAGGCCTTGCAGTGCACGGCGTCGGGATCATGCCGCATAAGGCCGCAGACCTGGCAGGTGTGGCGCACCTTGTAGGGCCGGAACAGGGCCTGGGCGAACCGGACAAACAAGGTGATCCCGGAGATCATGATGACGATCGACACCAGCCGGCCGGTAATGCCGGGCAGGATAATGTCGCCATACCCGGTGGTCGTGAGCGAGGTGATGGTGAAGTAAAGGGCGTCGATATAGCCGCTGACCCCGCCCTCATCGCCCACATAGATGGTGTAGACGAAGCCGGTGGCCACGAAGACGAAGGTGAGCAGGGTGGCGGCCGCCCGGATCACATCCTCCCAGCGGGTGTCGTCGAACCGGTGCCCCACCGTCTCCCAGAAGAAGTCACTGTGAAACAGGGTCCAGATGCGCAGCACGCGCAGGAAGGCCAGGTTGATCAGCACCGTCGGGAATAGCAGCGTCAGCAGGACAAACAGGTCGATCATCACGATCGGCCGCTGGATCCAGGACTTCAGGCTTCGCCAGGCCAGGGCCCGGGCGATCATGTCCACGGCCAGGATCGCCGCGACCGTCAGATCCAGGGGGAGGAAGGCGCGGGACTCACGCAGGAACGGAGCTGCGATGAAGAAGGTGATCAGCGCGAGGTCCACGCCGATCACCGCCAGCCGGAAGCGCACGGCGCCGGGGGACTCGCCGTGATAGAGCGAACGCAGACGAGCGCGCATCCGCCAGAACGCGCGTTTCCGCTCCGAAGGTTTGGCGTCCGACGCGGTCAAGCGGCCCGCGCGTCTGTGCAGTTCGTCGCCAATGCTGTCGCCTTTCCCGCCGGGTCATCACAGGTCTGTGAGACGCCGCCTTCCGAGGCCGCGCCCATGTTAGCTCTAGCCGAGAGCGCCCCGCAGACTGAACCGATAATGCGCAGGGGCCTTAATAGATCGGCGGCCTGAGGTCGATCGGCGGGCGCCCGGCGCGCCTCGGCCGCCGCGACCCGATTAGGCAGAACAGACAAGGAGGCCCCGGCGTGGAGGTCAGCACAGCAAGCGAACAGGTCATTCTCGGATTTCGCGAGAGCTGGAATGCGCTGCTGCGCCTGGGGCCCGGCGCCCTGGCCCTGAATATCGCCCTGTCGGTCCTGGTGATCATCGCAGCGGTGGGCGCAGGCCTCCTGGTGCGCCGCCTGTTGAAACGGGGCGTGCGCGCCATGCCCGGGCCGGCCGACGCCGAGAAGACCATCCGCACCCGGCGGGTGACCCAGGTGACCTGGGCGGCGTTCGAGACCGGGCTGGTCCTGGCGGCCTTCTTCACCCTAGCCGCCATCTGGGGCTTCGATCTCCTGGGCTGGCTGACCGCAGGCCTTGGCCAGCAGGTGGTGGAGAGCGTCGTCCGCATCGCCGTCCTGGCCGTCGCCACCTTCGCGGCCGCCGAGCTGGCGACCCTGCTGGTCAACCGCCTGCTGGCGCGCATGGCGGCGCGCAAGGAGGCCGGCGTGCGCCGCGAGGCCCAGTTGAACACCATCGGCCCGCTCCTGCATGGAGTGGCCCGCGGCGTCATCATCATCATCGGGCTGATGATGATCCTGGCCGAGGTGGGTCTCGAGATCGGGCCGCTGCTGGCCGGCGCCGGGGTGATCGGCCTGGCCATCGGCTTTGGCGCCCAGACCCTGGTGAAGGACTTCCTCACAGGCATCTTCCTGATCTCGGAGGATATCGTCGCGGTGGGCGACGTGGTCGAGATCGCGGGCTCCAGCGGCGTGGTGGAGCAGATGACCATCCGAACCATCCGCCTGCGGGCCCTGGACGGCACGCTGCATGTCCTGCCCTATGGCGAGGCGCAGATCATCCACAACATGACCAAGGTCTTCTCCTATCACGTCATCGAGCTGGGGGTTTCCTATGAGTCGGACATCGACAAGGCCTTCGAGGTGATGACCCAGGTGGTGGAGGACATGCGGGCCGATCCCGACCTGTCGCCCCGCATCCTGGAGCCCCTCGAGGTCATGGATGTCAGCGAACTCGCCGACAGCGGCGTTGTCCTGCGGGCGCGGATCAAGACTCCGCCCGGCGCCCAGTGGGGAGTCGGCCGCGCCTTCAATCGCCGGATCAAGACGGCCTGGGACGCCGCCGGCGTCGAAATCCCCTATCCGCACATGCACCTTGTCATGCCGCAGCCGGCCCAGATTGCGCCGCAGCCGGACGAGCAACCGCCGGAGGCCAAGGCCTGATGCCCCGTCTCGTCGTCATCTCAAACCGTGTGAGTCCGCCCAGCGATGTCGGCGGCGGCACGCAAGGGGGGTTGGCCATGGCCCTGGCCGCCGCCCTGCGGGAGCATTCGGGCATCTGGTTCGGCTGGAGCGGCCAGACCACCGACATCTATACCGGGCAGGTCGGGGTCCAGCGGGCCGGCGGGGTGACCGTCGCCACCATGGATCTCGAGGAGCAGGACGTTCAGGAGTATTATAACGGCTACGCCAACAAGACCCTGTGGCCGTTGTTTCACCACCGCGTGGACCTGACCGCCTATGAGCGCTCGTTCGGCGAGGGCTATGCCCGGGTCAACGCCCGCTTCGCCGAAACCGTCCTGCCACTGATCGAGGAAGACGACTTCGTCTGGGTCCATGACTACCACCTGATCCCGCTCGCTCAGGAACTGCGCCGGCGTGGAGTAAAGAACCGGATCGGCTTCTTCCTCCACATCCCCTGGCCGGCCCGCCACTTGATCACCACCCTGCCACGCCATCCTCAACTGGTGGAGGCCCTGTTCGCCTACGACCTGGTGGGCTTTCAGACCAACGACTCCCTGGAGGCTTTCGAGGACTATGTGCTGCATGAGGCCGGCGGCTCGGTGGGGGAAGACCACCGCCTGAGCGCCTTTGGCCGCACCGCCGACTTCGGCGCCTTTCCCATCGGCATGGACGTCACCGAGTTCACCGCCGCCCTGGAGCAGGACACCGCCAAGGCCGAATATGCCCGCATGCAGACCAGCATGCTGGACCGCCAGATGATCATCGGCGTCGATCGACTGGACTATTCCAAGGGACTGGAGGAGCGCTTCCTCGCCTACGAACAGTTCCTGCATGACAATCCCGACCTGCACGAGAAGGTCTTCCTGCTGCAGATCGCCACCCCCAGCCGCGAGGATGTCGAGGCCTATCAGGAAATCCGCGGACGGCTGGACGGGGTGTCGGGACGGATCAACGGGGCCTTCTCCACCGTCGATTGGGTGCCGATCCGCTATGTGAACCGGGGCTATCGCCGCGACCAGCTGGCCGGCATCTATCGCGCGGCCAAGCTTGGCCTGGTCACGCCCCTGCGGGACGGCATGAACCTGGTGGCCAAGGAATATGTCGCCGCGCAGGATCCGGAGGACCCCGGCGTGCTGATCCTGTCTCGGTTCGCCGGCGCCGCCGAACAGATGGGCCAGGCTCTGATCGTCAATCCGTTCAGTCGCGAGGATGTCTCCGACGCCATCCTGCGGGGGCTGGCCATGCCCCTTGAGGAACGACGGCGGCGGTGGGAGATTCTGATGGCCGACCTCAAGACCACCGATGTCTCGGCCTGGCGCGATGCCTTCGTCTCGGCCCTGATGAGCGGTGAGCGCGCGACCTAGATTTCCGGCCTAGAAGGGGAACATCTTCGGGATCACCCAGACGGCGACCGCTCCGGTAATGACGTTCAAGGGCAGGCCGACGCGGACAAAGTCCATATAGGAGTAGCCGCCGATCTGCTGGACGATGGCGTTGGTCTGGTAGCCCACCGGCGTGGCGAAGGAGGAACTGGCCGCCATCATCACCGCCACCACGAAGGGGCGCGGGGCGACGCCGAGATTCTCCGCCAGGCCGATGGCCAGGGGGGTGATCAGCACCGCCACCGCGGCGTTGGACATGATTTCGGTCAGAACCGATGTGGCGATATAGATGATGGCCAGGGCGGCGATCGGACCGAGCGGCTGGGTCCAGAGGGCCATCATGTTGGTGGCCTGGAAGGCGAGGCCCGTCTTGCCCAGGGCTTCGCCCACCACCAGCATGCCGCCGATCATCAGCAGGACCTGGGGCCGAAGCCCCGAATAGGCCTGATCCGGCTTCATCACCTGGAAGGCCAGCAGCGCCATGGCCCCGACAAAGGCGACGACCGCGATCGACAGCCCCCCCGCCGCCGCACCCAGGACGAAGGCGAAGACCGTCACGCTGATCAGGGCCGGCGCCAGCTTCAGGGGCGGGGCGATCTCCTCCAGGGCCGGGGTCGTCTCGGCTGCGTCGCTGTCGTTGCCGGGCAGCAGGCGCGGCGCGACAAAGGCGAGATAGAGCGCGCCGACCGCCGCGACGCAGAGGCCGACGCCGGTGATTTCGAACAGGGTGAAGGGCGCCAGGTGCTGACGCCTGGCCATATCGTCCACCAGCAGGTTGGTGGACGTGCCGATCAGGGTGCAGGCGCCGCCCATGATCGAGGCGTAGGACAGGGGGATCAGCAGCCGCTTGGGGGAGATGCCCAGCCGCTTGGCCGAATCCTTGATGACCGGCGCGCCCAGGATCACCAGGGGCGTGTTGTTCAGGAAGGCCGACAGGGTGCCGCACAGGGTGATGATGATCGGCGCCGAGGCGGCCCCCATCCGGTCGGTCATATTGGCCGCCGAGCGAATGATCACGCCCATGACGCCGGTGACGTCCAGCGCCCGGGCGATGATGAACAGCGAAGCGAGCGCCACCAGGGCGGGGCTGGCCAGCCCGCGGCCCAGGTCCTCCAGCGACACCACCCCCAGGCCCAGCAGGGTCGCCGCGGCCGCCATGGCCGCCACGTCGGCGCGAATCCTGTCGCTGAGCAGGGCGACGACGACCGCGGCCAGGACAGCCAGGGTGGCGAGCTGTTCGAAATTCAAGAAGGACCTTTCCCGGGAGTGCGGCGCCGCGCCCGCACCATCCTGTGGCGCCGTTGACCTTGGCCGATCCTAGAGGCGGCCCGGGGTTCGGGGAAGGGCCGGCGAAGCTAGTCGGGCTTGACCGCCGCCTGCACCTCGATCTCCACCATCATACCCGGCGCCACCAGGGCGGCGACCTGCGAGGTGATCCGCGCCGGGCGGTTGGGCTGCTCGGCGCTGGCGAAGAACTGGCGATAGCCTTCCATCATGCCGGCGAAGTCCATCTTTCCGTCCAGGGCCGGGTCGCCCACCAGCAGGACGCGCATCATCACCACGTCGCCCATGGTGGCGCCCTGGCCTTCCAGGATGCCCTTGATGCGATTGAGCACGCCGATCGTCTGGGTCTTGGTGTCGCCGAACTCCCGGGGAGTCCCCTCAGGCGCGCCTTCGTTGGTGACGGGCGGCGTGATGCCGCTGACATAGATCATGTCATAGCCGGCCGGCACCACCACGGCGCTGGCGATGGGCGAGGCTTCGGCGCCGATGCGCTTGATCTCGGCGGCGGCCGGGCTGGCGGCCAGGGCGGCGAGAGCGGCGGCCAGAAACAGTGTGGTCGGGCGCATGGGCGTCTCCTTGGTGTTGGTTTTCATTGAAGCCTGAAAGCGCCCTAGGACGCGAGGGCTGCGCTCTTGGTCTGGGCGGCGAGCGTCCTGATCGTGCGATGGGCCGACAGCACGGCGCCTTCCTGCCAGCCCGGCATCTGGCTGAGATGGGCGCCGGTGAAGTGGAACGGGCCGTCGGGCTGGTTGAGCAGGCGATAGGCCGGCATGTCCATATGGCCCTCCTGTCCGCCGTGGCCTTCCCAGTCGGGCCAGGGGCCCAGGTTGTGCGGGATCTTGCTCCAGTTGACCACTACGGGCTTGGCCAGGTCGCCCTCATGGCCCGGATGCACCCGGCCGACCGCGGCGCGGGCGGTGGCGATCTGGGTCTCCATCGGCAGGTCGGCGAAGGCCTTTGCGCCTGGCCCCGAGCCATAGCAGGCCAGCAGCATGCCGCGCTCGGTATGCAGGCCGTTGCTCGGATACCAGATCAGCGAGGTGTCGCCGCCGACCCAGGAGATGCCGCCGAAGATCTGCGCTGCCTCCCAGAACCGTGGGGCCTCGAAGCCGATCTTGTTGGAATAGGCGTTGGGCACGCTTGCTACGGCGGCCTTCACCGGCGTCGAGAAGTCAGACGGGATGCCCGCCAGGATCGCCAGGGGAATGGTGATGATCGCAAAGTCCGCGGCCAGGACCTGCTCCGCGCCGCCGGCCTGCCGATAGGCCACCTGGACGCCGTCCGGCGTCCGGGCGATGCGGCCCACCAGGGCTTTGCGCAGGATGGGGCTGGTGATGGCCCGCTCGAACCCCGCTACGATCTGGTCCATGCCGCCCACCGGCTGGAACATGGTGGCCTGCATGTTGATATTGTCCTCGAACAGGGTCGCCCGAAGCTGAGGATTGGCCAGAAGGTCCCGCAGAGGGACCGGCGGGCGGCGCTGGCTGAACTGGTCGGCGGCGCCGGGCGCCTGGGCGAAGCCCGACCGCTCCGTACCCTGGAAGCTCATATCCTCCGACAGGTCGCCATAGGCCCGCAGGAAGGGCAGCAGCTTTTCCTTGTCGGCCAGGGTCAGCTCAGCGTCCAGGGCGCCCTTGTTGATCGCCTTGGCCAGCAGTTCGGAGACATGGCCGCGGGTGTCGTTAACCCCCTGGCGCAGCTGGATCGGCTTGCCACCGTGGGCGCCCTCCCCCCACAGATAGGCGCTGCGGCTGACATTGATCTCCACCTCCAGCGGCACGCCCAGCTTGCGGCAATAGGCGAGCAGGCCCTCGTGGTGGCTGGGAATGCGGGCCGGCCCCGCATTCATATAGACGTCCTTTTCGAAGGTGACGGTCTGGTCGGCCTCGCCCACCATCTCGACCTTGTCGCCGCCGCGCAGGGTCCAGTTTCGGCCGCCGATCCGGTCGCGGGCCTCCAGGATGGTTACGGAGAACCCGGCCCGCTCCAGCTCATAGGCGCTGACCAGGCCTGCGATCCCCGCCCCCAGGATCACCACCCGCCGTCCCTGGCCCAGATCGGGAGACAGGGCCGGGGCGGCGGTGGCGGCCTCAGCGGCGTTCAGCCCGAGCGCGGTCATGGCGCCATAGGCCGCGCCCAACCCGCCCACGGCCCCCAGGCGATGCAGAAACAGCCGCCGACTGACACTCATGACTCGACCCCCGACCAACGCTCGTCGGAGCTAGAGCGTCGGCGCCCCGGCGGCTTGGCAAGGCGCGACGGCGCGCAGGGCGATGACTCCGACGAGAGCGCGCGGATTGACGGCGATTGGGGGCTGAGCGCGCCCGAAATCTTCGCAGACGCTCAGAGGTTGAGCAGGGCCGGGTCGCCTCCTTGGGCGGCGATATTGACGCTCAGGGCACGCTCCACGGCGTAGCGGGACAGGGCGTTGGGGCCGCCCGCCTTGGGGCCTGTGCCCGACAGGCCCTCGCCGCCGAACGGCTGAACGCCGACCACGGCGCCGGTCATGCCGCGGTTCACATAGGCGTTGCCCGCCGGGACCAGCTCACAGATCCGCCGCGCAAACGATTCGATCCGCGAATGCACCCCAAGCGTCAGGCCGTAGTTCAGGTCCGCCAGCTCCCGGGCGATCGATTCCAGCTCGCCGGCCTTGTAGCGCACCACGTGCAGGATCGGACCGAACACCTCACGCTCCAGGAAGCCTGGCCGGGGAATCTCCGCCAGAACAGGCCCGAAGAAGGTCCCGCCGCCCGGCGCGTCCAGCCGATGCAGGATCTTCGCCTCCCGAGCCAGACGTTCGGCGTGGACTTCCAGGGCCTGGCGGGCCTCGGCGTCGATGACCGGGCCCACATCGGTGGCCGGATCGGCCGGATCGCCGAGGACGAGGGCGTCCATCGCCCCAATCAGGCCCTGGATCAGCCCATCGGCGGTCTCGGCCGGCAGGAAGAGGATGCGCAGGGCGGAGCAGCGCTGCCCCGCCGAGCCGAAGGCCGAGAGTATGACGTCGTCGATCACCTGCTCGCGCAGGGCGGTGGTGTCGACGAACATGCCGTTCAGGCCGCCGGTCTCGGCGATGAAGGGGACGATGGGCCCCCGCCGTTCGGCCAGGGCGCGGTTGATCGCCCAGGCGGTCTCGGTGCCTCCCGTGAAGGCGACCCCGTCGCAACCCGGATGGGCTGTCAGGGCGGCTCCCACCTCGGCGCCAGGTCCGGGCAGCAGGGCCAGGAGTTCGGGGGGCAGGCCGGCGCAATAGAAGAGCCGCACCGCCTCGGCGGCGATCAGCGGGCTCTGTTCGGCCGGCTTGGCCAGCACGGCGTTGCCGGCCGCGAGCGCCGCACAGATCTGGCCGGTGAAGATGGCGAGCGGGAAGTTCCAGGGGCTGATGGCGACGAACACGCCACGCCCACGCAGGGCCAGGGTGTTGGTTTCCCCGACCGGGCCATCCAGCACCTGCGGGGCGCCGAACCGGGTCTCGGCCAGATGAGCGTAGTAGCGACAGAAGTCGACGGCCTCACGCACCTCGGCGATGCCGTCGGCCAGGGTCTTGCCGGCTTCCACGACGCACAGGGCGATCAGGCGATCGCGATCGGCCTCGAGCGCGTCGCCCATGGCGCGAAGCACCTTGGCCCGCCCCGCCCCGCCCAGGGCGTCCCAGGCCGGCTGGGCCTTGCGGGCCGCGGCGAAGGCGGCGTCGATGTCGGCTGGGCTCGCGGCGACCACATGACCCGCCAGCCGACCATGATCGGCCGGACTGTAGAGGGACTGCGCCTCCCCCGCGCCCCGCAGCCGCCCGGCGACGACCGGGCCGGCCGCGACGGGCTGGAGCCCGCGGGCTGCAGCAGCCAAGTCACCGGCGGTCTGGTCGATGCTCAGATCCGGCCCATGGGAATTGGTCCGCGCCGCGCCATAGATGTCGGCGGGCGCCGGGATCTTCGGATGGCGTCCCGGTCCGCTTTGCGCGATTTGGGCCAGGGGGTCGGCCACCACCTTCTCCACCGGCACGCGCTCATCCAGGAGGGCGTGGACGAAGGAGGTGTTGGCGCCGTTCTCCAGCAGGCGGCGGACGAGATAGGGCAGCAGGTCCTCATGGCCGCCCACCGGCGCATAGGCCCGCAGGCGCAGCGGCGCCTCTGCTTCGGCGGCGGCGTAGAGCGCCTCGCCCATGCCGTGCAGGCGCTGGAATTCGATGGCCACGCCGGCGTCGGCGGCCATCTTGCGCACGGCAGCCAGGGAATGGGCGTTGTGCGTGGCGAACTGCGCGTAGAGGTGCGGGGCCGAAGCGATCAGGGCCTTGGCGCAGACCAGATAGGACAGGTCAGTGGCCGGCTTGGTGGAATAGACCGGATAGTCCGTGCGGCCATTGACCTGGGCGCGCTTGATCTCGGTGTCCCAATAGGCGCCCTTGACCAGCCGGACCATCAGGCGGCGGCCGCTGTCCTTGGCCAGTTCGGCCAGAGCCTCGATCACCTGCGGGCAGCGCTTCTGATAGGCCTGGACGGCGAGGCCCAGACCCTGCCAGTCGCCGAGTTCCGGCTCCCGCGCCAACCGGTCCAGCAGCTTCAGGGATAGGACCAGGCGATCAGCCTCCTCGGCGTCCAGCGTCAGGTTCAGGTCATGGCGGGCGGCCAGGACCGCCAGCCGCTTCAGACGCGGGTAAAGCTCATCCCACACCCGCGCCGCATGGGTCGCCTCATAGCGCGGGGAGAGCGCCGAGAGCTTGACCGATATGCCATGGCCGGTCTCCGGCCCCTGGCCGCGATGGGCCTGGCCGACGGCCTCAATGGCCTGGGCGTAGGCGGCCTCGTACCGGCCGGCGTCGGCGGCGGTCCGGGCGCCCTCCCCCAGCATGTCGAAGGAGCAGAGATAGCCTTCGGTTGCGGCGCGCTTCAGACCAGCTTCGATGTTCCGTCCGAGCACGAACTGTTCGCCCATGATTCGGACCGCCTGGCCGACGGCGGCGCGGATCACCGGCTCGCCGAGCCGGCCCGTGAGGCGCCGCAGGAAGCCCCCCAGATCGCGCTGCGCCTCGTCATCCACCTCCACCAGCCGCCCGGTGAGCATCAGGCCCCAGGTCGAGGCGTTGACGAACAGGCTGTCGGACTTGCCGAGATGGGCCGCCCAGTCGGCCGAGCCGATCTTCTCGGCGATCAGCCGGTCACGGCTGTCGTCGTCAGGGGTTCGCAGCAGGGCCTCGGCCAGGCACATCAGCGCCAGGCCCTCGCGGGTGCCGAGGCTGAACTCCTGGAGGAAGCTCTCGACGACGCCCTGGCGGTCAGCCTTGCGCCGGGCCGTGCGCACCAGCGCCTCGGCCTGACTGCGGATGACGGCCTGATCGGCGGGACCGAAAGGCGCCGCCGCCAGCAGGGCGCTCACCGCCGTGGGCTCATCAAGATACTTGCCGGCGTCCAGCTCGTCCCAGTTCACCGCAACCTCCGTTAGCACTTTCCCTTCGATGTAACGTTGCCATAGGCGAATGTGCTTCGTAAGTTTGGCATTACCACCGAATATTAGTGCAACTGAGGTCGTATTTGCCGAATATTGACGAGACGGACCTGCGCATTCTGCGGCTGTTGCAGGCCGATGGGCGCATCACCAACCAGGCTCTGGCGGCCCGCTGCCACCTGTCGCCCGCCGCCTGCCACGAGCGGGTCCGGCGGCTGCGGGAGGCGGGAGTCATCCAAGGCTATGCCGCCCTACTCGATCCCAAGGCGATCGATCGCGGCCTGCTGATCTTCGTCGAGGTCCAGCTGGACCGCACCACCGGGGATCTGTTCGCCGAGTTCGCCGCCGCCGCCCGCGCCGCCCCGGAAATCCTGGAATGCCACATGGTGGCCGGGGGCTTCGATTATCTGATCAAGGCCCGGGTCGCCGACATGGAGGCCTATCGCAGCTTCCTCGGCGAAGTGCTGGTGCAGATGCCAGGCGTCCGCGAGACCCGCACCTACGCGGTGCTGGAAGAGGTGAAGAACACCGTCCGCCTGCCGCTATAGGGCGGCCCGATCAGTCGGTGGACAGGATGGCGTGGCGCTCGCGCACCCGCCGCAGACCATCGAGCACCGGCTCGGTCACCTCGCCAGAATCAGCTGGCAGATTGCGCAGCAGCCTAAGCGCCTGGATGTGCACGCCGACCCCCTCCCGATCGAGCTTGCCCGTCGTGCGCAGGCGGTCGAGGAGGTCGCAAAGGCTGTGGGCGGCGTTCTCCAGGGCGTCAAGACCACAGAGGCTGGGCAGACCGATCAGCCGCACGGCAGCTTCATAGTGCTCGGCCAGCAAGACGTCATCGAAAGCCTCGCCATAGCGGCGGTAGATCGCTTCCACCTGCGCCAAGCCCTCATCCAACTGAGGCCAGGCCTCCGCCTGCAGGCCGTCCAGATTGGCCTCAGCTCTTTCCACCGCGTCGACCACGGTGAGGCCGCCGGGCTTTCTCAGCATGCCGGCCAGGGCGTATTTGGGGCGGTGGATGCGGACCGAACTCACAGGGACACCTTCCGGGCGGCGAAGAGACCATCGACCTGGTCCTGGCTCATGTTCGGCTCCTGGGCCAGGCCAACCTCGGGGGGCAGGTCGTCGCGACGGCGGGGCTTGCCGTCGGGCGGGCCCTCGTTCTTATGCCGCCGATCAGGACCCACATAGGCGTCGCACTCGATGAATGGCCGGCTCTCGCGGGCGATCCACAGGATGCGCTCGAGCATGACCACGGGGGTCAGGGGCTTCTTGACGATGTAGTGGGCCCCGCAGTCCCGGGCCTTCTGGACCATCGAGACGGGGGTGTGAGCGGCGGTGACCACCACGGGCGCGAAACTGTTCGGCTCGCCGCCCTGACTGCGCAACCATGAGACAAATTCATAGCCCTCGCCGGCCGGCGAGAGGGCGTCGGCGATGATCAGGTCGATATTGTTTTGCCGCACCACGTCCTGGGCCTCCTCGACGGTGTTGCAGCGGTAGAGCGACTTTGCGCCCAGGCCCGTCACGATCTGCACAAGGATGTCCATCCCCATGCCGTTCGCCTCCAGCATCAGGATGGAGGCCTTCTCCAAATTGAAGCGGCCGCGGGAGTTGGGTTCGAGAGCCATAAGGCGCTCCAGGGGAAAACCGGCCGCAGGGACCGCGACCGCAGGGCGAACTCAAGGCGTCAACCCACGCATGAGGGGACACGCACAGCCGTTAAGAAACTCCTTCTGCGATGGTTAAACTGGAGCGGGTATTCCCACGGCCCACACGTGTCCGGCCCGTCAGTGGCGCCTCGCGCGCCAGAATGTCGCAGACCTGCGCGCCCCTTACAGATCAAGGCTTGAACAACGTTATGGAACAAAATTTGGAGCCCGAGTAACGCTTTCTTCAGCGGTCAAGCCTGTTCTCTCACCAGAGTTAATGGGCGCGCTTTGGACCTCCCTCCGCCAACGCCCATCCAAGGCCAGTGTACGGGCCGAAACCTGTCGCTCCGCCATGGTGGCGCGCGAACCGAAGACTGGGATGGCTGACGTGTCGTTCAACGACTGGAAAATTTCGCACAAGCTCGCTGCGGGCTTCGCCCTCATGGTGCTGGTGATCGCTGGCACCGGCGCGGCCACCTTTTACAATATGAGCCGGCTCACGGCGGCGCGGACCGACTACAGCAAGTCAGAAGCAGCCATCACCCTGGCGACTCAGGCGGGCTTCCTTCTAGCGCGCCAAGAGAACAGCTTTCGCGGATATCTGATCGGCCTTGATCCCTTCTATCTCGAGCGGGCTGACACCCACCGGGCGAACTTCGGCAAGACGCTTGAAGAGTTGGAGGCCCTCGTGGCCGACGAGCCCGACAAGGTCGCTCAACTGGAGAGCGCCCGCACCGCCGCCGACGCCTGGTACGTTCAAGTTGTCCAGGGCGGCGCGGCCTTGGCCGCCAACCCCATGACCTATCAAGACGCCACCGACATGATCGGCCCTGACGGCATGGCCGACGGTCTGATGAGCGCCGCCGAAGACCCGATCGACCTGGTTACCGAGGCTGAAGCTGAGTCCGTCGAGATCATGCAGGCCAGACTCTCGACGATCAACAGGCAGACCACGCTGATACTTATGGGGGCCTTGGCCGCAGCGGCCCTCGTCGCTGTCCTGCTTGGATGGGCGCTCTCCAAAGCGATCGGCACGCCGATCGGCGCCATGACCAACGCCATGCGCCGCCTGGCCGAGGGCGATTCTTCCGTCGAGGTGCCGGCCCGCGGCCGCAAGGACGAAGTCGGCCAGATGGCCGAGGCTGTCCAGGTCTTCAAGGACGCCGCCATCGAGAAGACCCGCCTGGAGAACCAGACCGACGAACAGCGCCGCGCCACTGAGGCCGAGCGCGCTCGCAACGAGGCCGACCGCGCCGCCGCGGCCCAGGAGCAGGCCAAGGTCGTCGCCGGCCTGGCCGCCGGCCTGGATCATCTGGCCCGCGGAGACCTGACCTTCCGGATCAACGAACCCTTCCCGACCGACTATCTGAAGCTGCGTGACGACTTCAACGCCGCCATCGGCCAGTTGCAGGAGGCCATGTCTGTGGTCGCCGTCAACGTCCGGGCCATGCGCTCGGGCGCCGGCGAGATCAGCCAGGCCGCCGACGACCTGTCGCGCCGTACGGAGCAACAGGCCGCCAGTCTGGAAGAAACCGCCGCGGCCCTGGATGAGATCACCGCCACGGTCCGCAAAAGCGCCGAAGGGGCCAAGCAGGCTTCCAGCGTCGTCGCCACCTCGCGCGGCGACGCCGAGAAGACCGGCCTGGTGGTCGGCGACGCTGTCGACGCCATGAGCGAAATCGAAAAGTCCTCCGAGCAGATCACGCAGATCATCGGTGTGATCGACGAGATCGCCTTCCAGACCAACCTGCTCGCCCTCAACGCCGGGGTCGAGGCCGCCCGGGCCGGCGACGCTGGTCGCGGCTTCGCGGTCGTCGCCTCCGAAGTCCGGGCCCTGGCCCAGCGTTCGGCCGATGCGGCCAAGGAGATCAAGGCCCTGATCAGCGCCTCCTCCCAGCAGGTCGCCCAAGGGGTTGGCTTGGTGGGCCAGACCGGTGAAGCGCTCAAGCGCATCGTCTCCCAGGTCGCCGAGATCGACAGCCTCGTCTCGGAGATCGCCGCCTCGGCTCAGGAGCAGGCCACCGGCCTGCACCAGGTGAACACCGCGGTGAACGAAATGGATCGCGTGACCCAACAGAACGCCGCCATGGTCGAGGAAACCACGGCTGCCAGCCACTCCCTGGCCACCGAAGCCGAAAGCCTCTCGCAGAGCGTGGGACGCTTCAACATCGGCGCCGCCGGCGAACCGGCCAGGACCCAGCCCGCCCAACGGCCGGCGCCGAAGGCTTCGCGCGGCGAAAGCTTCGCCAATCGCCATACGACGCAGATGAAGACGACGTCTCGCGAAGGTTCAGCCGCCCGCAAGCCGGAACCGGCCGCCGAGAGCGAGGGGTGGGAAGAGTTTTAAGAATTTTCATCTTAACTCGACCTGGTCATTAGGGGGAAAGCCGGATGTCTGAAACAGACACGAACATCGCCGAGGTAAGTCTCTGCCAGGTGCTCGATCTCCAGGCCGCTGAGCCGCTTCGCGCAGAGCTGATGGCTCTGCGCGGGCGCCCCCTGCACATGGACGCGTCCCAGGTCAGCCGGCTGGGCGGGCTCTGTCTGCAGGTCCTGCTTTCGGCGCGGGTGAGCTGGGCGGAAGACGGATTGCCTCTGCGCATTGAGCAGGCCTCCGAAGGTTTTCTTGAACAACTGGCCGCCTTCGGCGCGCCGCAGATCGACTTCGAACCCGAGGGGGCAAACCTGTGAACAAGACCGTTCTGACCATCGACGACTCTCGCACCATGCGTGAAATGCTCAACATGGCCCTGGTGCAGGCCGGCTACCGCGTGATCCAGGCGGTCGATGGGGTGGAGGGCCTGGAGGTCCTGCGCGCTGAAGGCGCCGATGTGGTCATCACCGACATCAACATGCCGCGCATGGACGGTTTCGGCGTCATCGAAGGCGTGCGGGCCGATCCCGCTCACCGGGCGACCCCGATCCTCGTCCTGACCACCGAGAGCGACGCGACCAAGAAGGAGCGGGCCCGGGCCGCCGGGGCCACCGGCTGGATCGTCAAGCCGTTCAATCCGACCAAGCTGGTGGACGCCATTCGCCGCGTCGCCGCCTAGGCGCAAGCCTGCGCCGACCCAAGCCAGCCCTGACCCCGGAGCGACCCTGTGGACCCATTTGAGAGCATCAAGGCGACCTTCTTCCAGGAGTGCGACGAGCTGCTGACCGACATGGAGTCGGGACTGCTCGCCATGGAAGCCGGCGACGATGATTCCGAGACGATCAACGCGGTCTTCCGGGCGGTCCATTCGGTCAAGGGCGGGGCCGGCGCCTTCGGTCTCGACGAGCTGATCCGCTTCGCCCACATCTTTGAGACCGTGCTGGACGAGATGCGCTCCGACCGGCTGGGTCTGACCGATGAGGTCGCCAAGGTTCTGCTGCGCGCCTCCGACGTGCTGGCCGACCATGTGGCCGCCGCCCGCAGCGGCGGGTCGGTGGACGAAGGCCGCACCCTGGGCATGATCGCCGACCTGCAGGGCCTGATCGATCAGGAACGCGCCGCCGAGCTTGGCCTTGACGGCGACGGCTCCGACGACGGTGCTGATGAAGATTTCGGCTTCGTGCCGATTGTCCTCAGCCTGGATGAACCCGCCGCCGAGGCGCCTGAGGTCGATCTGGCCGCTCTGATGGCCGCCGCCGCGGAGCCGAGCGATGGGGCGCCCGTGCCCACAACCGCCGCCGCAGCCGCAGCCTGGCTTGTCACCTTCCGGCCCAAGTCCGAGATGTACGCCAAGGCCAACGAGACCGCCCTGGTGCTGCGCGAACTTGCGCGCCTGGGCGAGGTCGAGGTCGTGGTCGACACCGCCGCCGTGCCGCCCCTGGACCAGCTGTCTGCCGAACAGGCCTATCTCTCCTGGACCATCCGCCTCCTGGGCGAGGCCACCGAATCCGAGGTGCGCGAGGTCTTCGAATTCGTCGAGGACGACTGCGAACTGACCATCCGCCGGGAGGGCGAGGCCGAGGCGCCGAGCGCCGATCCGGTCGAAGACGACCTCGAGAGCGACGCTCCGGCGAGCGCCGTGGAGGCCGCTGCGGCCGCCCCCCTCGACCTCGAGGCCCTGTTGGC
>NZ_JBALUY010000039.1:0-31338 GCF_036963605.1 Phenylobacterium sp. | reverse complement strand
GCGCGATGTTGGCCGTCCTGAAGGCCGGTGACGAGGTGCTGGTGGTCGACACCATCTACAAGCCAACCCGCCGCTTCTGTGACGCGGTGCTGGTCCGGTACGGCGTCAAGGTCACCTACTACGCCCCAAGCCTTGGCCCCGCTGACCTCATGGCGCTCTGTGGGCCTGCCACCCGCCTGATCGTGCTGGAATCGCCGGGCTCGCTCAGCTTCGAGGTACAGGACGTTCCCGGCATCGCCGCGGCGGCCCGCGCGCGCGACATCCTCACCTTGATTGATAACACCTGGGCCGCCGGCCTGCTGTTCAAGCCGCTGGACCATGGGGTGGATATCAGCGTCCAGGCCCTGACCAAGTATGTGGGGGGCCATTCCGACGTCTTCATGGGTTCGGTCGCCGTCCGCGAGAGAACCCTGGTCCGGGCGATGGACGACGGCGTGCTCCACATCGGCTGGGCGGTGTCGCCGGACGACGCCTACCAGATGCTGCGGGGCCTGCGGACGCTGGCCACACGGATGGCCCGTCACGACCAGTCGGCCCGCCACGTCGCCCGCTGGCTGACCGAACGTCCCGAGGTGGCGCAGATGCGCCATCCTGCCCTGCCCGGCTGTCCTGGCCATGACATCTGGCGTCGCGACTATAGCGGCGCCTGCGGCCTGTTCGCCTTCACTCTGCAGCCTGCGCCCCCGGCCGCAACGGCGGCCTTCCTCGATGGGCTGAAGGTGTTTGGCCTCGGCTTTTCCTGGGGGGGCTTTGAGAGCCTGGCCATCGACTGCGATCCCCAGCTCCGCTGCCGCGCGGACGGCGATCGCGAAGACGGCGCTTTGATCCGCCTGCATATTGGGCTGGAAGACCCTGCGGACCTCATCGCCGACCTGGCCGCGGGCTTCGACGCCTGGCGGAGTTTCGCCTGATCGTGGACCGGGCATGGGCAAGCGCCTTCCTGGCTGAACATGGCCTGCCGCCAGCCTACGGGCGCACCCTGAATGAGGTCGCAGGCCCGCTGGCTGCGCGGATCGTCACCGAGACCACGGGACGCCAGACGCCGCTGGTGGTCGGGCTGTGCGGGCCGCAGGCGTCGGGCAAGTCTACCCTGGCGGCCGCCCTGGCCGGGTTACTGGAGGCGCAGGGCCTGACGGTCGCCGTCCTCTCCATCGACGATCTCTATCTCTCCCATGCCGCCCGCCGGCGCTTGGGAGCCGAGGTCCATCCCCTACTCGCCACCCGCGGGCCACCTGGAACCCACGACGTGGCCCTCGGCCTGCGGTTGTTGGACGACATCGCCGGAAACCGTCCCACCGCCCTGCCCCGCTTCGACAAGGCCCGCGATGACCTGGAGCCGACCAGCGCCTGGCCGACGGCGCCCGCCAAGGTCGATGTGGTGCTGTTCGAAGGTTGGTGCGTGGGGGCGCGGCCGCAAGGCGCGGAAGCCCTGGAGGCGCCGGTCAACGATCTTGAGGCGCGACGCGATCTGGACGGCCGCTGGCGGCGCTACGTCAATGACAGCCTGGCGGGACCGTATCAGTTGCTGTTTAGCCGGATCGACCGTCTCGTCCTGCTGCAGGCGCCGGGGTTCGATGTGGTCGCGGCCTGGCGTCAGGAGCAGGAGCAAAAACTGCGGGCAAGGCTGACGACCGAAGGCGCCGATCTGACCCGCAGCATGAGCGACGACGATGTCCTGGCCTTTATCCAGCTCTATGAGCGGCTCACCATCCACATCCTGGCGACCCTGCCGGCCTATGCCGACGCGGTGATCCCCATGACGGCCGAGCGGACTATGAAGCCGCCGCGGTGGGCGGCTCTACTGCGGCGGAACTTCTGACCTCGTCCTCGGCGGCAAAGTATCGAACCGTGCCGATCAGAGCGTTGCGCCGGTCATGCACGATCACCTGGGCGTCGCCCCCGGCCGAGGCGATCAGCTGCGCCAGGCTGCGGGCCTTGGCCTCGGCGTGCGCGCCCGAAAAGAACATCAGGGGGTGATCGGCCAGGGAGGAGGTCACCGACCATCCGCCCTCTACAGGCGTCACCGTCACCACATTGTCCAACGCTGCTCCGGCCTTCTCCAACCAAGCCATGCGCCTCTCCCGTCCAAGCTCCCGCGCCCGGGGTCATTTTAGTAAAGACTATGACCATCTGGGGACGAGCTCGTCTGTGGCGCAGCCGACAGATCGCGCAAACTTGATCATGGCCGTTGGCCCCTAGCGCGCCATTTGCCGAGGGGTCGAAGCAAGTTCGTCCTCATGCTAAGGTTAAGCTTCTAGGCCGGGGCGATCGACGTAAGTCGCTCAACCGGCGACCTACAGATGGAGACGCCGTGAAACGCCTAGTCTTGATCGCGGCGGTGACCCTCGTCGTAGCGGTAGTTTGGTGCGGGCTGGTCTTTTTTGGTTTCAGCGAGGGATGGGGCCGCAAGCCGGTAACCTCCTCGCCGGAGCCTGAGGCCTTCATCAGCGCCGCACGGTCGCAGATCGCAGATGGTGGCGTGGGCAACCTCGCCATGGTGGTCATCGAGGACGGGGTGATCGCCGGCGATCACTACGTGTCGGCTGGGGCGCCGGTGGGGCCGCAAACCCTGTTTCAGGTCGCCTCCCTCAGCAAATGGCTGACCGCCTGGGGCGTCATGAACCTGGTCGAGGACGGCAGGATCGACCTGGATGCGCCGGTGGCCACCTACCTCACACGCTGGCGCTTGCCGGACGGCCCGTTCGACGAAAACGGCGTCACGGTGCGCCGGCTTCTCAGCCATACCGCTGGGCTGGGCGACGGTCTCGGCTATGCCGGCTTCGCGTCCGCCGATGAGGTTCAGTCCTTGGAAGAGTCCCTGACCCAAGCCCGTGACGCCTCGCCAGGGGCGGATGGCGCGGTGCGTGTCGTGACCGAACCGGGCAGCGGCTGGGACTATTCGGGGGGCGGCTACACCCTGCTGCAGCTCATTGTGGAAGAGGTCAGCGGCCAGCCCTTCGCCGACTACATGCAGGCGGAGGTTTTCCAGCCGCTCGGCATGGACGACACCACCTTCGACTTCGATCTGGCGTCCCAGCGCGACCTGGCGCAAAGCTTCACCTTGGGCGGCGCGACCGAGCCCCTTCGACGCTACACAGCGCTGGGGGCGGCGTCGCTGTTTACGAGCGCCGGCGACATGGCGCGTTTCGTTGCAGCCCAGGCGCCTTCCTCTCCCGAACCGGACGCGGTTCTGTCGGCGCAAACACGCGCCGCCATGCGGGAGCCGCACGCTGCGCAGTTCGGCGCGGACATCTGGGGGCTGGGTACGATGCTCTACGCCCCCAATGGACGCGGGGCCTTCATCATCGGCCACGATGGCGACAACGAGCCGGCCATCAACACCGCGGTGCGTCTGGATCCCGCCACGGGTGACGGGATCGTCGTGCTGGAAACCGGCGGCGACCTGACGGCCACGCGCCTCGCCAGCGAGTGGGTCTACTGGAAGACCGGCAAGATCGACTCCTTGATGTTCGTCATGCGGGCGGAGGCGATGACCATCTGGATGCTGGCCGGCAGCGGGCTGATCATTCTTGCGGGCCTGGTCGCCGGATGGCGGCTGCGACGCCGGCGCTAGGCCGCTGGCGCGCCCTGCAGGACTCGAACCTGCAACCGTCCGCTTAGAAGGCGGATGCTCTATCCGGTTGAGCTAAGGGCGCCCTGGCCTGCGGCTTCAGTGGGTCCAGGGGACCTTGCGGCCGAAGGCGAAGTTGTCGGCGTAGGCCTTGATGATGCGCTTGGCCGGCTTGGGATCGAAGACTTCGAAGGCGACGCCGTGCTGCTCGGCATAGGCTACGGCCTCCTCCTTGGTGTCGAAGGACAGGCGCAGCTGGGTGCGGGTGTCGTCGGTCTGGGTCCAGCCCATCAGGGCGTCGGGTCTGCGCGCGCTGGCCGGCTCGAATTCCAGGACCCATTCGCGGGACTTGGCGTGTCCGGACTGCATGGCGTTCTTGGCGGGGCGGAAGATGCGCGCGAGCATGTGGCTGTCCCATTAGCGATCCCGGAGCCGGCTAAGGCCCCACGTCGGCGTCTGGTCGGGGCGGCGTGATTCGAACACGCGACCCTCTGGTCCCAAACCAGATGCGCTACCAGGCTGCGCTACGCCCCGAGACGGACGCCAACATTGGGCGTCTCATGCCATGCAAGGCGCCGCGCCGCAATGTAAGGCCTGCGATCAGGCGCGCTTGTGCATCAGTTTGAAGACGCCAGAGCCCCGAACCACGTCGCGACCGCCTACACAGGCCCGGCCCTCGACGAAGGCGACGTCGCGGGTCAGGCGGGTGACTTTGGATTCACCCATCACCCACTCCCCCACCCGGGCCATGTGCAGAAAGTCCACCGACAGGTGAATGGTCACCCCTGGACGGCGGGCGGCGCGGAACACTGCGGCGCCCATCAGCCCGTCGAGGAAGCTGGTCAGCATGCCCCCATGGACCAGGCCCAGGCCATTGGCGTGGCGCGGCAGGGCGAAAAAGGCCTGCTCGGTGCTCTCGCCCTGCTGGGCCCGATGGAAATAGGGACCATTGTGGCCAGAGAAGGCGCCGCGGCCTTCGGAAAGGACGAATCCCTCGGGCGGCGGCGGGGCCGGTTTGCCGGCGTCCTCTGGCTCACCCATTGGGAAAGATCCGATGGCGCACTCGGTCGCCAGGCAGGGCGCCGATCTCGGCCGCCCTTCCGCCCGCCAGCTCCAGGACCGCGCGGACGGGGCCGCCAGAGGGCACGCCTTCCTCGGAGAGGGGCGTGGTGTTGCGGGCGATCGACAGGATGCGCCCGTCGGCGCGGATGAAGATCATGTCCAACGAGACGTAGGTGTTGCGCATCCAGAAGGCGACCGGGCGCGGGGTGTGGAAATCGAACAGCATGCCGCGATCGGGCGCCAGCGACTTGCGATACATCAGCCCCCGGGCGCGGGCGGCGTCATCCGCGGCCACCTCGACCTGGAAGTTGACCGGCCCACGGCTTGTCAGGATCGCGAGAGGTTCAAGAGCTGCGGGGGTCTTGGCGGTCGCCAGGCCCGGCGTCGCCAGGGCGGCGAGGCCCGCCAGGACGGCGCGCCGCGGCAAGATGGAAGTCGACACAGGCTGGCTCCTCCGGCGAATGGCGACGGCGGAACCGTCGCGCCTCAGGCCAGACCTATCGGCTCGATCTCGGCTACCACAAGCCCTTTTGGACCTTCAGCGAACCTCACCATCACGTCATCACCGGGCTGGAGATCCTCCAGGCCCGCGCGGCGCAGGGTCTCGATGTGGATGAAGATGTCGCCGGCATGGGTTTCTCGAACCACGAAGCCATAGCCCTTGGCGCGGTTGAACCACTTGACCTTGGCCCGCTCCAGGGGTCCGGCCGCCAGCGGTGGGCGTTTGGGCCGGGCGGCGAAGCCGCCCATGTCGCCTCGCTCGTGGGCTCGCTCATAGGGCCGGTCGCGGCGGCCATATTCCGGCTCTCGGGGCCGACGGGCCTCGGGCGGCGGCGCAGCGCTCTCGTCCAGCTCAAGCACTTCGGCCACCTGCCACCCCTTTGGCCTGCGGATGGCGTCGCAGACGATGACCGCGCCTTCCAAGGCGCTCTCATGTCCCGAATTGCGCAAAGACGTGACGTGCAGCAATACGTCCTTGAGCCCGGTCTGGCTGGGATCGTCCGGAACCACGAACCCATAGCCCTTGCCGGCGTCAAACCACTTTACGCGACCACTGATGCGGACAGATTCGTCTGCGCCAGCATCTTCAAAATCGTAACCAGACATGCGCCCCTCTGGCCCGCTACGCCCCCTGCTCCTTGAGGGTGGGCCAACTATAACACTGTTCTCGTAAGTTGAGAGGCGTCAAGGGCAACCAAAGCGAACGGGCTCGCAAAGGCCGATTCGGGGCCTTTGCGAGCAGTTGCAGGTCTAGAAGGACTGGCCCGTGGTAGAGAAAGGGCTCAACCGTCCGTTTCTGGCAGATCCACCGGCGGCAGGTCCTGGTCGGTGTCGGCTGCGCCCTCCGACGCCGGAGCCGACGGATCGGTCATCATCGCCCCCTCGCCGGCGACACCGGTGTCGCCTGCGTCCGGCGCCGGCGACTCATTCACGCTGGTGTCGGGCATGGTGGCGGCGGTCTCGGTTTCCTCAGGGTTCGGATTGGTGCAGGCGCCAAGGGCCAGGGCGGCGACGCCCGCGGCCAGGAAGGTCAGGGTCTTCATCAGGCTCTCTCCGTCAATTGCCGGAAGCCAACGCAAAGCGTCGCTGTTTCGTTGCGCCGGAATGGCGACGAGACGTGTCGATATCAGAAGGGAAAGAGAAGCTCCGCGTGGCAGTCCCTAGGGGAGTCGAACCCCTCTCTCCAGGTTGAAAACCTGGCGTCCTAACCGATAGACGAAGGGACCACTCGACGCGGAGGGCGGCTCTATATCCGCCTTCCCTGTGGCTTGCAACCACGCTCTAGACGTTTTTGCGACGGGGATCGGCGACGTCGTCGATCTCGAGCTCGACGCCCTGCCGGCCATTCCAGTCATCCGCCTTCAGACGACCCACCACGTGGACGGCTCCGCCCTCCGACATCAGGCGCTTTCCCATCTCGGTGGCCTCGGCGCGCCACGCCACGGCCTTCAGACGCCCCCCTGAGCGGTCTGTGAGGGTGCAGCGGACATGTCCGCCCCTCAGCATCATCGGCCGCTCTACGCGCACCTCTGCGACGGCGAAGACCGGCTCGGGATTTCCAGGCCCGAAGGGCGCCAGGCGTTGGAAGGATTCGAGCAGGG
This sequence comes from Phenylobacterium sp., assembly GCF_036963605.1. Classification (GTDB taxonomy): domain Bacteria; phylum Pseudomonadota; class Alphaproteobacteria; order Caulobacterales; family Caulobacteraceae; genus Phenylobacterium. The sequence goes on along the minus strand of NZ_JBALUY010000039.1, from coordinate 24,603 downwards.
CGCGGTCGGCGCCGGCCGTGGTGATCAGGGCGTCGATCTCCAGGCTGTCGGCCTCGGCCGCGGCCTGGGCCTCAACAGCCACCCGCTCGCACAGGAAGGCCCGCAGATCAGGCAACAGATGGGGTCGCACCGACAGGCCCGCGGCCATGGCGTGGCCGCCGCCGGCCAGCAACAGGCCCTCATCGAAAGCCGCCTGGACAGCCCGGCCCAGATTGACGCCGGGCTGGGAGCGGCCGGAGCCCTTGCCCACATCGGCGGCGCGATCGACGCCCACAACCAGGGTCGGCTTGCGGAAGCGTTCGCGCAGCCGCCCGGCGACGATCCCGATGACGCCGGGATGCCAGTCATCGGCCGACACCAGCAGCAGCGGCAGGCCGGCGAAATTGCTTTCCCGCTCGACGATGCGCACGGCGGCCTCCAGCACCTCGGCCTCCACCTCCCGGCGCGAGGCGTTCAGGGCGTCGAGCTCCAGGGCCAGGCGCCGGGCCTCGTCCGGATCGTCGGTGGAGAGCAGGCGCGCGCCGAGGTCCGAGCGGCCGATTCGCCCGCCCGCATTGATCCGCGGCCCCAGCACGAAGCCTGCGTGAAAGGTGGTGGCCGGCCCCTTGGACCCCGCCGCCTCGAGCAGCGCCTTGAGTCCCGGATTACGCCAGGCCGACATGGTCTTGAGGCCCTGCGCGGTCAGGGCGCGGTTGAAGCCCACCAGCTGGGTGACGTCGCAGACCGCCCCCATGGCCGCCAGGTCCAACCACTGGCGCAGGTCGGGCTCAGTCCGCTCGGCGAACAGGTCCCGCCTGCGGGCCTCTCGATTCAGGGCCGCCAGCAGCACGAAGGTGACCCCGGCGGCGGCCAGCACCCCCTGCCCCGACCCGCAGTCTGGCCGGTTGGGATTGACCAGGGCTGCGCAGGCCGGGATCTCGTCGCGCATCAGGTGGTGGTCGATAACCACAACATCGAGGCCGATCTCGCCGGCGCAGGCGATGGCGTCCACGGCCGCGGCCCCGCAGTCCACCGTGACGACCAGTTCAGCCCCCTCCTCCCGCAGGCGGCGGAAGGCGGCCGGCGACGGGCCATAACCCTCGGTCACCCGGTCGGGCACGTAGATCGAGAGCCGCTTGCCCATGGCCGAAAACCAGCGGACCAGCAGGGCCGCGCTGGAGGCGCCGTCCACATCATAGTCGGCGAAGACCACGACAGGCCGGTCGGCCACCAGGGCGTCCACCAGAACGCCAGCAGCCTTATCCATGTCGGCGAAGCTGGAGGGGTCGGGGAACAGCGCCTTGAGCGTCGGCGTCAGATAGCTCTCCGCCGCCTCCGCCGTGACCCCCCTGGCCGCCAGGGCCCGGGCCATGGGCTCGTCCAGGCCGAGCATCATCTGGTGGCGGCGGGTCAGTTCGGCGTCGGCCGGACGCGCACGCCACCTGCGCCCGCTGAGCGAGCGGTCCACATCGAGGTAGCCGAGGGGGGATCCGCCGTCGGCCATGGGATCAGACCGGCCGCTTCATCCGCACTTCGCGAACCGTGCGGGTGGAGGAGTTCATCACCATGGAGTGGGTGTGGACCATGCCGTTGCGCAGGCGCACGCCATCCAGCAGGGCGCCCTTGGTCACGCCGGTGGCGGCGAAAATGGCCTCGGCGCGAACCATCTCGTGCAGATCGTACTTCTTGTCGAACTCGGTGATGCCGCAGCGCTCGGCGCGCAGGCGCTCGTCGCTGTTGCGAAACACCAACCGGCCCTGGAACTGGCCGCCCACGCACTTCAGGGCGGCGCAGGCCAGCACGCCCTCGGGGGCCCCGCCCTGCCCGAGATAGAGATCGACCCCCGTGTCGGGGTCGGCGGTATTGATCACGCCGGCGATATCTCCGTCGGTGATCAGATGCACCCGGGCGCCGGCCTCGCGGACCCTGGCGATGATCTCGCCATGGCGGGGGCGATCGAGGATGCAGACGGTGATCTGGTTCTCATCCACCCCCTTTGCCCGGGCCAGGGCGCGGACATTCTCGGCCGGCGAGGCGTCCAGGTCGATGAGCCCGGCGGGAAAGCCCGGACCGCAGGCGATCTTGTCCATATAGGTGTCTGGCGCATTGAGCAGCGTGCCCTTGGGCGCCCAGGCCATGACGGTCAGTGCATTGGACATGGCCTTGGCCGTCAGCGTCGTGCCTTCCAGCGGGTCCAGCGCGATATCCACCGCCGGTCCGCCCCGGCCGACCTTCTCGCCGATATAGAGCATCGGGGCCTCGTCGCGCTCGCCCTCACCGATGACGATCTCACCGTCGATGTCCAGGTCGTTGAGCCCCGTGCGCATGGCGTCGACGGCGGCCTGATCGGCGGCCTTCTCATCCCCGCGGCCCACCAGGCTCCAGGCGGCGATGGCGGCGATCTCCGTCACTCGGACAGAGTCCAGCACCAAGCCGCGATCCAGAGTCTCGGCGGTCATAAACGTCTCCTCGGTCTCGGCCCTCGCCGCTTCGCCGGCAGTTTCGCCGGATTCTCAGATCCGCGCGATTCGCATCAGTCGGGGGGCTTCGATCACCGCCGGATGCCCGCCAATCCGGGCTACCGCCTCCGCCAGCACCGCCTCGGACACCGAATGGGTGGTCAGCACGATCGGCACCCCTTGCGCGTCCTCCACCGGCTTCTGCAGGAAGCTTTCGATGGAGACGCCGGCCTCGGCCAGGGTTTCGGACACCGCCGCGATGACCCCGGGCTCGTCCTTGACCAGCAGGCGCAGATAGGCGCGCACCAGGCTGCGGCTACGATCCACCGGGGTGAAGGCGGCCAGTTCGGTGGCGGGCCGCTGAAAGACCGGGCGGGCGGCCTGGGTCATCACGTCGGCGATGTCGGCGGCGACGGCGGCGGCGGTGGGGCCTGCGCCAGCGCCCGCGCCCTGGATAAAGATACGACCCAGCCGCTCGCCCTCGATGAACAGGGCGTTGAGCGCCCCGCCGGCCTGGGCCAGAGGGTGGGCCAGGGGCACGAGGGAGGGATGGACCCGCACCGAGACCCCTTCGTCGCTGCGGTCGGCCGAGGCGATCAGCTTGATGCGATAGCCCAGGTCCTTGGCCATGCGGATGTCGAGCAGCTCGACCTGATCGACGCCCTCGACCTCGCAGGCGGCGAAGTCCGGCGCGCAGTTGAAGGCCAGCGCCGCCAGGATGGTGATCTTGTGGGCCGCATCAAAGCCGCCCACGTCCATGGTCGGATCGGCCTCGGCATAGCCCAGGCGCTGGGCCTCGGCTAGGACGTCCTCGAAGGCGCGGCCGCCCTGCTCCATCTCGGTCAGGATGAAGTTGCAGGTGCCGTTGAGAATGCCGGACAGACTGCGAACATCGTCGCCGACCATGGCCTCGCGGACCATCTTCACCGCCGGGGTGCCGCCCATGACGGCGGCCTCGAACAGCAGCGGGACGCCAGCGGCCTCGGCCAGGGCGGCCAGGGCAGCGCCGTGCTCGGCGATCAGCGCCTTGTTGGCGGTGACCACGGGCTTGCCGGCTTTCAGGGCGGCCTCGACCGCGGCCTTGGCCGGGCCGTCGGACCCGCCGATCAGTTCGACGAAGACGTCGATCTCGTCCGACTGGGCCAGGGCCACGGGGTCGTCGAACCAGGGCAGGTTGGAGATGTCGAAGCCCCGGGGCCTCGTCCGCGACCGGGCCGAGACGCCGGTGACCCGGGCCTGACCGCCGGCCGGCGCAAAGGCCGGACGCTCATCGAGAAAGGTCAGCAGACCCGTGCCGACGGTGCCCAGGCCGGCGACGCCGATACGCCAGTCCCGCGGGCTCATTGGGCGGCCATGGTGTTGTGCGCCCGCTCCAGGATCTCATCGGCGTTGCCGAGGAACTTCTTCACGTTGCGGGCGGCCTGGCGGATGCGGTGCTCGTTCTCGACCAGACCGACCCGGACATAGCCCTCGCCATACTCGCCAAAGCCCACGCCGGGGGCGACGGCCACACCGGCCTCTTCGATCAGCAGCTTGGAGAACATCAGAGCCCCGGCCTCCTTGAATTTCTCGGGCACGGGCGCCCAGGCGAACATGGAGGCCTGGGGCGACGGAATATCCCAGCCCGCACGCTTCATGGATTCCACCAGCACATCGCGGCGGGACTTATAGATGGCGCGAATCTCGGCGACACAGTCCTGGGGGCCATTCAGGGCCGCGGCCGCGGCCACCTGGATTGGCGTATAGGCGCCGTAATCCAGATAGGACTTCACGCGCGCGAGCGCATTGCAGATCCGCTCATTGCCCACGACCATGCCGACCCGCCAGCCGGCCATGGCGTAGGTCTTGGACAGCGAATTGACCTCGACGGCGATGTCCTTGGCGCCCTCGACCTGCAGGACCGACGGCGGCGGATTGTCGTCGAAGTAGATCTCGGAATAGGCGATGTCGGAAATCACCAGCATGTCGTGCTTCCGGGCCAGCGCAATGGCGTCCTTGTAGAAGTCCAGGTCCACGCACTGGGCCGTGGGGTTGGACGGATAGGACAGGATCAGCACGCTGGGCGGCGGCGCGGAGTGCTTCACCGCACGGCTGACCCCGGCCAGATACTCTTCCGGCGAGTGCGCGGGCACATGGCGGATCACCCCGCCGGCCATGATGAAGCCATAGGCGTGGATCGGATAGGCCGGGTTCGGGCAGATGATGACATCTCCCGGAGCCGTCAGGGCCTGAGCGAGGTTGGCGAACCCCTCCTTGGAGCCCAGAGTGGCGATCACCTCGGTGTCGGGGTTCAGGGTCACGCCGAAGCGGCGCTTGTAATAGCCGGCCATGGCGCGGCGCAGGCCGATGATGCCCTTGGAGGCCGAGTAGCGCCCCGCCTTGGGGTCGCGGGCGGTCTCGATCATCTTCTCGACGATGTGCTTGGGCGTCGGCATGTCGGGATTGCCCATGCCGAAGTCGATGATGTCGATGCCCTCGGCGCGGAGGCGCGCCTTGATGCGGTTCACCTCCTCGAGGACGTAGGGCGGAAGGCGTCGGATGCGGTGGAATTCGGGGGTCATTGCAAGCTCTGCCGCTGCTGCGGCGTTGGGGAGCTGAAAGTCGCGCATGGATAGACTCCGGGCTGGAGTCCGCCAAGCAGGCTCAGGGAACTTTTCGCCTCCGCAGGCCCCCTCAACGGGGCGACGGAGGCGGTGTAGCTCGCTCCCTGGCGTCGCGCGCGAAGGCCTCGGTGTCGCTGGTGGTGATGGCTGGAGGCGGCGTGACATCGGCCTGGGCCCGGGCGGCGAAGGCGGCCGTGCCGTCGAGCGTCCAGGTTCCGGGCGCCGTCTGCGCCGCCAATTGTGCGCCGGCGGCCTCCACGCTGGCGACCGCACGGGCCCAATCGCGGGCCGTGCGGGGATTGGCGGGCGCCGGGGGGATGTCGCTGAACTTCGGATAGGCCGTGTCCGCTCGCGCGCCGGCGATCACCGCCTGCGCGGCCGGCGACTCGGGATCGACAGGCGCCGTGGCGAACGGGCTCACGCCTGCGCAGCCGCCCAGGATCGAAAGACCCAGGCACGCGACCGCGCCATGCCACAACCGGGCGTTTTGTGCGTTTCGAAAAAGGCGAGCCAAGACGTTCATGTCGGCCTCGCTCTTATGACATGATGCGACCCAGTGAAAGGGCTGCAATCGGCCCACCTGCCCGGAGGATGGCGTTCCATGAGCGAAAAAGGCTCGCAGACCAAGGGCTCCGGCTCCAGGAGCCGAACCAAGTCCAAGTCGCCCGCATCCAAGATCAAGGCCGTCGGCAAGCCGACCGTCAAGGTCGCCGCCGCGCCCATCGAAGCCAAGGTCGCGCCGCCTCCGAAGGCCGCCCCGAAACCCAAGCCCAAACCTCGGCCACAGGCCTCTCCGAAGCCCCAGCCTGAGGCCGCCCAAGCCTCGCCTCAAGCCGCGCCGCCGGAGCCGACCGCCGCCCTCGCCGCCTTCCCGGACCTGACGGCCGAGCAGCGGCGTCTGCTGGAAAACCTGTCGACCAATCTCGCCCGTGCGGCCATGACCGCCCAGGGCGCGATCGCCGAGGCGGCCCTGCGCCAGGCCGACCGCCCCGCCGCCCTGTCCACCGATCCCTTCCACATCGGTCCGTCCCTGACGGAGGTGATGGGCAAGCTGGCCAGCCAGCCCGACCGCCTGGTTCGCGCCCAGGCCGACCTTCTGACCCGCTACATGGATCTCTGGCAGGCGACCGCCCGGCGAATGGCCGGCGAGACGCCGGAGCCGGTGGCCCAGCCGCTCAAGGGCGACAAGCGGTTCCTGGACCCCGACTGGTCAGAAAACCCCGTCTTTGACGTCATGAAGCAGTCCTACCTGGTCACCGCCGACTGGCTGCAGAGCCTGGTGGGCGGGGTCGAGGGTGTGGAGCCGATCTCGCGTCGTCGCGTCGAGTTCTTCATGAAGCTGCTGACTGACGCCTTCTCGCCCACCAACTTCCTGGCCTCAAATCCCACGGCCATGCGCGAGATCATGGCCACAGGCGGCGAAAGCCTGGTGCGCGGCATGGAGAACTTCGCCGCCGACCTGGCCCGCGGCGGCGGCCAGCTGTCGATCAGCCAGACCGACTACGAACAGTTCAAGATCGGCGAAAATGTCGCCACAGCCCCTGGCAAGGTCGTCTTCCAGAACGAGTTGCTCCAGCTGGTGCAGTTCTCGCCCTCCACCAAGGAGGTGCATGAGATCCCGCTCATCATCTTCCCGCCGTGGATCAACAAGTTCTACATCCTCGATCTTCGCCCCGATAACTCGATGATCCGCTGGCTGGCCGACCAGGGGATCACGGTCTTCGTCGCCTCCTGGGTGAACCCGGACAGGGCCTTGGCCGGCAAGACCTTCGAGGACTACCTGCGCCAGGGCATCTATGAAGCCACCGATGCGGTCATGAAGCAGGCGGGGGTCGATCGTCTGAACGCCGTCGGCTACTGCATCGGCGGCACGCTGCTGTCGGCGGCCCTGGCCCACATGGCGGCCAAGGGCGATCAGCGGATCGCCTCGGCCACCTTCTTCGCCGCCCAGCAGGACTTCAGCGAGGCGGGCGACCTGCTGCTGTTCACCGACGAAGCCTGGCTGAAGGACCTGGAGCAGAAGATGGACGCCGAGGGCGGGGTCCTGTCGGGCCAGGCCATGGCTGACACCTTCAATGTCCTGCGCTCCAACGACCTGATCTGGTCGTTCTTCGTGAACAACTATCTGATGGGCAAGGAGCCGAGGCCCTTCGACCTGCTGTTCTGGAACTCCGACCAGACTCGCATGCCCAAGGCGCTGCACATGTTCTATCTGCGCCAGTTCTACGGCCAGAACGCCCTGGCCAAGGGCGAACTGGAGCTGGACGGCGTGCGCCTGGATCTGGGGGCGGTGAAGACGCCAGTCTATGTGCAGTCCTCCAAGGAGGACCATATCGCGCCGGCGGGTTCGGTTTATCGCGGCGCGCGCCTGTTCGGCGGCCCGACCACCTTCACCCTTTCGGGCTCCGGTCATATCGCTGGCGTGGTCAATCCACCCTCAGCGAAGAAGTATCAGCACTGGACCTTCGACCAACTCCCCGAGACCCTGGCGGACTGGCAGGGGAACGCGGTTGAGACGCCAGGCTCATGGTGGCCCCACTGGATCGTCTGGCTGAAGTCTCATGCCGGTGGGATGGTCCCGGCCCGCGATCCCGCCAAGGGGCCGCTTAAGCCGATCGAGGACGCGCCGGGCAGCTATGTGAAGGTCAAATCCTGACCCTCGACACGCTCACGCCTGGGATATCCGCGATACCCGATCCGGCATAGTCTGTCCGGATCGGGCGGAGGCGTCCGCGCCTCAAGCGGGAGTGTGGGGTCATGAAGAGTCTTTTGACGGCGGTCCTGGCGACCGTCCTGAGTGTCGGCGCCGCGGCGGCGCAGGTCCCGATGACGGAGCGCACCGAGCAGTTGCAGTTAAAGCCACGGCGCGTGCCCGGCCTGCTCGGTTATGGTTTCGACCTCGCCGAATACAGCGGAGAGACCTCCAGCCGCAGTTCCAGCTTCCGCGCCCTGGGCCGGGCGATTTCGCGCGACAGCGCAACGACGAGATTCAAACTCCAGAGCCCCTCAATCCCGGCGCTGGAGGCCGATTGCGCTGGCGGCCAACGCCGGACCCAGCTTGGCTGGATCACCTTCGAACGGGAGGATCTAAGCTATGTCTGCACCTTCAGCCGGGACGGCGCGCCCATTCCTGGGGCGAGCTTCGAACTGGCCTTGCAGAAGGCTGGGTTTCTGGCCCGCATGTCCCAGCCTCAAAGGGCAGGCGAGATGACCTATGGGGGCCAGACCATACGGCTGCAGACGCAGCGCATTGGCGGCGTGCCCCTGCCGACCGGGCGGATCGCGGGCTATGTCTTTTACAAGGACGGACAGGAGATCGGTGGGATCGACTTCAACCGGATGATGTCTCCGGCGATCTACCTGCCGGAACAGGGCTCTCCGGATCGGGACATCGTCGCCCTGGCGGCGCTCTCGATCCTGTTCTTCGCCGATCCCGCCAACCAGATGGAGTAGCCGGCCGCCCGGGGACGGCCGGCTGGATTTTCAATCGGTCATCAGCGCCTCGTAGACCAGGCGCGGCGAGATTTCCCGCATGGCCGGGGTGCCGGCGCCAGGGATGCTGCCGCGTAGATTCTGGATCATGCCCACGAAGACCAGGTCATTGGTGGGATCGATCCAGAACCAGGTCCCGAAGGCTCCGCCCCAATAGAAGGAGTTCAGGCCCTGGGGCGTGCCCGCGGCCTGGGGATCATTGATGACCGCAAAGTCCAGGCCAAAGCCGGTCCCGGTCTGGCTCGGGCCATAGAGATCCACCGTCACGCCTTGGGCCAGCACATTGGTGCGCATCAACTCCACCGTTTCCGGCTTCAGGATGCGAACACCGTCCAGTTCGCCGCCATTGGCCAGCATCTGGGCGAAGCGCCAGTAGTCCTCTGCGGTGGAAAGGAGCCCGCCGCTGCCCGACAGGAAGGTGGGCGCGCTGGTGGGCGCCGCCCTCACCTCGCCGGCCGGGGCGATCAGGCCATCCTCGCCATAGGTGTGGACCGCCGAAACCCGGTCGAGCTTGGCCGCGTCGACGTGAAATCCGGTGTCATCCATCTTCAGGGGATCGAAGATCCGGCTCTTGAAGAAGTCATCCAGGTTCTGCCCTGACAGCTTCTCGACGATGTAGCCCTGGATGTTGACGCTCGGCCCATAGCGCCAGTCGGTTCCCGGCTGGACGGCCAGCGGCAAGGCGGCCAGCTTGTCGATCATGGCCTGGAGATCGCCGTCCTGCAGCCCATCGTCGTCATAGCCGGCGCTGACATCGAAGCCGGCCGTATGGCTCATCAGCTCTCGCATGGTCATTGGATGCGCCTGGGGTTCGGTTTCACCGTCGGCGGTAGCGACCATCAGGTCCGCAAATTCCGGGATGTGCTTGGCCACCGGATCGTCCAGGCTCCACCTGCCCTCTTCCCAGAGGATCATCATGGCCACGCCTGTGATCGGCTTGGTCATGGAGGCGATGCGGTAAATGGTGTCGAGCTTCGTCGGCTGACCCGTGGCGACATCCTGGACGCCATAGGCTTCGTAATGGACGACCTTGCCCTCTCGGGCCAGCAGGGTCACCGCGCCGGCCAGCTTCTTCTGGTCGACCAGGGCCTGCATCTCGGCCGTCAGCGCATCGACGCCAGGTGCTGTGAAGCCGACCTCGGCGGGCGCCGCCATGGGGACGTCGGCGGCGAGGACCGGTCCAGTGGCCAAGGCGGCCAGCGCCACAGCGGAGACAGCGCCGGCCAGCCGGCGTGCAAGATGATGTCGCATCGTTCTTCCCTAAGGTGTTCTTCTCGTTGGGAGCACTCATAGGGCGCCGCCGAACCGCAGCCTAGATGTTCGTCGCGTCTCGCCTCAGGCGGGGACGAACTTCAGCGCCACGCCGTTGTTACAATAGCGCAGGCCGGTCGGGCGAGGGCCGTCCTCGAACACGTGGCCCTGATGACCGAGGCAGCGGGCGCAGTGGTACTCGGTGCGGGGAATGCCGATCTTGAAATCGGTCTTCTTGCCCAGGGCGCCATCGATATAGGTGTAGAAGCTCGGCCAGCCGGTGCCGCTGTCGTATTTCCAGTCGGATTTGAACAGCGGCAGTTCGCACCCGGCGCAGACGAAGGTCCCCTTGCGCTTCTCGCGGTCCAGGGGGCTGGAGCCGGCTCGCTCGGTGCCTTCACGGCGCAGGACCTGATAGGCGGCGGGCGACAGGCGGCTCTTCCACTGGGCGTCGGTAAGCTTGCGCCAGGAGGCGTTGGCATAGGCGTCGGCGGCCTGGGCCTGGGACCCGCCGCTACAGGCGGCGAGCGCGCTGGCGCCCAGCAGAAAGCCCCGACGATGAAAGGCGTGCATGAGGTTCATACCTCATCATACGCTGGCGATCTGGACTTGGATGAGGCGTCGCGAAATCTAGATGGCGACGACCGCCTGGATGCCGCCCAGCAGGCTGGCCGCCGTGATCGGCTTGGCCACATGGATGTCGGCGCCGGCCGCCAGGGCCTCGTTCTGGTGCTCGGCCATGGCGTTGGCGCTCAGCATGATGATGGGCGTCGGCGACGCACCCCGCTTGGCCTCCAGGGCGCGGATCGCCCGGGTCGCGGCCAGGCCGTCCATGTGCGGCATCTGCATGTCCATCAGGACCACATCGAAGACGCTCGATTCAAAGGCCGACACCGCCTGAAGCCCGTCTTCGACGGTGACCAGTTCGGCCGCCTGACTGGCCAGGATGAGCTGGACCACCCTCTGGTTGGTGGGGTGATCCTCGGCGAGCAGCACGCGCAGGGGCCGATCACTGGCCGAATGTGACACCGGTGCGCCGGGATGCTGAACCTCGCCGTCCGGCAGAGGTTCGGCGCGCGACAGTGGGATGGACACCACAAAGCGGCTGCCCTGCCCTGGCTCCGAGGTCGCGGTGATCTTCCCGCCCATGAGATCTGTCAGCGAGCGGCAGATCGAGAGGCCGAGGCCCGTGCCGCCGAACCGCCGGCTGATCGTTTCGTCGGCCTGGCTGAAGCGGTCGAACAGGCGGGCGGCCTGATCGGCGCTGAATCCCACGCCGGTGTCCTCCACCTCAAAGATGAGGCGATCGCCGTCCGGCGCCTCGCTCTGGCTGATCCGCAGGGTGACCTGGCCCTGCTCGGTGAACTTCACCGCATTGGACAACAGGTTGCTGAGGATCTGGCCGATCCGCGTGGGGTCGCCGAGGAAGCGCCCTTTGGCGGCCTCGTGGCGCTCCACTTTCAGGACCAGGCCCTTGTCGTCCACCCGGTGGCGGGTGACCTCGATATAGGGGCGCAGGGCTTCGTCCAGATCAAACGGTCGGTTTTCCAGTTCGAGCTGACCGGCCTCGATCTTGGAGACGATCAGGAAGTCCGACACCAGCCGCTCGAGGATCACGCCTGAATCCCGGACCAGACCGACCATCTCCGCCTGCTCAGGACTTAACGGAGTCCGCGACAGGGCGTCGATGATACCGATCACGCCGTTGAGCGGCGTGCGGACCTCGTGGCTCATATTGGCCAGGAAATCGGTTTTGGCCCGACTGGCCGCCTCGGCCGTCGCCTTGGCCTCGAGCAGTTCGCGCTCGGCGGCGACTCGTTCGGTCACGTCTCGGGCGACGCCGTAGATGCGATCGCCGAAGCGCTGTGCGCGCCATTCCAGGGTGCGATAACCCCCGTCCCTGTGGCGATAGCGGTTGATGAATCCGAGAACCGGATCGCCGGGGCGGCGCTGTTCCACCTCTTTGACGCTGTTCTGGGTGCCAGGAAGGTCGTCCGCGTGGACCAGACGCAGCAGCGGCAGGCCTTCCATATCCTTAGGATCATGGCCGAGGATGGTGTGCCATGAACGGCTGGCCTTCAGCACGCGCCCCTCAATGTCGCGGATGACCAGCAGGTCGAGTGACACCTCGAAGAAGGTGCCTATATCCAGATCCCACGCGCCACGGTCCCGGGCCGGCGCGTCGCCCTGCGGATCAATGAATGACGCCTGGGTCATGGGCGAGAGATCCTTGTAAGCGCCGGACTACGACCGCCGGAGAATGAGGGTCGCAGGGTTAAGCTCTGATTGCGGAGGTCGGATCGGAGGCGTCAGCAGGGGCAGAATCGACATGGCTCACGCCGAATTCTGCATATCCCTAGGGGCGACTCAATCCGGCGTCCTCATCGAGGCCAAGCATCAGGTTCAGGTTCTGGACGGCGGCGCCCGAGGCGCCCTTCCCAAGGTTGTCGAGCACGGCCAGCAGGCGAGCCTGGCCCTTGGTCTCGTCGCCGAATACATGGAGCCGCAAACCGTTCGTACCGTTCAAGGCCTCAGGGTCGAGGGCTTGCACATAGCCGCTGGCGCCAGCCCGCGCCTGGCTGAGTTGAGAGGTCTCCAGATCGGTCGCCACCTGGATGAAGGCCTCACCGGCATAGGCTTCCGAGAGCGCGGCGCGGAGATCGGCCACCGCCGGCCGGCCGGGCAGCGCCCACAGCGCCACGGGAACCTCGACGATCATTCCCTGGGCGTAGCGTCCCACCGCGGGTGAAAAGATCGGCGGATGGGCCAGACCCGTACAGGCCACCATCTCCGGCAGGTGCTTATGGGCCAGCGTCAGGCCATAGGGCCGGAAGGCGTCGGCCGACGAGGGGGGCGGCGCCTGCTCGAACTCTTCGATCAGGCCCTTGCCCCCACCGGAATAGCCGGAGACCCCATGGACGCTGAGGGCCGCTTCAGGCGGGATCAGGCCGGCCCGCACCAGGGGCGCCACCAGGGCGATGAAGCCGGTGGACCAGCAGCCGGGATTGGTCACCCGCTTGGAGGCCGCGATGGCCTGGCGATGGCCTGGCGCCAGCTCCGGAAAGCCAAACACCCAGCCCGGCGCCGTCCGGTGCGCGGTGGAGGGGTCGATCACCCGCACGTCGGGGTTTTCGATCATAGCCACGGCCTCCCGCGCGCCCTCGTCGGGCAGGCAGAGAATCGCCACGTCCACGCTGTTGAGCAGCTCGGCCCGGGCAGCCGCGTCCTTGCGCCGCGCCGGATCGATCGACACCACCTCCAGGTCGCGCCGGTCGGCGAGGCGCTGGCGGATCTGCAGGCCCGTGGTGCCGGCCTCGCCGTCGATGAAGATCCTGTGGGCCATGGTCGTCTCCCGTGGACGATGAACAAGAAGTGGGACGATGGACAAGAAAAAGGGCGCTCCGGTCTCCCGAAGCGCCCCATTCGCATACGCGGTGTTCGCGCGCGATTAGCGCTTCGAGAACTGGAAGCTGCGGCGGGCCTTGGCCTTGCCGTACTTCTTACGCTCGACGACGCGCGAGTCGCGGGTCAGGAAGCCGTGCGGCTTCAGGACCGGACGCAGGCCCGGCTCGTAATAGGTCAGCGCCTTGGCGATGCCGTGGCGAACAGCGCCGGCCTGGCCCGAAAGGCCAGAGCCCTTCACGGTCACGATGACGTCGAACTGGCCCAGGCGGTCGGCGATCTCGAGCGGCTGGGCGATCATCATGCGCAGCACGGGACGCGCAAAATAGACTTCTTGGGTGCGGCCGTTGATGGTGATCACGCCCTTGCCGGGCTTGATCCACACGCGGGCCACGGCGTTCTTGCGCTTGCCGGTGGCGTAGGCGCGGCCGTACTGGTCGATGACCGGTTCGCGCGGCGCGGATTCGGGGTTGGAAGAGAGGCTTTGCAGAGCCTCGAAACCTTGGGTCTCGGACATGGGCCTCAGGCGCTCCGCACGTTCTTGGCGTTCATCTCGGCGAACGCGATGGTCTCGGGGTTCTGGGCGGCGTGCGGATGCTCGGCGCTCGTATAGATGCGCAGGTGAGTCATCTGCTTGCGGGCCAGAGGGCTTTCCTTGGGGAGCATGCGCTCCACGGCCTTTTCCAGGATGCGCTCGGGGAACTTGCCGCCGAGGATCTTGTCCGCGGTCCGTTCCTTGATGCCGCCCGGATGGCCGGTGTGCCAGTAGTAGACCTTGTCGGTCAGCTTCTTGCCGGTGAACTTCACCTTGTCGGCGTTGACAATGACGACGAAGTCGCCGCAATCGACGTGCGGGGTGTAGTCGGGCCGATGCTTGCCGCGAAGACGCATGGCGACGAACGAGGCGAGGCGGCCGACCACGGCGTTCTCAGCATCGATCACGATCCACTTCTTCTCGACCTCGGCGGGCTTCAAAGAAGCCGTGGTCTTCATCATGGGGACGATCCGTAAGTTGCGACGGCGGCAAGGCGCCGGCGACGTGAGGCGCGGCATGTACGGGTCGAACGCCACCTTGTCAACACGAATGGCCCGGAAAGCCTTATAAAACACGGCCCCTAGAGGCAAGGTATCATATTACCGCGAACGGCTGAACCCGCCTATCTCGCCTTCAGGCCCTGCTGCTCCAACCGCCATTTGAACTGGTCGAAGCGGTCCTGACCAAAGAAGGGCTCGCTGTTGAACGCGATCATCGGCACCCCGTAATGGCCGGCCTGTCGCTGCGCGACCTGGTTGGCCTCGACGATGGCGTCGAGTCGCTCGGATTCGGCGTCGACGGCGCTGGCCAGCTCCTTGGGATCGAGGCCGGCGCGCTCGGCGGCCTGGGCCAGGTGGTCGCCCTCGTGCCAGTTCTCCACCTCACCGCTCCAGATCACCCGGCTGACCTCGGTCAGATAGGCCAGGCCCCTCCCCCGCTCGGCCGCGGCGACGCCCATCTGGGTCAGCCGATGAATGTGAGGCTGTTCCTTGGGATAGGTGCGGGTGGCCATGTCCATATAGACCGGGTCAGGGCGCGGCCAGGCGAACGGCAGGCCCAGGAAGGCCGCCTCCCGGTGAATGTCCGCCAGGAAATAGCTGAACCACAGCGGGTCCCGGGTCTCGAAGAACTCGGGCGTGCGCACGGCGAGCGGATAGACCGGGCGGATATTCCCCTTGACGTCATAGGCCGCCTCCAGGGCCATCAGCCGCGGCGTGATCATGTAGGAATAGGGCGAGCGGAAGGACCAGTAGAGGTCGTAGGTCAGTGTCATGGGCGTCCCTCCTGGACCCTAAGCCGACGAGCCGCGCCGTTATGACACGATACATGTCAGTTCTCGCCGAACCAAGACCCGAACGCCCGTCATCGCCTCGCCATGGCTTTGTCGTATGGTGGGACAACACAGACGCCCGATCACGGATTCTCCATGACCCTTCACCGTCGCGCCCTGCTGGGCGCCGCTGCGGCCGGCGCCGCCTTTTCCGGCTACGCGCTGCGGGCGCAGGCCCAGACGTCACAAGCGTCAGCAGGCGAAACCTATGTCAACGAGGTCCATGGCTATGGCCCGCTGATCCCCGACCCCTACAAGATTCTCGACCTGCCTGAGGGCTTTTCATACCGGGTGATCTCCCACGCCGGTCAGACGATGGATGACGGGTTCTTCGTGCCCTACAAGGCCGACGGCATGGCCGCCATTCCGATCGGCGGATCGAAGATCGCCCTGCTTCGCAATCACGAGCTCAATCCGCGGGACCTGAACTATGGCCCAACGGGGCCGGGCCGCAAGCTGATCGACAGGCTGAAGCCCGAGCAGGCCTATGATGTCGGCCCCGACGGCCATCCCCTGCCCGGCGGCGTCACAACCTTGATCTACGATCTGAAGAGCCAGCGGCTGGAGAGCCAGCATCTCAGCCTGACCGGGACCCTGATCAACTGCGCGGGCGGCGCCACGCCCTGGGGCTCGTGGCTGTCCTGCGAGGAAACCACCCTCTCGGCCCAGGCGGGCCTGGGCAAGTCGCACGGCTGGGTGTTCGAGGTCCCCGCCACGGCCAAGGGCCTGGTGGATCCCGTCCCGCTCACGGCCATGGGACGGTTCCAGCACGAAGCCGCCGCCGTCGATCCCGGGACCGGCGTCATCTACGAGACCGAGGACTCCTTCGATTCCAAGGGGCTGTTCTACCGCTTCCTGCCCAATGACCGGCGCAACCCGGCCAAGGGCGGCCGGCTGCAGGCCCTCGGCTTCCGCAACGCGCCTGAGGGCGGCGACGCCCGCAACATGAAGGGCTCGGAGCCCACCTGGCAGGTCGGCGAGACCCGCGACTGCGTCTGGATCGATGTCCAGGGCTCGGACAACCCGCACGAGGACTTGCGCCTACGCATGCAGGCGGCCGGCGCGGCCTTCATCGGCCGTGGCGAGGGGATCTTCTGGAGCCCGGAGGGGGTCTACTTCACCTGCACCTCCAGCGGACCGGCCGGCCATGGTCAGGTGCTGCGCTACATCCCAAGCCCGCACGAAGGCCAGGCCGGCGAGGCCGATGCCCCCGGCCGGCTGGAGCTGTTCGTCGAGCCGACCGATTCCCGGGTCATGGACTTCGCCGACAACCTGGCCATCTCGCCCTGGGGCCACATGTTCGCCTGCGAGGACCGCTATTCGGAGACCCTGCGCAACCACCTGAAGGGCATCACCCCGGATGGCCGGGTCTATACGATCGCCCGCAACGTCTTCGAGGGGAACGCTGAGCTGGCCGGCGCCTGCTTCTCGCCCGACGGCTCGACCTGCTTCGTCAACATCTACTGGCCGGGCCTCACCCTGGCGATCACCGGCCCCTGGAACAGCTTCCGGGTCTAGACTCTGCGAATCCGCCAGGCGAAGGCTGTCGCCAGTCCCAGGACCACGGCGGCCATCAGTTGGTGCAGCATGCCCAGCCACAGGGGCACGGCCAGCATCAGGGTGGCGATCCCCAGAACGGCCTGCAGCAGCGTGGCGTGGGTGGTGGCCATCATCAGCCGCTTGGCCGGCGGCGGCACATAGTTGGTCCGCCGGGCGCTGATCGCCATCCAGACGGCGGCGATCATCAAGACATAGCCGCCAAGCCGGTGATGCAGCTGCACGGCGCCCTGGCTGTGGGCCAGGGTGCCCCATAGGCTTTCGCCCGCATAGTCCCGCGGGAAGAGCGTGCCGTTCATCAGAGGCCAGTCGTTATAGACGAAGCCGGCGTCGTTGCCGGCCACCAGGGCGCCCAGCAGGATCTGCAGGAAGATCAGGCCCATCAGGCCCAGGGCCAGGGCGCTCCATGGGCTGGGCAAGGGCTGCCGCGCCTCCCCTCGCCAAGCGTCCAGGGCTGTCCATATGAGGGCTGCGAACAGGATGAAGGCCAGACCCAGATGGACCATCAGGCGCTCTGGCGCCACCGAGACCCGGTCGGCCAGGCCGCTGGCCACCATCCACCATCCGATCGCGCCCTGCAGTCCGCCCAGCACCAGGAGGCCGACGCACCGCAGGATCAGGCGCTTGGGGATCTCTCGCCGCGCCAGGAAGTAGACGAACGGCAGGGCGTAGACGAGGCCCACCAGGCGGCCGAGGAAACGGTGCGCCCACTCCCACCAATAGATGGTCTTGAACTCCGCCAGGGTCATGCCCCGGTTCACCAGCTGGTACTGGGGAATCTCCTGGTACCTGGCGAATTCGGCGTTCCAGTGCGCGTCGGACATCGGCGGCACAGCGCCGGTGACGGGCTTCCATTCGGTAATGGAGAGGCCGGAGTCCGTCAGGCGGGTCGCGCCGCCGACCACCACCATTGCGAGCACGAGAGCGGCCACGATGGCGAGCCAGAGGGCGACCGGCGTCGATCGGTCCGAGCGCAGGAAAGAGGTCATTACGGCGAGATCGCGCCTCTTTTGGGTTTAAGTTGGGCCATGGGCTAAAGCACGCGACGATTTCCGTCCATGCCTTGTCCGCTTGCCAGGAGATTGGGAACCCCCCAAGCTTGACCGCATTCAGGGTGGGCGGCGTCTTCAGCCGTCTTTTGGGAGGAAACGAACCATGAGCGGCGTCGGAATTCTAAGCGCAATCATCATCGGCATCTTCGCCGGCTGGATCGCCGAAAAGATCATGAAGCGCGACCACGGCCTCTTCACCAACCTTCTGGTGGGTCTGGTCGGCGCCCTGATCGGCGGCTTCATCGCCAACCTGATCGACTTCCCCTTCGACGGCTTCATCGGCAGCCTGATCGTCTCGACCGTGGGCGCCGTCCTGCTCCTGGCCATTCTGGGCCTCATCCGCCGGAAGTGACAGGCCCCCGGCGCGCGCCCTATAGGGAGGTGCGCGCCGGACCGGCGCGAGGATCAATGGGGCTTTCCATGAGCGCGCGCCAACGCAAGCTGATCGGCATGTTCGCGATCCTCGCCTTCGTGGCCGTCTATGCCGTGGCCGCCGTCGCCATCGGCGAGCGGCTGCCCGACAACGTCGCGATCCAGGTCCTGTTCTACGGGATCGTCGGACTGGCCTGGGGCGTTCCGATCCTGCCGCTGATCAGCTGGATGAACCGCGGCCGGTAGGCCGCCGGCGTCTCTCAGGCGATAGAATTCCGACGTGATGCTTGTTTCGACCCCGCCGTTTCAGGCGATGGTCGGAGCGGCGGGATTCGAACCCACGACCCCTTGACCCCCAGTCAAGTGCGCTACTTACTCACGAAGAACCGTTGCTTCGATGTAAGTTATTGAAAAATAACGCCTCTTAGATTGGCGCTCTGTCTACACGGCGGAGCGTTGCGCCCGGGTGGGGGCATTTGAGGGGGACTTCAGCTAAGTTGCGGTCGGAACAATGTCTACAGCTGCGTAACAACGCAGCTAGAGGGCGAAAAAGGGTAATGAAGGGGCTTGGAATCGCCGTGGTTCAGGCTAAAAGGGCCGCCCGCCGTGGTTCCGGGGATTAGCGCAGGCTGGTAGCGCGCTTGACTGGGGGTCAAGAGGTCGTCGGTTCAAATCCGGCATCCCCGACCACGGCGGTTGACCCCAAGCTGGATTGCCTTGCCCCTTTTTAGGGACAACCATCGCCTGCGGTGACTGGGGGAACACACTCGTGCAGCAGGTACCACCCGCTTTCAAGTCGGATATCATTTACGGTGCATTCGTTATCGACGGGTCTGCATTACGCAGGCTCGAAGCGGCGGTCAGAATGCACCTAGATGGTGAAATAGCGACGACCTACGAACTCACCCTAGTAGATGGTTCAAAATTCATAGGTTCTACATTTGAAGAAATCGAACTCATGCCCCTTCACCACAAAGAAAGGGCTGAGTTTGAAATCACCTTCAAGAGCGATTTCAATTCACAGCGCAAGTGGCCTAGAATCGGAATTTCCTACAAGTACCGCAAAGAATTCCCGCGAGTTATGGTTTGGGTGGCCGAACACACCAACCCACCTGGCGTAATTAGAACATTGGCTTCATTCGCCAATGGCACTCGCCGCTGGTATTCATTTTTATATTGCTTCGATTCTTCTTCGGTCTTCATCCCGCCGGCTCTCTTTTCGTTTATCCTCTTCACGCTTTGGCTTAGGTATCCGTCTCCCCCCTTGATTTGGTGGGGTTGGTGTCTCCTGGGTGCCTCGCTGTTTGGAATGTGCGCAGTCACAGTTATGCGGCGGCTTCTGTTCGTCCCGATAGGCGTGCTGTTTGGTGAGGAGTTAGTCCGTGAAGATAGGCGCGTGGAGAACCGCCGCGGCTTGCTTCGATGGCTAACGGGCGGCCTTTTACTCACACTCGCTGGGGCCGCTTTGAACGCCTTTCTGATGCGGTGATCATGCCTGAGCAGCCGAGGTGAGGCGCGCTGAAAAGGGGGCGTTACGCACCTATCGGGCGTCGACAATGTCCGACACTGGCCGACAAAGGCCACTTGATAGTCTAACGATTTCAAGCAAAGCCTTGTAGACAAAGCGTCTACGGGCGACTGCGGAGTTTGTGCGCTACCAGGCTGCGCTACGCTCCGTCGCCAGCGGCGAGGTCGCGTCTTATAGGCGGGCGCCTGCGGCCCGGCAACCCGCAAAGTCAGGCCTGCCGACCGCCATCCCCAAGCAGTCGATCCAGCCGCGCCTTGGCGGCCTCGAGATCTTCCAGAACCAGCGCCAGGCGGTCGCGGATTTCTGAATCCGCCAGGGCCTCATCCGGCGCTTCGCCCCCGAGATCGGCTCCCGATTCGGCCAGCAGCCGGCGCAGGCCCTGGTCCTTGTGCAGCTTCTGGACGCCTTTGATCGTGTAGCCTTCGTCGTGCAGCAAGCGCCGCACGCCCTGCAGGACGGCGATGTCCTGGGGCCGGTAGAACCGGCGACCGCCGGCCCGCTTCATCGGGCGGATGAATGAGAACTTGGTCTCCCAGAACCGCAGCACGTGCTGGGGCACGTCCAGCTCCTCAGCCGCTTCCGAAATCGTCCGGAACGCTTCGGGGCCCTTGGCCACGGCCTAGTCTTCCTCTGCGAGCGCCTTGTCGACCCTCGCCTTCATCACCTGGGATGCCCGGAAGCCGATCACCCGACGCGGCTCGATGGCCGCCGGCTCGCCGGTCTTGGGATTGCGGCCCATGCGCGCGCGCTTGGCGCGGACCTGGAAGACGCCGAAGCCGGAAAGCTTGACCTGTTCACCGGCCTCAAGAGCCTGGATCATCAGCTCCAGCGTGCGTTCGACGAGCGTCGCGCAGTCCTGCCGAGACAGTCCGACCTCGTCGTGAACCGCCTCGCAAAGATCAGCTCGCGTCAAAGTCGAGCCCTTCATGCGTACCCCGCCCCCGGACAAACCAACTGGTCCCCTCATGCCGTGATTGTCGGGCAAGGTCAAAGGGTTCCGGTCCAGTTCTGCGCCCAGACTCAGAAGCGCAGCACGCAGGCGCCCCAGGTCAGGCCGCCGCCCATGGCCTCCAGCAGCAGAAGATCACCCGGCTTGATGCGGCCATCGGCCACCGCGACGGCCATGGCGAGGGGAATCGAGGCTGCGGAGGTGTTGGCGTGATCGGCCACCGTCGTGACCACCTTGGACTCCGGAATGCCCAGGCGACGCGCGACCCCTTCCAGGATGCGCATATTGGCCTGGTGGGGCACGAACCAGTCCACTGCGGCGACATCGATTCCGGCGTCGGCGGCCGCGGCCGTGACCGCTTCGGAGATGTTGACCACGGCGTGGCGGAACACCTGGTTGCCCTGCATCCGCAGCTTGCCCACCTCGCCATTGGTCGAGGGGCCGCCGTCCACATAGAGGAGGTCCTGCTTGGTCCCGTCGGCGCGGAGCGCAAAACCCAGCAGGCCGCGATCTTCCGTGGTCCCGGCGCCAGCCGCAGGCTCCAGCACCACAGCGCCGGCCCCGTCCCCGAACAGCACGCAGGTGCCCCGGTCGGTCCAGTCCATCAGCCGGGTCATGGTCTCGGCCCCGATCACCAGGGCGCACTTGGATCGGCCGTGGGCGACGAAGCCGTCGGCCACCGACAGAGCGTAGACAAACCCAGAGCAGACCGCCTGGATATCGAAGGCGATACCCACGGGACACCCCAGCTTGCGCTGGACGATGGCCGCGGTCGCCGGGAAGGTCAGGTCGGGGGTCGTAGTGGCGACGATGATCAGATCGACCTCGTCGGGCGTCCGGCCGGCCGCCGTCAGCGCCTTGCGCGCAGCCTCCACGGCGAGGTCGGAAACGGCCTGGTCCGGCGCCGCGCGATGACGCTGGCGAATGCCGGTTCGTTCCCGGATCCATTCGTCGCTGGTGTCCACGAAGCGGGACAGGTCGTCATTGGTGACGACCTCGTCGGGCAGATAGCCGCCCACGCCGGTGACGGCGCTGCGAAATGCGGAACTCAACTCACTCGCCTCCCTGGCCCGCGGGCGGCGGCGGACTGGCGCCGAAACCGAGACGGGTCATGCTTCGCGTGATCTCGGCGGCGAAATCGCTGCGCGCCAGATCCGCAGCCACCTGAATTGCGTCGGCGAAGTCGCGAATCTCGGCCCCACCATGGCTCTTGACCACCACACCATTGAGGCCAAGCAGGGGCGCCGCGGCCGGCGGGCTGAGCTTTTCGCGGAAGGCCAGCAGAGCCTTGCGCGCCATCATCGCCCCGAGCTTGGACGGCAGGCTCGACATCAGGGCCGCGCGCAACTCGCTGGTGATGAACTTGGCCACGCCTTCGGCCGTCTTCAGGGCGACATTGCCGGTGAAGCCGTCGGTGACGACCACGTCGACGACGCCGCGGGTCAGATCATCGCCTTCGACGAATCCGTAATAGTTCAGGCCAAACTCGCCCTCGCGCAGCATGCGGTGGGCCTCGCGGACCTCTTCGTGGCCCTTGATGTCCTCAGAGCCGACGTTCAGCAGACCGATGCTGGGGCGTTCGACCCCGTGGGCGGCGCGGTGGAAGGCTTCCCCCAGAATGGCGAACTCCACCAGCCGCGCGGCGTCGCAATCCACATTGGCGCCGACATCCAGCACCGTGGTGAAGCCCGAGACGGTGGGCCAGCTGGCCGTCAGGCAGGGCCGGTCCAGATCGGCGCTCATCCGCAGGACGAGCTTGGAGATCGCCATCAGAGCGCCGGTATTGCCCGCCGAGACTGCGCCCTGGGCCTCGCCGAGCTTCACCGCCTCGACGGCGTTCCACATGCTTGAGCCCTTGCCCCGGCGCAGGGCCGTGGCGGGCTTTTCCTCGCTGGCCACCACCTTGTCGGTGTGGCGCACCTCGACCTTGCCAGCCAGTTGCGGCAGGCGGGCCAGCTCAGGCTCGATAAGGGCGGCGTCGCCATGGGCGAGGAAGCGCAGCCCCTCCCCCATCTTCCCGGCGGCATGGGCCAGGGCCGGAATGGTGACGGCCGGGCCGTGATCGCCGCCCATGGCGTCGATGGATATGGTGACCGATTGGCTCACGACGTGAATTCAGCCCCTGTTCGCCGCGGCTCCGCGGCGTTGTGCCCGGCGCGTAGCCGGGGATCACCCATGGTCGTCCTTCAGCCGCTTAAGCACAGCGAAGGGCGAGTCGTCATCCTGTGGCGGCGTGTAGTCGAAGGTTTCCCCCGGCAGTCGGGGAAAGGGGTCGATCTCCACCGCCAGGTGTTCGATCACATAGGCGGCCAGGTCGATGGTGTCGCCTTCAAGAATTTCCGGCGGATCGGGCGATTCGGGATCAAGCTCGATCTCGATTTCCGGATCGGGCGCATTGGGGCTGCCTGCCGGGACAAGACGAACCTCGATCGGTCCCTCGACCGTCTGGTCGAAGACCTCCAGCGAAAGTCCTGATTCCTGCTCGACCACGGCCTGGAACCTGCCGCCGATCTCCACGCCGTCCAGCCAGGTCCGCAGGCGAAGATCGGCGCTGAGGCTCTTGACCGCTCGCACGCCGAGCTTCGGCGCCAGCGCCTTGAGCGTTGCGGCATCGGGTTCCAGCCGAAGAGTGACCGGCCCCCGGGCCAGGGCGCCCATCTTGAAGGGGTGGGTCCAGACCTCGCTCACGGCGCCACCCAGGCGACGTCGCCGGCCAGGAAGGCGTCCAGAGGCTGGTCGGCCAGGTTCTGCCTCTGGCGCAAGACATAGGCCACCATCGCGGTCGTGGGCGCGTCTGCAGCTTCGGCATAGACGGTGCGCCCGACCAGCGCCGCCAGGGGCGCCTCGTCAGGCAGGCTCGCCAGGGCGGATTCGTACGACTTCACCCGGCCATAGAAGGCCTCGCCCAGCTTGCGCATCTTCTTGCCGACCGACAGGTCGCCGACCCCCATCTCGCGCAGGGCGTCGTCCAGGGCCGAGACATAGGCGTCGAATAGGGCCTGGGCGGTGTCGGCGGCGGCCTCGCCTTGGCGCTTCAGGCGGTCCAGCAGCAGGACCACGTGCAGGGAATAGAGTTCGAAACGGCCCTCGACCGTATCGGGCGCCCCCAGGCGGCTGTAGAATTCGGGTTGGCGGGCCTGAGACACCACCTCGGAATAGAGCTTCTGCCCCGCGATCTTTGCGGGTTTTGGACGAAAGAGACGCTCCAGGATCATCTTGGCCTCGATTTCGCCGCCACAGGGCGTTAACGGCGGCATTGAACTAAGGCCCCGCGGGCGATAGGTCAAAGTCTTGAAATCTTGAACAGGTCCGGTTCCCACATGTTTCGCCGTGTCGCCTTCGCCGCCCTTTCGGTCGGACTGCTGACCACCAGCGCCTGCGCGCCGATGACCACCTATTCCGGATTCCAGGCCATCGACGCCAATCCCAAGGACGTCAAGGTCGGCGAGGACACCAAGTCCACCGTCCGCGGCAGCCTCGGATCGCCCTCGGCCACCTCGACCTTCGAGGACGACGTCTGGTTCTATATCGCCCAGGTGAAAGAGCGCGTGGCCTTCCGACGGGCCCAGGTGGTCAACCGCGAAGTGGTGTCCATCACCTTCAATCCCGAAACCGAGGTCGTGGAGACGGTGGACCACTACACCCTCGAGGACGGCAAGGTGATCGCCTATAACGACCGCGAAACCCCGACCCGTGGCCGCGAGCTGACGGTGCTCGAACAGCTGCTGGGCAATGTGGGCCGCGGCGGCATGTTGCCGCGGGATGACGAAGGGGTGCCCGGCACCCGTCCCGGCGACCGTTAGAACCGGCCACTACAGTTGAAATGAGAAACGCCCCGGAGATCACTCTCCGGGGCGTTCTTCGTTCAGGGCCTTGAGGCCTGGAGACTATCCAACGCCGTGGGCGAGGACGGCCAGCAGCAGCAGGGCCACGATGTTGGTGATCTTGATCATCGGGTTCACCGCGGGACCTGCGGTGTCCTTATAGGGGTCGCCAACGGTGTCGCCGGTGACGGCGGCCTTGTGAGCCTCCGACCCCTTGCCGCCGTGGTGGCCCTCTTCGATCAGCTTCTTGGCGTTGTCCCAGGCGCCGCC
>NZ_JBALUY010000038.1:0-32507 GCF_036963605.1 Phenylobacterium sp. | reverse complement strand
GGACATCATCCCGGCCCTGCAGGCAGCCGGCGCGACGATCAGCGCCTTCGATCCCGAGGGCGAGACCGAGGCGCGGCGCCTGCTGCAGGATGTGGACTTCGCCTCAGACCCCTATGCCGCAGCCATGGGCGCGGACGCGGTGGTGATCATCACCGAATGGGACCAGTTCCGGGCGCTCGACCTCGACCGGCTCAAGGCCGACATGGCCGCGCCGGTGCTGGTCGATCTGCGCAACATCTACCGGCCTGACGACGTGCGTCGCCAGGGATTTGAGTACACCAGCGTCGGGCGGCTATAGGGCGGTTCGCCCTCAGCCGGCCCCGACCATCAGGGTCATGAGCTGCTGAACGATCCAGACAGCGCCGACCCAGAAGGCGATGGAAATGGCGGCGACAAAGGCCATGCAGGCGATGGACGCCGGAGCGCCTCGGCCTGCGTGCCCTTGCCTGCGGCCCGCGAGCGCGGGGTTCCGAGACATGCATTTCTCCCAGTCGTGTCTTTGCCTCCACGCCGGTCGAGCGGCGTGAACATTACGAAACTGACATAATGCTTGGGTCTTGGATAGGGTTTCTGACGCCTTGCCGGAAACCGCCTCAGGCGGCGGCTTGACGCACCACGCCGGCCAGTTCGTGGACGATCTCGAAGATCAGCTTCTCGTCGTCCCCTTCGGCCATGATCCGAATCAGCGGCTCGGTGCCCGACGCTCGGACCAGCAACCGGCCCGACCCATTCAGCCGCCGCTCGGCCAGGGCGATGGCCCCCTTCACATTCTCGCTCTCAAGGGGTTTGCCGCCGCCGAAGCGCACATTTTCGAGCAGCTGCGGCACCGGCTCGAACTGGCGGGCCAGGGCGCTCATCGGCTTGTCGGCCTCCTTCAGCACCGCCAGCACCTGCAGCGCGGCCAGCAGCCCATCGCCGGTGGTGGAGAAGTCCGACAGGATGACGTGGCCCGACTGCTCGCCGCCGAGGTTGAAGCCCCCTTCGCGCATCCGCATCATCACCGCCCGGTCGCCCACCGCAGTGCGTTCGAGCTTCAGCCCCTTCCCGCCCAGGAACCGCTCCAGGCCGAGATTTGACATGACGGTGGCGACCACGCCGCCGCCGGTCAGGCGGTCGCGCTGCGCCCAATGGGCGGCGATCAGGGCCATGATCTGGTCGCCATCGACCACCCGGCCGTTTTCGTCGCAGATCACCAGGCGGTCGGCGTCCCCGTCCAGGGCGATGCCGATGTCGGCCCGGTACTCCTTGACCATCTTGGCCATGGCCTCGGGATGGGTCGAACCGCATTCGCTGTTGATGTTGAAGCCGTTGGGCTCGACCCCCAGGCGCATGACCTCCGCGCCCAGTTCATAGAGGGCGGTGGGCGCCACCTTGTAGGCCGCGCCATTGGCGCAATCGATGACGATCCGCAGGCCGCTCAGGCTCAGACGGCGGGGGAAGGTCGCCTTGGCGATCTCCACATAGCGCGCCTGGGCGTCGTCCACCCGGGCCACGCGGCCCAGGGTGTCCGGCGCCGCCAGGCGCTCCTGGAGCCCCTCGTCCATCAGGGCCTCGATCTCCAGCTCCCGGGCGTCGGAGAGCTTGAAGCCGTCGGGCCCAAACAGCTTGATGCCGTTGTCGGAATAGGTGTTGTGCGAGGCGCTGATCATCACCCCCAGATCGGCGCGCATGGACCGCGTCATCATCGCGACGCCGGGCGTCGGAATCGGTCCCAGCAGGCGGACATCCATGCCGACGCTGGCGAACCCCGCCACGAGGGCCGGCTCGATCATGTAGCCTGACAGCCGGGTGTCCTTGCCAATCACCACCAGGTGGCGTCGCTCGTCCTGCGACATGAACACCTTGCCGGCGGCCATGCCGACGCGCAGGGCGACCTCGGCGGTCATGGGATGGCGGTTGGCCTCCCCCCGGATGCCGTCGGTTCCAAAATAGGCGCGCTTGGTCATGGTCGGACTCACGAAACGATCGGAAACCCAGATTTAGTCGACGTCGCGTTTGCGAATGCTAAAGGCGGCGCGGGGCCAGACATTAGTCGCGTCGGCGGCGTCCGACAAAAAGTGAGGTTAAGGCCATGTGCGGCATCATTGGCATCGTCGGCAAGACCCCCGTCCAGGACCGTCTGGTCGAGAGCCTGCTGCGGCTGGAGTACAGGGGCTATGATTCGGCCGGCGTGGCCGGCGTGACGGCGCCAGGCGTGGTCGAGCGCCGACGGGCCAAGGGCAAGATCCGCGCCCTGCAGGACGTGCTGATGGACGACGCCCTGACAGCGCAGGTCGGCATCGGCCACACCCGCTGGGCCACCCACGGCGCGCCGGCCGAGCACAACGCCCACCCCCACACCGCCGGCCGGGTGACCCTGGTCCACAATGGCATCATCGAGAACTTCGCCGAACTTCGCCGCGAGCTCGAGGCCCAGGGCCGCGTTTTCGAGAGCGAGACCGACACCGAGACCATCGCCCACCTGCTGGACGCCTATCTGCAGTCGGGACTGGCGCCGCTGGAGGCGCTCAAGGCGACCCTTGATCGTCTGAGCGGCGCCTTCGCCCTGGCCGTGCTGATCGCCGGCGAAGACGACATGATCCTGGGCGCCCGCCGCGGCAGCCCCCTGGTGGTCGGCTATGGGGACGGCGAGATGTATCTGGGCTCCGACGCCCTGGCCGTCGGCCCTTTCACCAACCGCATCGCCTATCTGGAAGAGGGCGACTATGTGCGGATCGACCACGCCCAGGCCCAGATCTTCGACGCCGCCGGCCAGCCGGTGCTCCGCAACATCAAGCAGGTGGCCCGGGCCGCCGCCCTGGTGGAGCGCGGCAACTATCGGCACTTCATGGAGAAGGAAATCCATGACCAGCCCGACGCCACCCAGCACACCCTGTCGGCCTATATCGATCCGGTGACCGGGCGGGCGACCGCGCCGGGCGGCTTCGACTTCAAGACCGCCGAGCGGCTGCAGATCATCGCCTGCGGCACCTCCAACTATGCCGGCCAGATCGCCCGCTACGCCTTCGAGCGCCTGGCGCGCCTGCCCACCGATGTCGAGGTCGCCTCGGAGTTCCGCTATCGCGAACCGCCGCTGGGCGCCCGGACCCTGGCCCTTGGGGTCTCCCAGTCCGGAGAGACCGCCGACACCCTGGCGGCCATGCGCTGGTGCAAGGGACAGGGCCTTTCCACGGCGGCCATGGTCAATGTGCCGGAGTCCAGCATGGCGCGGGAGGCCGATCTGCTCTGGCCCACCCATGCCGGACCCGAGATCGGGGTGGCCTCCACCAAGGCCTTCACCAGCCAGGTGGCGGCCCTGACGGCGCTGGCCATCGCCGCCGCCGCCGCCCGCGGCCAGATCGACGCCGCCGAAGAGGCCCGGCTGTCCAAGCACCTGCTGGAGGCGCCGCGCCTGATCGCCGAATCGATCGGCGTGGAAGAGGCGATCCGCGCCCTGGCGCCGGAACTGGCCAAGGCCCGGGACGTCCTCTATTTCGGCCGCGGCGCCATGTTCCCGCTGGCCCTGGAAGGGGCGCTGAAGCTCAAGGAAATCAGCTATATCCACGCCGAGGGCTATGCCGCCGGCGAGCTGAAGCATGGCCCCATCGCCCTCATCGACGAGGCGACGCCGGTGATCGTCATCGCCCCCAGCGACGAGCTGTTCGAAAAGACCATGTCCAATATGAGCGAGGTGGCCGCCCGCGGCGGCCCGATCGTGCTGATCACCGACGAAAAGGGCGCCGCCCACGCCCCGGCCGGCGCCCGGGTGATCATCGCCCCGGCCTGCGACCCGCTGATCGCGCCGCTGGTCATGTCGGCCCCGATCCAGCTGCTGGCCTATCATGTGGCCGTGCAGAAGGGCGCCGACGTGGATCAGCCGCGCAACCTGGCCAAGTCGGTGACCGTCGAATAGGGGCGGAGCCCCCCTGCTCCTGGCGCCGCCCTCAGAAATCCTGAGATTGACCGCCGGGGGCTCAGCGCTACTGATCGAGCGGCAAGCGGCGCCAGACCGCTCCTGGAGAGGATAAGCCATGCGGTCCAGCCCCCTTCGCCGCCGCGCCCGTGGCGCCGGCCTGCTGGATCGTCGCCGTTGAACCTCCGCGTCTTTGTCCTGGCGCTGTCGACCTTCGCCTTCGGGTCAGGCGCCTTCATCTTCGCCGGCCTGCTGGAGCCCATGGCCGCCGACCTCGGCGTCTCGGTGGGTGCGGTCGGGCAGCTCCAGACCGTCTATGTGCTGACCTCGGCCCTGGCCGGGCCGCCGCTGGCCTTCCTGGTCGGCCGGTTCGAGCGCAAGCGGGTGCTGCTCCTCGCCCTCTCAGCGGCCGTGCTGCTCAACCTCGCATGCCTGCTGACGGCGGAATTCGGCGCCCTGCTGGTGCTTCGCGCCATCCTGGGGGCCATCGGCGCCATGGCCGGCCCTGCGGCCTCGGCCGCCGCCAGCGCCCTGGTCCCGCCGGAGCGCCGGGGCTCGGCCCTGGCCATCGTCATGGGCGGCATGACCGTCGCCTTCCTGATGGGCATTCCCCTGGGCAGCGTCGTGGGCTCGGCCTTCGGCTGGCGGTCCACCTTCCTGCTGTCGGCCGGCCTCAGCGCCCTGGCCCTGGCGGCGATCGCCCTGTTCGTTCCCAAGGTGTCGCCCCCCGGCCCCGGCGTCGGCCAGGGCCTGCGGGGCGCCGGCGTCCTGCCCCTGTTCATCTCCACCTTCCTGGCCTTCGGGGCCAATATGACCATCACCACCTACATCGCCCCGATCCTGCGGTTGCAGATCGAGGTGACGGGCGCCGGCGTGGCCGCCTTCCAGATGCTGGTCGGGGTGGGCAGTTTCCTCGGCCTCACCATCGGCGGCCGCGCCGCCGACAAGGGCGCCGGCGGGATGAGCGTCACCCTCGGATTCCTCGGCCTGGCCGTCGCAGCGGCGCTTCACAGCCTGGAGCTGGCCCGCGCCGGGGTCCCGGGCCTCGGCGCCTACGCCATTGTCGGCCTGGCGGTGCTGACCGGCTCCACGGCCCTGTTCTCCATCCTGCCGGTCATCCAGACCCGGCTGATCCAGCGGGCCCCGGCCTCCGCCCCCCTCGCCCTCGCCTTCAATGCGTCCTCAGCCTCCCTGGGCCAGGCCTTTGGCGCGGCGCTCGGTGGGACATTGCTGGTTCAGGGCGGCGCGCTTTCCGTCACCTTCGCCGGCGGCGCGGTAGCGCTGGCCGCTGTGATTTTCTGGCGCCTGACCCACAGAGCCGGCGCGCCCGCCGCCGGCTGAGGCCGCGACGTGACGTAAGGTCGCATAGCGCGCAGCGCTCGCTTCAGGGGCGAGAAAGGTGTGCGGCCGGGAGCGAAACCCCCTAGATACGGCTCAATTCTCTGGAGCCGATTTTATGACTGATCGACCGCTGTTACTTTTGGTCGACGATGACGTAACATTGTTACGAGTCACTTCCTCAATACTGGAGGTCGAGGGCTTCGACACTATTCTATCGGACACGGCCGCCCGCGCGATCGAGTTCCTCCAGCATCTTCCCGTAGCAGCGGTGATCGTCGATATTTTCATGCCGGATCAGGACGGGATGGAGACCATTGGCCAGATCCGCAGCCTTTGGCCAGACCTGCCGATCATCGCCATGTCGGGCGGCTGGCGCACCATCAGCCCCGAGACCATCCTGGAAACGGCCCAGGCCCTGGGCGCCCAGGCGGCCCTGAGCAAGCCCTTCGATCGTCCCACCCTGCTCGCCGTGGTTCGGGGGGTTCTGCCCCCAACCTAGGCCATCCGCCAGCGGCGCAGATGCTCGAGGACATCGGCGACCAGCTGCTCGCGCGTGAAGCCCGTCACATCGCGCGCACGACTGACATCGTCGGACCGCGCGACGAGACGCCATTCCATCGCCCGCCGCCGTTCCGGCGCGTCCAGCGCCGTCATGGCCGGACGAGGACGGTCATGCGCCGCCAGCTGATAGTGGAAGGGCCTCCCGGGACCTGGCGCGGTCAGTGTGATGGCGTCCTCGTCACGTCGAACCTCCGCGACCAGACCCTCGGCCGCCAGGCCCTCGCTGACGCTTTCCAGGGCGGGGACGGCGACACGGTCTATCTGGCGCTGAATGTCGCGACGGCTGGCCGGCGCCAGCAGCCGCTTCAGCTGCTCGGCCAGGGGCGGTCCCTCAGTGTCGACGTCCCGCCCCGCGACATCGGCGTTCATCTGCCGCGCCAGACCGACAGACAGCAGGATCATGATCACCGTGAAGGGCAGCGCCGCCACCAGGGTAGCCGCTTGCAGCGCACCCAGGCCGCCCGCCAGGAGCAGCAGGGCCGCGACCAGGCCCAGCAACAGGCACCAATAGACCCGCTGCCAGCGCGGCGTATCGTCGGCGCCGCCTGAGGCCAGGGTGTCGATCACCAGGGAGCCGGAGTCCGCCGAGGTGATGAAGAAGACCGCCACCAGCACCACTGCGATGGTGGAGGTGACAGCCGCCCCCGGGAGTTCGGCGAAGAACCGGAACAGGGCCGTCGACAGGTCCTCGGTCACCGCCGCCGAGATCGCCCCGGCCGCCGTCCCCATGTCCAGGCTGATGGCGGTGTTGCCGAAGATGGTCATCCACAGGAAGGTGAAACCGGCCGGAACCAGCAGCACGTTGAGGATGAACTGGCGCACCGTGCGCCCCCGCGAGATCCGCGCAATGAACATCCCCACGAACGGCGACCAGGCGATCCACCAGGCCCAGTAGAACAGGGTCCAGTCGGCCATCCAGCCCCGCGGCTCATAGGCGTAGAGGGTGAAGGTGCGGATGAAGAAATGGTCGAGATAGAGGCCGAAATTCTGCACCAGGGCCTTCAGCAGGAAACCCGTAGGCCCTACCGCCAGCACGAACAGCATCAGCAGCACGGCCAGGATCAGGTTGAGCTCCGACAGGCGCCGCACCCCCTTGTCGAGCCCGGTCAGCACCGAAACTGTGGCGGCGGCCATGACGACGGCGATCAGCCCGCACTGGACCAGGGCCGTGTTGGGCAGCCCCACGAGGTAGTTGAGGCCGCTGTTGATCTGCGACACCCCGAACCCTAGGGAGGTCGCAATGCCGAAGACCGTCCCGCACACCGCGAAGATGTCCACGGCGTCGCCGATGGGACCGCTTGTGCGCTTGCCCAGCAGGGGCGACAGGCCTGAACGCAGGGTGAGCGGCAAACCCTTGCGGTGGGCGAAGAAGCCCAGGCTCAACCCCACCAGCGCATAGATGGCCCAGGCGTGCACGCCATAGTGGGTAAAGGTGATCACCATCGCCTCGCGGGCGGCTCCGAAGGTCCCCGGCTCGGCCTCCGGCGGGCTGACATAGTGCTGGATCGGCTCGGCGACGCCGAAATACATCAGGCCGATGCCCATGCCGGCCGCAAACAGCATGGCCAGCCATGAGGCGTAGGGGAAATCCGGCTCGCAGTCGTCGGGCCCGAGTTTCAGGCTCCCGGTCGGCCCCAGGGCCAGGAACAGGACCAGGCCCAGAAACCCCGCCACGGCGGCGACATAGAACCATCCAAAGGTGTCGATGACCCAGTCCTGGGACGACTGGAAAAAGCGGTCCGACTGATCCGGCGCGGCGACGGCCACCGCCAGCAGCGCGCCGATGATCAGGCTGGCGCCCCAGAAGACGCGCGGGTTCATTTGGGTGCGTAGAATGGTCCCGTCTCCTCTGAACCGGCAAGCTCGATCTGAAAGCGTCGCCATAGCGAACGCCCGGGACGCCAGGACGTTCACACGGCCCCGGCCCTGAGCGCTCTACGCCTCCAGCTCGATGTCCCAGTAGAGGTAGTCGAGCCAGCTCTGGTGGAGGAAGTTGGGGGGGAAGCGGCGGCCCCGCTCCTGAAGCTCGTAGGCCTGGGGACGGCGGGCGATCATCAGGGGGCGCATGCCGGCTTCTTCCGGGGTGCGGCCGCCCTTGGCCAGGTTGCAGGGGGCGCAGGCGGTGACGATGTTTTCCCAGCTGGTGCGACCGCCCCGCGACCGGGGAACCACGTGGTCGAAGGTCAGGTCCTCGCCCGACCGGCAGTACTGGCAGGCGAAGCCGTCGCGCAGGAAGAGATTGAAACGGGTGAAGGCCGGGGGCCGGTCCTGCGTCACATAGTGCTTCAGCGAAACGACGCTGGGCAGGCGCATGGAGAAGGAGGGGGAGCGGATCACATGGTCATAGGTGGAGACCACATCGACACGGTCGAGGAAGACCGCCTTGATCACCTCCTGCCAGGGCCAGACCGACAGGGGATAGTAGCTGAGGGGCCGATAGTCGGCGTTGAGCACCAGGGCCGGCCAGCCCGAGGGGGGATGGGCGATCACCTGCATCGCCGGCGCTCCCGGCGGGGGGGCCCATGGGGCCGGCTGTCAAAGGCACAGAGACTGAAGACGAAGCTCCTCTCTTGCATTCAGCATCAGGCTCGATCTCGCCTGATCGATCAATCATAGGCTCGATTCTATGACGGCTCCATGGCGTGTCGCCACGGCGCGCCCGCAAAAAAAGAGGGAGCACGTGAAGGCTCCCTCGAGGCGACAGACTGGGAGAAACGCGCCCTGGAGCCTGATGCGATCAGACGGACCCGTCTGATCGTTTGAATCAGGCTCTACACTCGAAGTCCTGAGCGCGTTCTGTTCCGATAACCGGTTCCCACTTATCGGAACGCGCTCTAGGCGAGGAAGCCGAGCAGCGCGGCGGCCAGGGTCAGGCTGAGGACCACGAACAGGGCCGGAGTCAGGCGGTCGAAGACGCGTTCGGCGGCCGACAGGGAAGCGAGAGACATGACACACACCTTTGAGTTGGAGCCTCGGGGGAGCGAGGCGATCTGTTATTTGAACAGCGCTAAGATAGGCGGCATCTGAACGTTGTCAAGATGATCTTTACGGCGATCAGATAGCGACCTACACTCTGGGTGATGAAAGAGTCCGAAGCCGCCGATCCGCGCCCCTATCACCATGGCGACCTGCGCCGCGCCCTGGTGGAGGCGGCGGTGCGGCTGGTGGAGGCCGACGGCCCTGGCGCCATGTCCCTGCGGGCCGTGGCGCGGGAGGCGGGGGTCAGCCCCGCGGCGCCCTATCACCACTTCAAGGACAAGAGCGAATTGCTCGACGCTGTGGCCCATGAGGGCTGGGAGAAGCTCGACCTCGCCTTTCAGGCGGCCCGCGACGCCCAGACCTCGCCCCCCGACCGGGTCCGCGAGCTTGGGGTCGCCTATGTCCGGTTCGCCATCGCCCATCCAGCCCTCTACCGCGTGATGTACGACTGCTCGCGGGACAAGGCCGACATGCCCGCCCACGTGCATGAGAATGAGGAAAGCGCCTATCGGCGGGTCAGGGACGTGCTGGTCTCGGCCGGCGCCGACCCGACCGACGAGGTCGGGCTGGAACTGGCCACCATCGCCTGCTGGTGCGCCGCCCACGGCCTGGCCGAAATGACCAGTTTCAAGCAGTTCAACGCCCTGAAGGCCGAACTTGGCGGCGAGGACGCCTTCCTTCGCGGGGTGCTCGGCCATGTGGGGGTGTTCGCCAAGGGCCTGCAGCGCTAGAGCCCTTGGGGTGAGTGCGCCCTTCGTCACCCGTTTCGCCCCGTCTCCCACGGGCTTTCTACATCGCGGCCATGCCTTCTCGGCGCTGTGCGCCTTCGCGGCCGCGCAAGCCGCGGGCGGCGACTTCCTGCTGCGCATCGAAGATATCGACGCCACCCGGGTGCGCGCCGAGTTCGAGGCCGCCATCTATGAGGACCTGAGGTGGCTCGGCCTCTCCTGGCGCCAGCCGGTGCGTCGGCAATCGGAGCACCTCGCCGATTACGAGGCGGCCCTGGACCATCTCGCCGCCGAGGGCCTCGTCTATCGCTGCTTCCGCACCCGCAGGGAGGTGGCCCAGGCCATGGCCAGCGCCCCCCACGGCGCCATGGACACCTTCCGCAGCGCGCCATTGCCGAAAGCCGAGGAGGCCGCCCGTCTGGCCCGGGGGGAGCCCTTCGCCTGGCGCCTCTCGCTGGAGGCGGCGCAGGGCCGGCTAGGCGGGTTCGAGAGCCTGACCTTCCGGGAGGAGGGCCTTGGCCCAAACGGCGAAACAGGCCTGATCCAGGCGCGGCCTGAACTGGGCGGCGACGTGGTCCTGGCGCGCAAGGATGTCGGCGTGGCCTATCATCTGGCCGTCGTTTGCGACGACGCCCTGCAGGGGATCACCCACGTCATCCGCGGCGGCGACCTGTTCGAGGCCGCCCACGTCCAGCGTCTGCTGCAGGCCCTGCTGGACCTGCCCACGCCGGTCTATCGTCATCACAGGCTACTGGCGGGTCCTGACGGCAAGCGCTACGCCAAGCGCGACAAGGCCGAGACCCTGCGCGCGCTGCGCGAGGCCGGCATGACGCCCGAGCGACTACGCCAGGAGATGGGCCTTTGAGCGACACGCCAACCGCCTCGGGCGGCCGGGCCCTGGCGGTGCTGATCTTCGGCGCCGCCGTCATCGGCTTCGTGCCCATCCTCGTTCGGCTCTCGGACACGGGCTCGGCCGCGGCCGGCTTCTGGCGGCTGGCCTTCGCCCTGCCCCTGCTCGCCCTGCTGGCCCAGCGCGGCGGAACCGGCCAGGGCGGCGGGCTGGGCCGCCTTCCCTCCAGGCTGGCCATGATCGCTGGCCTCATGTTCGCCCTCGATCTGGGCTTCTGGCACTACGGGATCGCGCTGACCTCGGTGGCCAACGCCACCGTCCTGACCAACCTGACCCCGGTAGTGGTCACCGCCGTCGCCTGGATCTTCCTGGCCCAGAAGCCTCGCATGCTCTTCCTGGTCGCCGTCGGCCTGGCCATCGGCGGAGCGGGCCTGATGGCGGCGGCCAAGGGCGGCGCGCCGGGCGTCTCGCCGGCCTGGGGCAATGCGGCCGCGGCCCTGACCGCCCTCTGGTACGCCTTCTACTTCCTGGCCGTCAGCGCCGCACGCCGCACCGAGGCGGCCACCCGCATCATGTTCTGGTCGAGCCTGACGGGCGCGCCCCTACTGCTGGTCGCAGCCTTGGCGCTCGGCGAACCGATCCTGCCCGCCAGCCTCGGGGGATGGGCGGCCTGCGCAGGCCTCGGCGTCCTGCACGTGGCGGGCCAGGGCGCCATCGCCTGGGCGTTGGGCCGACTGCCCCCGGCGACCGCTTCGGTCGTGGTTCTCATCCAGCCCCTGGTGGCGGCCATCGCCGGCTGGCTGCTGTTTTCCGAAGCGCTTGGGCCGGTCCAGGCCCTGGGCGGCGTGATCACCCTGGCCGGCGTCGCGCTCGCCCAATGGAGCGCCCGGCCGCCCCGGGCGCCGGCGGCCAATGCGCCCAAGCCGATCTAGTCCTCGCTGAGCCCATAGGCCTGGCGGGCGGTTTCGATGGCCGCCAGCTTGGCGTCGAAGGCGCTCCAGTCGTCGGTCTGGTCGATCCGCGCCCAGATGGCCTCGATCTCTTCGTAGATCAGCTCCTGCGGTTCGGGGGCGGCGAAATAGGCGCGGCTCACGGCCTCGGGATCGACCGGCTCGTAGTGGGCGAGTTGCGCCCTGAACTCGGCGAACGGCGCCTGGCCATAGAGGTCGCCCCGCACGCCGGCCAGGGCGCGGGTCTCGTCGCCGCCGAACCAGTCGAAGAAGAAGGGCTCCCACCGCAGGGCCTCCCCGCCGCCGGCCAGGGCCTGAAACGCCGCCTGGGCGAGCGCGGCGTCGACCTCGGCGCCGCGGCCGCGCACCCCCAGCCGCCGCCGCATGGCCCGGGCGAGTTCGGCCCGATAGGCGCCGGCGAAGATGTTGAGCGCCGCCACAAGGGACTCCTCTTCGCCCACCAGGCTGAAGCAGCCCGCCAGTTGGCGCAGGTTCCAGAACACCGCCTCGGCCTGGCGTCCGAAGCTGTACAGCCCGGTCTGGTCGAAATAGGCGGCCACGAAGTTGGGATCGTTGCGCGGCAGGAAGCGGTAGGGGCCGTAGTCGAAACTCTCGCCGGTGATGTTCATATTGTCGGTGTTGAGCACCCCATGGACGAAGCCCGCCGCCATCCAGGCCGCCGTCAGCCGCGCCATGCGCCCGGTCACCGCCTCCAGCAGGGCCGCGGGCCGATCCTGCGCCCCCTCCAGCGCCGGATAGTAGTTGGCGATCACGTGATCGATCAGCGCGGCGATCCGCTCCGGCTGCTCCTCAAAGGCGTGGCGCTGGAAGGTCCCGAAGCGGATGTGGCTGTGCGACAGCCGCGTCAGGACGGCGCCGCGGGTCGGGCTGGGCTCGTCATTGCGCTCCAGGGCCTCGCCGGTCTCGATCAGCGAGAAGGACCGCGAAGTCGGCACACCCAGGGCCTCCAGCAGGGCTGTGGCCAGCACCTCGCGCACGCCCCCCTTCAGGGTCAGGCGACCGTCGCCGAACCGCGACCAGGGGGTCTGGCCCGAACCCTTGGTGCCCAGGTCCAGCAGCCGACCCGTGCCGGCCTCGCGCATCTGGGCGAAGAGGAAGCCCCGGCCGTCGCCCAGTTCGGGGTTGTAGGTGCGAAACTGGTGGCCGTGATAGCGCATGGCCAAGGGCGGCTTCAGATTGTCCGGCAGGGGCGCAAACCGGCCGAAATGGGCGATCCATTCGGCGTCCGTCAGCCCCGCCAGACCCACCGTCGTCGCGGCCCGGTCGTTGCGGTAGCGCAGCAGGGTCTGGGGAAAGTCGGCCGCCGTGACGGGATCGGCGAAGTCCGGCCCCAGGGCGTCGAACTGCGGATCGGGCTGGTAGGCGGGCGAGATCGGCATGGTCGGCTCCCATCGGCGGATCGAGGTTCAGAGCAGCTCGGACGCCCAGTCCTGGCCCCCGCGGGGCGCGGCGATGACGCGGGCCCCGGAGGAGAAGCGTCTCACATCGGCGAGGGTTTCGGCGAAGTCCGGCGCGGCCGGGTCGGCGTCCTGGCTGATCACCAGGGCCGCCACCTTCAATCCTCGCGCCCGCAGCACCTCGGCGGCGGTCAGGGTGTGGCTGATCGCCCCCAGATAGGATCCCCCCACCAGCACGACCGGCAGACCGAGCGCCACCATCAGGTCGAGATTGGTGGCGTCCTCGCTGATCGGCGACATCACCCCGCCAGCGCCTTCGATCAGCATCAGGTCGGCATGGGCCTGGGCGCGGGCCTGGTCGCAGAGGGTGATCAGGGTCTCCAGACGCAGGCTCTGGCCTTCGCGCCGGGCGGCCATGGGCGGCGACAGGGCGGCGGCAAAGCGCAGGGGCGACATGGCCTGGAGGTTGGCCTGGGTCAGGGGCCGGCCCAGGGCCGCCAGCAGACGGCCTGGATCGCTGTCGCCCCAGTCGGCGGGATCGAGGCCGCTGACCGCCGGCTTGAAGGCTTCGACCGACAGGCCCCGCGCCCGGGCCGCGGCGATAAGGGCGCAGGCCACATAGGTCTTGCCCACATCGGTGTGGGCGCCGGCGACGAACAGGGCGCGCATCAGGCGGTCTCCATCAGGGCGCCGACGGCCTCGGCCAGGCGGTCGATGTCGCCGTCGTCGTGGGCGGCGGTGAAGGCCAGCCGCAGGCGGGCGGTCCCGGCCGGCACGGTGGGCGGACGGATGGCCACGGCCAGGAAGCCCTGCGCCTCGAGCACCTGCATGGCGGCGAGCGTGCGGGCCGCAT
This sequence comes from Phenylobacterium sp., assembly GCF_036963605.1. GTDB lineage: Bacteria > Pseudomonadota > Alphaproteobacteria > Caulobacterales > Caulobacteraceae > Phenylobacterium. The sequence continues at coordinate 18,935 of NZ_JBALUY010000038.1, read as the reverse complement.
CCCCCAGCACCACCGGCACGATGGGGCTCTGGGCGTCCGGCAGGCCAAGGGCTGTGGTGAACTGGCGAGCCTTGGCCAGCGGCCGGGCGGTGAGCCCGGCGTCGCTGGCGATGATGTCCAGGGCCGCGAGCGCTGCGCCGGCGCTGGCCGGCGGCAGGCCGGTGGAATAGACGAAGGTCCGCGCCCGGGTGCGCAGCAGATCGACGACGGGCGCGCTGGCGCAGACATAGGCCCCATAGCCGCCGACCGCCTTGGAGAAGGTCCCCATGGCCAGGTCGATCTTCGCGTCCGGAAACAGGGCCGCGGTTCCACGCCCCTGCCCGACCACCCCAAGCCCATGGGCGTCGTCCACCAGCAGCCAAGCGTCATGGCGACGGGCCAGATCGCTGATCGCGTCCAGCGGCGCGATGTCGCCGTCCATGGAGAAGACCCCGTCGGTGGCAATCAGGGCGTGGCGCAGGCCGGTGCGCTCGGCCGCAAGCTTCGCCGCAAGATCGGCCGTGTCGTTATGGGCTAAGGGGATGATCTTCGCCCCCGACAGCTGCGCGCCGGCCCAGATGCAGGCATGGGCCAGCTCATCGACGAACACCCCGTCGCCGGAACCGACCACCGTGGGGATCAGGCCGGCATTGGCCAGATAGCCGGAGCCGAAGACGCAGGCGGCCTCCGTCCCCTTGAATTCGGCCAGCCGCGCCTCGAGCGCCCCCAGCATCGGATGATCGCCGGTCACCAGCCGCGAGGCCCCGGCCCCGGCGCCATAGTCATGGGCGGCCGCCGACGCCGCCTCGACCACCGCCGGATGGTGCGACAGGTTCAGATAGTCGTTGCAGGAAAAGGACAGCAGGCGCCGGCCGTCCCGCTCCACCCACAGGCCATCCAGGCGATGGGTCGCCGTCAGCCGGCGGCGCAGTTGGGCGTCGTCCAGGTCGGCCAGCTTGGCGGCGGCGAAGGCGGAGAGGGTGTCGGTCACGCCGCGCGGTATGCACGAGGCCGCGCCCACGTTAAAGCGCCCTTCCTTGGCGAAGGAGGCCCCCATGACCGACTGGCTCGAACGCGGCGCCCCCCATGTGTGGCGGCCCTACTGCCAGATGAAGACCGCGCCTGCGCCCCTGGCCGTCGCCCGGACGCAAGGCGCGCGCATCATCCTGGAGGACGGGCGTGAGCTGGTGGACGGGATCGCCAGCTGGTGGACCGCCTGCCACGGCTACAATCATCCCCACATCGCCAAGGCGGTTTCCGACCAGCTGGCCCGCGCGCCCCATGTGATGTTCGGGGGCCTGGCCCATGCGCCGGCCTATGATCTGGCGAGGCGGCTGGCGGCGATGCTGCCGGGGGATCTCGACCACGTCTTCTTCGCCGAAAGCGGTTCGGTGTCGGTGGAGATCGCCATGAAGATGGCGATCCAGTTCTGGATCAATCGCGGCGTTTCGGGCCGCTCCAAGTTCGTCAGCTTCCTCGGCGGCTATCACGGCGACACCCTGGCCACCATGACCATCTGCGACCCGGAAGAGGGGATGCACAGCCTGTTCTCCGGGGTGATGCCGAGCCAGCACGTGGTCGCCCTGCCCCGCGACGCGGAGACCGAAGCCGCCCTCGACGCCCTGCTGGCCGAGAAGGGCCACGAGATCGCCGCCCTGATCGTCGAGCCCCGCATCCAAGGCGCCGGCGGCATGCTGGTCCATGACGACGAGGTGCTGCGTCGCCTGCGAGCGCTGGCCGACCGCCATGAGGTGCTGCTGATCTTCGACGAGATCTTCACCGGCTTTGGCCGCACCGGCGACCTGTTCGCCTGCCAGGGCGCGGGCGTGACGCCGGACATCATCACGCTTTCCAAGGCGCTGACCGGCGGCACGCTGCCCCTGTCGGCCGCCGTGGCCAGCCGCCGGGTCTTCGAGGCCTTCTGGTCGGACGATGCGGGCGCTGCCCTGATGCACGGGCCGACCTATATGGCCAATCCCCTAGCCTGCGCGGCGGCGGACGCCTCCCTCGACCTCTTCGAGGCTGGTGGCTGGAAGGCCGATGTGGCGCGGATCGAGGCCGCCTTGAGGTCGGGCCTGGAGCCCTGTCGTCAAGCCAAGGGGGTGGTCGATGTCCGCACCCTGGGCGCCATCGGGGTGGTGGAGTTCGAGGCGGCGGTGGACGCCAGCGACCTCTGCCAGCGGTTCGCCGAGCTGGGCTGCTGGATCCGCCCCATGGGCAAGGTGGTCTATCTGACCCCGCCCTTCGTCACGACAGACGAGGAATTGGGCCGTCTGACCGGCGCGATCAGAAGCGTGCTGGGCGCACCGGCCGCCGCAGGCTAGGCTCCTGGCCATGGACGCCCAGGCCATTCTCGATAGCCTCGACCTCGTCGCAGAGCGCAGCGAAGACCCGGCGCCGCAGGTCTATGAGCGCCTGTTCGCGCGCTATCCCGAGACGGAGGCCCTGTTCATCGGCGACAAGCGCGGCGCAGCCCGGGGCCAGATGCTGCGCCAGGCCATCGACACCCTGCTGGACTATCTGGGCCCCAACGCCTTCGCCGCCAACTTCCTGCGGGCCGAGCTGCGCAATCATGACGACATCGGCGTGCCGGCCGAGATCTTCCCGGCCTTCTACCAGGCCATGGCCGAGGCCTTCGCCGACATCGCCGGCGAGGCCTGGACGCCGGCCATGCAGGCCTCCTGGGATGAGCTCACGGCCGAGGTCGAACAGATCGTCCAGGCGCCCGCCCAGACGATCTGAACCTCAGGCCAGGGCCGCCTTGAGCGAGGCCGCCGTGGCCTTGGCCGCCTCGCCCACGGCGGGCGAGACGTCGGCCATGATGTAGAAGTCGTGGATCAGGTTGGGATACTCGACGTGCTCGACCTTGACGCCGGCCGCCCTCAGGCGCTCGGCATGGTCGCGACCCTCGTCCTTCAGCGGATCGAAGCCTGCGGTGACCACCAGGGCCGGCGGCAGGCCCGCACAATCGACCTTGCCCAGCATGGCCCGGTGGGACTGCGGGTGGCCGATGGCCGCCAGGCATTTGTCGAACCAGGCGATGGCCTGCTTGGTCAGCAGCGGGCCGTCCAGGGCCTGGCGGGACGCCGTCTCCTTTTCCGGCCAGATGCCCGGATAGAGCAGCAGCTGGAAGGCCAGCCGGCGCTTGGGATCATCTCTCAGATCGGCGGCCACCGAGGCGGCGAGGTTGCCGCCGGCCGAATCTCCGCCCACGGCGATGCGGACCGGATCGAAGCCGATTTCCGCGGCATGGTCGAAGGCCCAGCGGGTGGCGGCCAGCGCGTCGTCATGGCTGGCGGGAAAGGGGTTTTCCGGCGCCAGGCGGTAGTCCACCGACAGCACCCGGACGCCGGCCAGGGCCGCCATCCGCCGGCAGTGGCCGTCATGGCTCTCCAGGTCGCCGATCACGAAGCCACCGCCATGGAAATAGACCAGGCCGCCGGTGGTCGAAGGCGCGCCGGCCGGGGTGTAGAGTCTGGCCGGGATCTCGCCCGCCGCCCCATCGACCTTCAGGTCGCGAGCGACCACATCCTTGGGCGCATTCTGGTCGGCGGCCTGGCGCTGCATGCGGTAGCCGGCGCGGACCATGTCCGGCGGCAGGGCGTCCAGGGGCGGAGCGGCCTGGCCCTCGGCGGCCTTGGCCTGGGCGTCCAGCATGGCCTGGAAGTGGGGATCCATCATCGGCGTCATCCTCCTGGGGTCGTCTTTTGGGAGCGTCTCTTGGGGCGTCGCGCTCTTGCCGGCGCGATCACGAAAACGGCCCCCGACATCGCCGGGGGCCGCTGGTCTTTCGAGCCGAAGCCTACTCGGCGGCTTCCTTGGGCGCGTAGCCCATCACCGCCTTGACCTCGAGGAACTCGTGGAAGGCGAAGTCGCCCCACTCGCGCCCGTTGCCGCTCATCTTGAAGCCGCCGAAGGGGGCGGTCATGTCCGAGGCGCCGTTGATCGACACCTGGCCGGCGCGGAGCTTCGAAGCGACTTCGCGCGCCTTGGCCAGGTCGGCGCCGTTCACATAGGCCGCCAGGCCGTATTCGGTGTCGTTGCCGATGGCGATGGCCTGGTCGAGGCTCTCATAGCCGAGGATCGACAGGACGGGACCGAAGATCTCTTCCTTCGAGATCGTCATCTCCGGCTTCACATTGGCGAAGACGGTGGGCTTCACATAATAGCCCTTGTCCAGGCCCTCAGGCCGGCCAACGCCGCCGGCCACCAGGGTGGCGCCCTCATCGATGCCCTTCTGGATCAGGTCCTGGATCTTGTCCCACTGGGTCTTGGAGACCACCGGGCCCAGCATGGCGTTGCCGGTGGGCTCGCCCACCGTCACCTGGGCGGCGGCTTCCTTGGCCACGGCGATCGCCTCGTCCATGCGCTTGGTCGGCACGAGCATGCGGGTCGGGGCGTTACAAGACTGGCCGGAATTGGTCATGATCTGGCGCACGCCGCCGGCCACGCTCTTGGCGAAGACGTCGTCGTCCAGGACGATGTTCGGGCTCTTGCCGCCCAGTTCCTGGTGCACGCGCTTGACGGTCGGGGCGGCGTTCTTGGCCACCTCAATGCCGGCCCGGGTGGAGCCGGTGAAGGAGACCATGTCCACTTCCGGATGGGTCGAGAGCGGCACGCCGACGCCCAGGCCATCCCCATGAACCATGTTGAACACGCCGGCCGGCACGCCGGCCTCATGCATGATCTCGGCGAAGATCTGGCCGGTGAAGGGGGCCACTTCCGAAGGCTTGAGCACCATGGTGCAGCCGGTGGCCAGGGCCGGGGCGACCTTGCACATGATCTGGTTCAGCGGCCAGTTCCACGGCGTGATGAAGCTGCAGACGCCGATCGGCTCCTTGACGATCATCGTCGCGCCGCGGTCCTCCTCGAACTTGAAGTCCTTGAGGATGCCGATGGCGGTGGCCAGGTGGCCCATGCCGGCCGGCACCTGGGCGCGCTGGGCCAGCGAGGCCGGGGCGCCCATTTCCTCGGTGACGGCGTTGGCCAGGTCGCCGAAGCGCTTCTGGTACTCGGCCAGGACCCGCTGCATGACGTCCAGGCGCTCTTCGCGGGTGGTCTGCGACCAGGAGGCGAAGGCCTTGCGGGCGGCCTTCACGGCCTTGTCCACATCGGCTTCGGCGCCGAGCGCAATCTTGCCGGCCACCTCTTCATTGGCCGGATTGATGACGTCGAGGGTCTTGAGCGCGACCGGCTCGACCCACTGACCGTCGATGTAGAACTTGAGATACTCGCGCATGCCGTCCTCCTGGACCCTAGATTATCAGGCGCCGGCTCCGCGGCGCGCCGTTTCAAACAAGCATTTTAGTGATCGACGTTCACCAAGGGAATATCAATCCGGCTGCGCGGGGTCCGCGCCGTGCCTGCAGACCCAAGGTGGCCCGCCTGAAGCCCGCCCGCAACCATGCCCGGCGCCTTTCGCGTCCTGATCTGCGTCACCCTGGCTTGCGAGGGGGCGTGGGCCTCGTTAAAGCCCCAGGGGTCTTGGTCCTGTCTTGGTCCTGCGGACCCCTATTTCCGGAGCTGTTCGATGGTCGCCATCTTCACCATCCTGGTCTTCCTGGTCGTCATCGGCGCGATCAACTTCTACGAGTTCGGCCGGCTGGACTGATCGGATGATCCGCGCCGGAGCCTCGGGACTTGGTTGAGCCCCCGCGCGGGACGGCCCTGGTCACAGGGGCGGCGCGCCGCATCGGGCGGGTCCTGGCGCTGAGTTGCGCTGACGCCGGCTTCGACGTGGCCATCCACTGCCGGGTGATCGACGACGACGCCGAATCCGTCGCCGCCCAGGTCCGCGCCAAGGGCCGCAAGGCCGCCCTGGTCACCAGCGACCTGCGCAAGGAATCTGAGACCGCGCCCCTGATCAGCGCCGTCGAGGCCGAGCTCGGCCAAGTCACCCTGCTGGTCAACTGCGCCTCGGTCTTCGAGGAGGACGCCTTCGCCTCCATGAACCGCCATTCCTGGGACCTGCACATGGAGACCAATCTCCGCGGCCCCCTGGTGCTGGCCCAGGCCTTCGCCCGGCGGATCACCGGCGCGCGCCGCGGCCTGATCGTCAACATCCTGGACCAGCGGGTGCTGCGCACACGGCCGGCCTTCTTCTCCTATTCCCTCAGCAAGGCCGCCCTTTGGGAGGCCACCCGCATGATGGCTCAGGCCCTGGCGCCGCAGATCCGGGTGAACGGCATCGGCCCGGGACCGGTCCTGCCCTCCATCCACCAGGACGGCGACGAATTCGCCCAGGAAGCGGCCGCCACCCTGCTCGCCCGGCCTGTAGATCCCGCCGAGATCGCCCAGGCTCTGCGCTACCTCATTGACGCTCCGTCAGTGACGGGCCAGATGATCGCCATAGATTCCGGTCAGCATCTGGCCTGACCACCGCCGTATAGCCCCGGAGGGCGCGCCCTTGGCCCTGTCGCCCGTCACCGAACAAGACCAGCCCCAGGACGTCGGCGTCACCCGCGTGGTGGCCAGCAAGATCTTCGTCTCCGGCCTCAAGGTGGACGCCTATGTGGGAATCTACGCCCACGAGCGCGGTCGCAGCCAGCCCCTGATCATCGATGTTGAGCTGGACGCCGCCATCGCCGGCGCCGAGCATCTGTCGGAGACGGTGAACTACGAACTGGTGGCCGAGGCCGCCCGCGCCCTGGTCGCCAGCGGCCATATCGGCCTGGTCGAAACCTTCGCCGAACAGCTGGCCCGCGCCTGTCTGGCCGACCCCAGGGTCAGCCGCGCCCGGGTGCGGGTGGACAAGCCCATGGCGCTCGCCCCGCATGCGGCCAGCGCCGGGGTCGAGGTCGTCCTCGTCCGGTCCTGAACCCCATGGCCACGGTCCACAGGGCGCGCATCTCCCCGCTCCTGCCCCCGACCGAATGGACGCTGGAGAATGGCGAACTGGTCGAGCGCCGCGGCGCGCGGGTTCGCCGCTTCCCCCTTTCGGGCCTGCGCCGCCTGAGCATTGCCGATGGCTTGGCGCGGGCGGACTTCGCCCGAGGTCGGGCGCGCATTCCCGCCCGCAGCTTCGTCTCCGGCCTGAGACTGGAGCGCCACGACGACACCTTCATCGCCCTGACCGAAGCCCTGGCCGCGCAAGCGACGGACGCCGCGCCGCAGGTCCGCCTGGGCCAGGCCCGCCCGCAGGCGGGTGAAATGGTGGTCTGGACCATCGCCCTCTGCGGCGCCGGCGCGGTGGCGGTCATCGGCGCGGCCGGGCTGATCGGCGCCTGGGCGCTTGGCCTGGCGCTCGCCGCGCGCCTGGTCTTCGTGCTGATCCTGGCCGCCGCGGCCCTGCCCTGGATCGAACGGGGACGCCGCATAACGCCGAATTAAGGTGCTCGCGCGCGCCTGGCGCCTCAAGATCGCCGTCAACGCCTCAAGGAGCCCACGATGAGCGACGCCATTCCCCCGGCCCCAGCCGCCGCCCCCAGTGAGGACCGCACCATGCCTGCGGTGGTCTATGGGCTCTACCTGCTTGGCCTGGCGAACGGCCTCACCATCCTGATCGGCCTCATCATCGCCTATGCCAATCGCAGCGGGGCCGGCCCGATCATGGCCAGCCACTACACCTTCCAGATCCGCACCTTCTGGCTGGCCATCGGCTGGTTCGTGATCGGCGGGGTGATGGTGCTGTTTGGCATTCCGCTGTCCATCGTGCTGATCGGTATTCCCGCCGTGATGCTGGGCGTCTTCATCATGGGCGCCGTCGGCGTCTGGTTCGCCGTGCGCTGCGTGCTCGGCGTCATCTACCTGGCCCGGGGCGAGGCCTATCCGCGCCCCAACAACTGGCTGATCTAGAGGCGCCGAACGCCCAGGGGAGCGGCGAGCACGCCCTGGGCGCCGGCTTGCGCCCCCTACGGGTTGCAACGGCTTGAGCCTGGGGCCGCCGGGCCGGCAAGCTTGACCTTGCCGGAGCTGGGCCTGAGGGGGAACGCATGCTGGGTCGAATCATCGGACTTGCCTTGGCGGTCGCCCTGTGGGGCGCCGCCTATGTGATCCTCAATCCCGGCGGTCTCGACGGACGGATCCCCGCCGTGGGCCTGGGCGCCTTCGAAAGCGTCCGCTTGGGATTGGGCATCGCCGCGGGCCTGCTGGGTGCGGCCCTGGCCGCCGCGGCCCTGATGCGCGCGCCCGAGCGACCCCCGGCCCGGGACCGGCTGGCGCCGCTGATCGACGCTCACGAAGGCGAAGCCGACGGCCTCGATCCGTCGGACGAGCCCCTGCCCTTTTCGTCAGCCAGCGCCACGGCCCCTCTGCAGGCGCCGACCCTTGAGGCTGAACCCGCGCCCTTCCCCCTGGAATTGGACACCGGCGTGCAACCGACGCCGCCAGTCGTCGTCCAGGCCGAACTCGCGCCGGAGCCCGAACCCGAAGTCGCCGCCATGCCGGCCGAGCCCGAGCCCGAGGCCGCCGCGGAGTCCCCGCCGCCTGAGGATTTCGACGCGGCGCGGGACGCCCTTCGACGACACGCGCGGGACGAGGCCTGGGGGCCGGCGTCCCTGGCCCTTCAACGGGTAGAAGCCCTGGCGCAGGACGACCGTCAGCACGCCCTGGCTGCCCAGGACGCCGGTGACTTCTCCCGCGCCCAGGGGAAGACCGACGACGCCATCGAGGCCTATGACCTGGCCCTGGCCCATGCGCGGATGACCGGCCAGCAAGACCTGATCGCCGACGCCCTGATCAATGCGGGCGACATGGCCTATGAGGAGCATCGCCTCGACGCCGCCGTCGAGAACTACGAGGCCGCCGTCGCCCTGCGCCGCGATCTCGCCCAGGCGGTCGGAACCGCCGAGCCCCGCCGCGCCCTGTCCATCGCCCTCGAACGCCTGGCCGACGCCCGGGAGGACCGGGGCCATCGCAGCCGGGCCCTGGACCTCTATCGCGAGAGCGAGGCCCTGGCGGCCGAACTGGCCGAGGCCGACGCCGCCCGCTATGGCGGCGATCTGGCCGCCACCCGCCAGCGGCTGGAAGAGCTGGAAGCCCGCATCCTGGCCTGAGGCCCGAACGAAAATCGCCCCCTCTGCGGATGCAAAGGGGGCGACTGGTTTCGAAACTGGTGCGACCGATCAGGCCGGTTGGAGCTGCCGGCGGACCATCTTGGCGTAGTCGTCCATCAGGCTGAGCGAGATATTGCCCGGGGTGAAGCTGTACTCGCCGATCTGCGAGACAGGGGTCACCTCGGCCGCCGTGCCGACCACGAAGCATTCGGTGAAGCCGGCCAGTTCCTCAGGCTTGATGTGGCGCTCGACCACCTCGAAGCCCTTGGCCTTGGCGAGCGCGATCACCGACTGGCGGGTGATGCCGTTCAGGAAGCAGTCGGGGGTGGGCGTATGCAGCACCCCGTCCTTGACGAAGAACACATTCGACCCGGTGCTCTCGGCCACATAGCCGCGGTAGTCGAGCATCATGGCGTCGGTGAACCCGTCCTTCTCCGCGGCGTGCTTGGAGATGGTGCAGATCATGTAGAGGCCGGTCGCCTTGGCGTGGACCGGCTCGGTCTCCGGCGAAGGGCGCTTGTACTTGGCCCAGCACATGCGGATGCCCTTGGCCTTTTCAGCAGGACTGAAATAGCTCGGCCATTCCCAAACCGCGACGGCCACATGGATCTTGGTGTCCTGAGCCGAAACCCCGATCATCTCCGAACCGCGCCAGGCGATGGGTCGGACATAGGCGTCGGTCAGGCCGTTCTTGGCGCAGGTGTCCTTGCAGGCCTGATCGATCTCGGCCACCGTGAACGGGATCTCGAAGTCGAGGATCTCCGCCGACTTAAACAGGCGCTCGGTATGTTCGGTAAGCTTGTAGATCTCTCCGCCATACATCCGCTCGCCTTCGAACACCGCCGAGGCGTAGTGGAGGCCGTGCGTCAATACGTGCACCTTCGCCTCGCGCCAGGCCACGAACTGGCCATCCAGCCAGATCCATCCGTCGCGATCGTCAAAGGGAACGAGAGACATAGGCGTAGAGCCTCCTTTCAATGCGCCCCCCTTACAGCGCCGCAAGCCGCGCTCGTCAAACGAAATGGCCACGCCTCGGCATGGCGGCGCGCCTGCGGGCGGCCTATCCTGATCGCCGCGTTCAACGGGGAGCCCGCCTGCGCATGAGCCTCGCCGAAGCCTCCGGCCCCGCCCGACATCTGCTGGTGGTCGATGATGACGACCGCATCCGCGATCTCTTGAAGGCCTTCCTCAGCCGGGAGGGCTATCGGGTGACCACGGCGTCCGGCGGCGAGGGCGCCCGGCGGCTGCTGGAGAGCCTGGATTTCGACCTGGCGGTGTTCGACGTGATGATGCCGGGCGAAGACGGCGTGTCCCTGACCCGCTGGCTGCGCGGGCGCAGCGGCGCGGCCGGTCGCACCCCGGTCCTGATGCTGACCGCCCGCGGCGAGGCCGAGCACCGGATCGAGGGCCTGCAGGTCGGCGCCGACGACTATCTGGGCAAGCCGTTCGAGCCCCAGGAGCTGTTGCTGCGGATCGGCGCCATCCTGCGGCGCACAGCCGAGCGACCGGCCGTTGGAAGCGCCCTGGCCCTTGGCCTCTGCGTCTTCGACCCGGCCCGCGGCGAGCTCAGCCAGGACGGGGCGCCGGTCCGCCTGACCGAGGGCGAGGCCGCCCTGTTGAAGCGCCTGGCCCAGACCCCGCACGAGCCTGTGGATCGCCTCGAGCTCGCCCGCGATACCGTCGATCCCTCCGGCCGGGCCGTGGACGTGCAGGTCACCCGCCTGCGCCGCAAGATCGAGACCGATCCCAAGGCCCCCCGCTATCTCCAGACTGTTCGCGGCGTGGGTTACATGCTGGCGCCCGACTGATGCGCCTCAGGGTCACGCCCCGTTATCTGGCCCGGTGGATCAAGCGCCGGCTGCCGACCAGCCTGTTCGGACGGTCCCTGCTGATCATCGTCCTGCCGGTGGCCCTGATGCAGGTGGCGGTGACCTGGATCTTCTTCGACGCCCACTGGGACACAGTCACCAGCCGGCTGTCAGACGGCCTGGCCGGGGAAGTGGCCTGGGCGGTAGAGGGCTATCAGGACGACAAGAGCCCCGAGGCCTTCGCCGTCCTGACGCGGCGGGCCGAGGAGTCCTTAAGCCTCTCCATCGCCCTGCAGGAGGGGCGGGTCCTGCCCCAGAACCGGCGCTACTCGTTCTTCGCGCCCGTAGACCGGGCCCTCAAGCGCGCCCTGGCCGAGCGGCTGGACGCCCCCTTCTGGTTCGACACCACCCGCTATCCCGCCTATGTGGACATCCGGGTGCAGGTGGATGAGGGCGTGCTGCGGGTGCTGGCGCCCCGGGACCGGGCCTTCGCCACCCAGGGGCACATCTTCATCCTCTGGATGACGGTGGCGACGCTGCTGCTGACCGCGGTGGCCATCCTCTTCATCCGCAATCAGACCCGGGCCATCGAGCGGCTGGCCTCGGCCGCCGACGCCTTTGGCCGCGGGGTGGACGACACCGGCTTCAAGCCCCACGGCGCCCGCGAGGTCCGCCAGGCGGCCCACGCCTTCCTGTCCATGAAGTCGCGCATCCAGCGCCATATCGAACAGCGCACCGCCCTGCTGGCCTCGGTCAGCCACGACCTGCGCACGCCGCTCACCCGCCTGAAGCTGGAGCTGGCCCTGGCGCCGCCGGGGACACGCACCGCCGAGATGAAGCGGGACCTGGCCGAGATGGAGCACATGATCGACGAGTACCTGGCCTTCGCCCGCGGCGAGGGGGGCGAGGCGGTGGAGGACGTCGCGCTGGGTCCTCTCCTGGCCGAGGTGGCCGAGGGCGCGATCCGCGCCGGCGCCCGGGTCCGGGTCGAGGCGCCCGACGATCTGACCGCCCGGGTGCGGCCCAGCGCCCTGAGGCGCGCGGTCTCCAACCTGGTGATGAACGCCGCCGTCCACGGGGAGACCGTCGAGGTGGTGGCCCGACGCCTGCCTTCAGGCGGGGTGGAGATCGCCGTGGATGACGACGGCCCGGGCATTCCGGCAGCCCAGTACGAGGACGCCTTCAAGGCGTTCAACCGCCTGGATGAGGCGCGCAATCAGAACATCAAGGGCGTGGGCCTGGGCCTCGCCATCGCCCGGGACGTGGCCCGCGGCCATGGGGGCGAGGTGCTGCTGGACCGTTCCCCGCTGGGTGGCCTGCGCGCGGCGATCCGGCTGCCAGCCTAGGACTCAGGCGCCCAGTTCACGCGACCGTCGGGCCGCGGCGGCGACGGCGGTTTCGAGGAGCGGGCCAAGGCCACCCTCGCCCATCAGGACCTCCAGCGCCGCCTGGGTCGTGCCGCCCGGCGAGGTGACCTGCTTACGCAACTCGGCCGGCTCCTCGCCGCTGTCGGCCAGCAGGGCCGCGGCGCCGGCGATGGTGGCGCGCGCCAGTCGCTGGGCCGACGCCGCCGGCAGGCCGGCCGCCGCGCCCGCAGCCTCCAGGGCCTCGACGAAGGCGTAGAGATAGGCCGGCGCCGAACCCGACACCGCGGTGGCGGCGTGCATCAGTTCCTCGTCCTCCAGCTCGACCACCGCGCCGACGGCGGCGAACAGGACCTGCGCCCGGGCGGCGGCGGCCGGATCGGTGGCGTAGAGGCTGGCCGTGCCCTGGCCGATGGCTGCGGCCGTGGTCGGCATGATCCGGGCGACGGCGCGGCCGCCAAAGGCCTTGGAGATCTCAGCGGCCGGTACGCCCGCGGCGATGGAGACAATGACCGCGTCGGCCGCCAAAGCCTGGCTCACCTCGCCGGCCGCCTCGCGCCAGAGCTGGGGCTTCACCGCCAGCAGGACCGTTTCCGCCTGGCCCATGGCCGAGAGGTCAGGATCGTGGCGCGCGCCGTCGGCGATCGCCGCCTTGGCCTCATCGCCCGGATAGGGATCGCGGATCATCAGGTCGGCGGGCGACAGCAGGCCCGCGCGCCGCCAGCCGGAGATCAGCGCCCCGCCCATGCGGCCGGCGCCCAGCATCAGCAATGGCCCCATCGGATCCTCCCTCACATCTGCGGCGGGAGGGTTCTAGCGAAGGGGGCGCGTCAGGGCGAGGCCCTCAGGCCTCGCCGACCGTCTCGAACATGCAGGCGGCCATGGCTTCGGCCGGGGTCTTGGCGCCGCGAACCATGAAGTCGAAGGCCGGGAAGAAGCGGTCGGCGCCTTCCACCGCGATGTCGATCATGGCGGCGGCCTGCGACAGGCTGGGCCGCTCGGCGCTGGTCAAGGCCATGGCGTGGCGGAAGACAATCTCGCCCTCGTCCCACAGCTCGAAATGGCCGAGCCAGAGGCGCTGATTGACCAAGCCGATCAGCTCATGGGCCGGCGCGCGCGCGGCGGTCGCCACCGTATGGCCCAGGGCCAGGCAGAGCTGCAGGCAGTCGGCCTCGGGACGCCAGGCGAACCAGAGTTCGTAGTCTTTCCACTCGCCGGCCAGGGTGAAGGCCAGGTCGCCGTCTTCGGTACGGTCGAATTCGAGGTTCTCGGCCGTAAGCACGTGTTCGACGACATCCAGGGGATCGAGACCGAGAACGACGTCTTCGTCAGGCTGGGGCATATCCATGGAACCCACGGTCCTTTCGCTGCGGTGGGTCAGGCGCGAGGCCCGACCGACTCACCGACAGTCATGAAACTAATCTGCTTCGAGGGTTTGCTGTCACCGGCTTCTTCCCGGGCGCGAGCCTCGTTCGCGTATTCGTGAACGCCGGTATTCAGGCGTTTGGCGCCTGTCCGCGCAGGGCGTCGAGTTCGCCGCGCAGGGCGGCCACTTCGGCCTTCAAGGCCTCGAACTCCTCGCGTCGGATCAAATCCAGTTCGGCCGCGGCGCGGTCGGCCTGGGCGCGGAAGGCCGATTTGGCCTCCTCGCTCGCGGTCTGGGCCATGCCCATGGCCGCCGTGGTCAGCTTGGCGATCTCGTCGAGGAAGGGATTCTGAGTCTGCATCGTCGGCTCTAAAGCGCGGGACAGGCCGCCGCGCCCCCGCAATATGGGGCGCCGGGGGATGAATGCGAAGGGCTTCTCCGCTAAACAGACGCGAATTGGCTGGAGAACTTGCCGGTGCCCTTCCCCGAATTCGACCCCGTTCTGATCCAGATCGGACCTTTCGCCATCCGCTGGTACGCCCTGGCCTATGTCGCCGGGATCCTGCTCGGCTGGCGCTATGTGGTGACCATGGTGCGCAATCCGCGCCTGGCGCCCGCCCGCGGGCCAGCGGCCACGCCCGTCCAGATCGACGACCTGATCCTGTGGGTGACCCTGGGGATCATCCTCGGCGGCCGGCTGGGCTACATCCTGTTCTACAGCCCCGCAGTGATCTGGACCAACCCGGTCGAGATCCTGCAGGTCTGGCACGGCGGCATGAGCTTCCACGGCGGGGCGCTCGGCGTGATGCTGGCCATCATCGGCTTCTCCCGGGCCAATGGCCTGGACCTCCTGAGGCTCGGCGACCTGGTGGCGGCCTGCGCCCCCATCGGCCTGTTCTTCGGACGCATCGCCAACTTCATCAATGGCGAGCTCTGGGGCCGTCCCACCGAGGTCCCCTGGGGGGTGATCTTCCCCGGCGCCGGACCCTATCCCCGCCATCCCAGCCAGCTCTACGAAGCCCTGCTCGAAGGGATCGTGCTCTTCGTCATCCTGCGGATCGCCACCCACAGGGCCCACTGGCTGGAGCGCCGTGGCGCGGTGGCTGGCCTGTTCCTGATCGGCTATGCGGTGTTCCGCACCCTGGTGGAGCAGGTGCGCGAGCCTGACAGCTACCTGCCCGACTTCCCGCTGGGCCTCACCATGGGGATGATGCTGAGCCTGCCCATGCTGCTGGGCGGCGCCTTCCTGATCTGGCGCGGCCTGCATGAGCCGGTTCCACCTACGGCAGCAGCCGAGCCAGCGATCGACTCGCCCGCCCCGCCGCCGCCTGCGGGCCAGGACCCCAAGGATGATCCCTTCCGTATCCGCCCGGCTCCCGGCGCCGATGGACCTGCGTGAACGCCTGGCGGCGCAGATCGCCGCCACCGGACCGCTGAGCCTGGCCCAGTACATGACCATCTGCCTGCACGATCCGCAGGCGGGCTACTACGCCACCCGGCCAGGACTTGGGGCGGCCGGCGACTTCATCACCGCCCCCCTCGTCAGCCAGATGTTCGGCGAGCTGATCGGCCTATGGGCGGCCGCCACCTGGCAGGCCATGGGATCGCCCTCGCCCTTTCGACTGGTTGAGATGGGACCCGGCGACGGAACTCTGATGGCCGATCTGCTGCGGGCCGGGCGGACGCTTCCGGGGTTCGTCGAGGCCGCCGAGCTGTGGCTGGTCGAGGTGTCGGCGCCCCTACGAAGGCTGCAGGCCGAGCGCCTGGAAGAGGCCGCGCCCCAGTGGGCCGACAGTCTGGACGCCGTGCCGGTGGGCGCGCCGATGATTCTGGTGGCCAATGAGCTGCTGGACTGCCTGCCGACCCAACAGTTCGTGCGCACCGAGAAGGGCTGGGCCGAGCGGATGGTCGGGCTGAACGAAGCCGGCGAGCTCGTCTTCGGCCTCTCCGCCCCCCTGCCTCCCGACGGCCGCCACGGCGAGGTGGGCGCGGTGTTCGAAACCTCGCCGGCCCAGGCGGCCCTGGGCGCGCAGATCGGCGCCCGGCTGGCCGCCGATGGCGGCGCGGCCCTGCTGATCGATTATGGCCCGGCGGCCGGCGAGGCCGGCGGCGACACCTTTCAGGCGCTCAAGGGCCACGAAAAGGTCGATCCCCTGGCCTGTCCTGGCCAAGCGGACCTGACCTTCCACGCTGATTTCCCCGCCGTTGCGCTGGCGGCCAAGGCCGAAGGCGCCACGGCCGCCCCCCTGTTGACCCAGGCGGAGTTTCTGCGCCGCCTGGGGATCGAAGCTCGGGCCCAGGCCCTGGCCACGGCCCGACCCGAGCGCGCCGCCCAGGTCGGGCGGCAGTTCGACCGCCTGACCGCCCCCGACCAGATGGGCGCCCTCTTCAAGGTCCTGTGCCTGCATGGGCCGGGCCTTGTCCCTCCAGCCTTCGAGGCGGACTGATCATGACCGACGCCGTTTCATCCCTGCCGGTGATCACCTCGCCCCTGCTGCAGGCCGCGGGCGTCCGCCACGCCTTCTTCACCCGCCAGGGCGGGGTCTCCACCGGACTCTATACGTCCCTGAACGTGGGGCCGGGCTCAGGCGACTCGCCGGAGGACGTGGCCGAGAACCGTCGCCGGGCCGCCGCCTGGTTCGGCCTTCCGCACGAGGCGCTCAACACCTGCCATCAGGTCCATTCCGCCCGCGCCGAGATCGCCGAGCGCCCCTGGGGCGCGGCTCGACCGGAGGCCGACGCCGTGGTGACCCGGACGCCTGGCCTGATCTGCGGCGCCCTGGCCGCCGACTGCGCCCCCATCCTGATGGCCGACAAGGCCGCCGGCGTTGTCGCCGCAGCCCATGCCGGCTGGAAGGGCGCCCTGGGCGGGGTGGTCGCCGACACGGTCGCCAAGATGGAGAGCCTGGGCGCGCGGCGGGACAGCATTCTGGCCGCCGTCGGCCCCTGCATCGGGCCGAAGTCCTATGAGGTGGGGCTAGAGTTCCTCGAACAGTTCACGGCGGTGGACGACGCCAACGCGCGGTTCTTCCGCCCGGCCGTGGCGTCGGACAAGCGCATGTTCGATCTGCCGGCCTTCGTCCTGGCCCAGATCGCCGCCACAGGCGTCCTCCAATGCGAATGGATGGGCCGCGACACCTGCGCCGAGCCTGACCATTTCTTCTCCAACCGGCGCGCCTTCCACCTGGGCGAGGCCGACTATGGGCGGCTGCTGTCGGCCATCGTTCTGTAGAGCGGCGTCACCAGGGGTTGCCGCGGGTCCGCCCCCTGGATTAAAGCCCGCCTGACCGACGCGGACCGACCTCGGGAGAATCCATGAAGCTGCTGGCGGGCAATTCAAACCAGGCTCTCGCCCAGGCCGTCTCCGACCATCTCGACATCCCCCTGACCAAGGCCCAGGTGAAGCGGTTCGCCGACAACGAGGTCTGGGTGACCATCGACGAGAATGTCCGCGGCGAGGACGTCTTCGTCATCCAGTCCACCAGCTACCCCACCAATGACAATCTGATGGAGCTGCTGATCTGCATCGATGCGCTGAAACGCGCCTCGGCCCGGCGGATCACCGCGGTGATGCCCTATTTCGGCTATGCGCGTCAGGACCGGAAGACTGGCGGCCGCACGCCGATCTCCGCCAAGCTGGTCTCCAACCTGATCACCCGCGCCGGCGCCGACCGGGTCCTGACCATGGATCTGCACTCGGGCCAGATTCAGGGCTTCTTCGACATTCCCACCGACAACCTGCTGTCGGCGCCCCTGCTGGCCAACGACATGAAGGCCCACTACCCCAAGCCCGACGAGCTGATGATCGTTTCGCCGGACGTGGGCGGGGTGGTCCGCGCCCTGGCCGTCGCCAGCCGCCTGAACGCCGAACTGGCCATCGTCGACAAGCGCCGCTCGGGCCCCGGCAAGAGCGAGGTGGCCAACATCATCGGTGATGTCGAGGGCCGCCGCTGCGTGCTGTTCGACGACATCATCGACGGCGGCGGCACCCTCTGCAACGCCGCCCAGGCCCTGGTGGACGGCGGCGCCTCCGAGGTTTCGGCCTATGTCACCCATGGGGTGCTGTCGGGCGCGGCCATCGAACGGGTCGGCGCCTCGGTGCTGAAAGAGTTGGTGATGACCGATTCCATCAGCTCGCCCGAACGGGCCGCCTCGGCCGACAAGATTCGCTATGTGAGCTGCGCGGCCCTGATCGGCGAGGCCATTCGACGCATCGCCAACGAAGAGTCGGTCTCCAAGCTCTTTGACTGAATGGCCGGACGCGCTCGCCCAAGGCGGGAGGTCACTGGTAAAGCTTGGTAAACAGTAGTTTACCAAGCTCGGGCCATGATCTCGCCCGACCGAGCATGCTATGTTCGGCGGCGTTTCGTTTAGGGAAGATCCACCCATGAGCTCGGCTTACAGCTTCCGCGGCGCGCTCACCGCGTTCGCTCTGATCGGCGCCGCCACCCTGGCGGGCTGCGCGGACCCCAAGCCCGAGCCGGTGGCGCCCCCGCCGCCGCCCGTGGCCCTCGCGCCGTCTCTGATCGAGCAGGCCAGCGCCTATCGCTTCTATATGTCCAGGTCCTCGGCCATCTCGCCGGCCTTCGATGACGGCGCCGAGATCGCCAGCTCGCTCAAGACCGGCGTCGCTTATGAGCCGATCCAGTTCCTGAAGGGCGCCGTGGCCTATGGCGCCGTGGCCGCCCTGCAGAACGAAGAATTCGTCGCCGCCGTCCGCACCTATTCGATCGATCCCGAGACGCGGAACAAGATGTTCGCCGATCTGATCGCCGATCCCAACTACGCTGCCAGCCTGCCTGGCGCCAAGGGCGCGGCGGGCCTGGTGATCGCCGCCTATGGCGCCGAGGGTAAGCGCCTGTTCGAGACCGGCTCCGCCGTCAAGCAGGCGGCCTATGACGTGCAGAAGGCCAAATGGTCCAAGGCCGACGTCGAGAACCGAGCCCTGCGTCTGTCCCAGGCCAAGGCGCTCTCGGCCACCCCGATCGTCGGCGAGCTGGAAGAGACCGCCCGCCTGCAACAGGCCGCGCTGGGCGCCGGCGTGCTGGAGCTGTCGGCCGAGCCGGCCGAGCCGCCCTACAGCCGCATGGTCGCGCGCAGCCTGGCCGTGGCCGCCCTGGCTGTCCTGGGCGAGGCCGGCGAGAACCGCGCCGACCTGCTGACCGCCGTCATGGTCGAACCCACCTCGGCCTCCTGCCTGAACATGGCCAAGCTGAACCTCTATCAGTGCCTGGCGGTGTCCATGCCGCACTATGAGGACGTGTTCTGCCTCGGCCAGCACGCCCTGATGGACACTGGCCAATGCCTGATGAAGGGCGCGGGCCTGGCCGATCCCACCAAGACCGCCGCCGTCGTTCAGGTGGCTGAAACGGGTGCGGCCTCGGAAACGGCGGCTGTCACGGAGGCGAAAAAGCACTGAAGGCTT